>CATYJC010000193.1 GCA_958407555.1 uncultured Collinsella sp. | reverse complement strand
AGGCGACAAGCCCTGGGGTATCGGCGATGCGCTCGAAGTCGACGTCGTAGATCCACGAGACATCGTGGCCGTCGGCGTCGTTGTCGTTCAGGAAGAAGGCACAGAGTCTGCCGCCCGCCGTCTTAATGGACTGGATCTGTCGATCGAAGCCCACGGGATTCTTGGCCAGGTTTGCCTCGACGGTACGGCCGGCGATCTCCCAGCGACCCATGCGTCCGCCGGCGGGGACGTAGGCATCGAGCGTGGGCTGTAGGTGAGCTGCGTCCACGCCCAGCTCGCGCGCCGCAAAGAAGGCGGCGGCAACGTTATAGACCATGTACAGGCCGTTGTAGCGCGTGGTGATGTGCGTGGCGGGCGTGTTGGTATCGGGGCTAAAGTTCAGGTCAAAGCCGTAGCCGTCGCAGGTGAGCTCAACGTCCGTTACGCGACGGACCAGCGCGGGACGACCCCAACCGCACGAAGAACAATGATAGGCTCCGAGCTGGCCGTACTGCACATAGTCGTACTCCAGCGGCGCGTTGCACTGCGAGCAAAAACGCGAGTCGCTAATGCGATCGGACTCGGTGCCCGTGGCGCCGTCGATGCCAAAGGCGATGCTCGTATTGGGGACGCGCGCGGCGATCGAGGCACACAGCGGATCGTCGGCGTTATAGATGAGCGTCGTTGCCGGCGAAAGCTCCAACGCGTGGGCGATGACGTCCTGGGTGTGGTCGATCTCGCCGTAGCGGTCCAGCTGGTCGCGGAACAGGTTGAGCAGCACAAAGTACGTCGGCTTGAGCTTGGGCAGGACGCGCACCGTGTAGAGCTCGTCGCACTCAAAGACGCCTACGCGCTTGCCGTTGCCGGCACGCTTAAGATTGCTGCGGGCTTCGAGCAGGGCACCTACTACGCCCGGCTCCATGTTGTTGCCAGCGCGGTTGCATACCACGGTAGCGCCGCTGGCGGCAACGGCATCGGCGATGAGGTTGGAGGTGGTGGTCTTGCCGTTGGTGCCGGTGATCACCACGCTGCGGTCGACAAGGCCCGCGAGGTCGCTTAGCAGCTCGGGGTCGATCTTCATGGCGATGCGGCCGGGGAGTACGCCACCCTGGCGCTTAAGGACGGAGCGCAGACCCCAACGGGCGATATCGCTCGAGGTGCAGGCGAGAGATGAGCGGAAGTTCATGAAGCCGTTCCTAACGTGAATGACATGGTCGTGGCGATTGTGCCGTTAAAAGCCGTAACGGCGCGCAAATTCCTGGGCAAGCTGCGATACGTCTTCGCAAGCGTTGGCCCAGGGGGCAAAGTCGGGAGTATCCGAGATGATACCGTCGGCCTCCCAAACTGCCTGATGCGAAAGGTCCCAGGGGTCGTGCGGTTCGGGCCGGCAGGGAAGGTACGGCGTCTGATACATGGGGTTCAGCAAAAAGAACGCGCCGCCCTCGCAGCGGTTGGCAAACTCACGCAGCGCGCGTGTCGCCGGGCGCATCTTGTTCGTTTTGAACAGCAAGATCGTGCGGGCGAGTAGGTACCAGGGGGAGTTCTCGAGGGCATCGGCCCCCATCTGCTCCTCGAGCTGGTGGGCCAGGGCAAAAAAGCCGTCCTCGTCTTCCAGGCGAGCGAGGGCGAGTAACACGGTGCCTGCAGCTCGGGTGGGATAGCCTTCCGCCTTAAGAACGCGGCGAGAATAGTTGGCGGCAGCACGGTAGCGAGCGCTCGCCATGCACAGCTGCGAGATAGCCTCGAGCGTGTGGAGCCACCCGATAAACGCCGGCTCGCTTACGGTGAGATCGGCCGCTGTCACACCGTCTGCCAGGACCTTGTTGGTCCAGTAGTGCGGAGCTTCCATATCGAACCCGGGCACGCTTTGCTGCAGGTAATCGGCCGTGGTCGCTTCGAGCTTCAGCAGGTCGCCCAGACAGGCGTCGACGGGCGTGTCCGCCAAAATGATGGCGAGCAGCTGGGCATCGAGGACATACGCATCGATGCGGACGATCTTGAGCAGCTCATCGCGCATATCGTCGAACAGGCGGTTGCGCGTCTGCTCAAACTCCTCGTCGCTGCCCACGTCCTCGATGCGATGGAGTTCGTCGAGCAGGTGGCGGTGAACGCCGGCATAGGACAGCAGCGCCTGGGCATGCTCGGTCTGCGCATACTTATGAGGGTTGACGCTCACGTCGTTATGGACAAGCTCGCGTGCTGCATCGGTGAGTTCGGGGTGCGACGCAACGTAGGCGCGCTCCAGGTAGGCGGGGATGTAGACGCTCGGATCCATTAGAGGTCTCCTCCCTTAAACGGCAAGCCCTGCTCGGCCGCCCGCAGGATGCGCTCGTCGATCTGGGAACGCACGATATCGTTGGTGGCGACCCAGGCGGCAAAGCTGGCGTTGTCGGGGGCGCCCAGGCCCTCTTGCAGTACCGGCGTCGCCTCGGACAGCGCAAGGACAAGCTCGTCGGTAGAGCCCACACCCACGTTGACGCGGGCATAGACGCCATCGGGAAACTCGGTTTGGAAGTAGAGTGC
>CATYJC010000192.1 GCA_958407555.1 uncultured Collinsella sp. | reverse complement strand
TGCTTAATAATTAGTTCCGCCGGCCCCGGGAGAGCGGGGACACCGGCTTAGGTTTCCTGCTCTACAGTCCTGCTCACGACGGAGGCCACATTAAGTGGCCTCCTGTTCGTGCGGAACTCGCGATAAACCTAAGCCGGTGTCCCCGCTCTCCCGGGGCCGGCGGAACTAATTATTAAGCATGCGGTCGAAGCTTCCCGAGTCGCCATCCCGATAGTCGGCGGTCATCAGAATCTCCTGCGGAATGCGTCCGCCCTCGCGCAGCACGTTGCGGAACTGCACGCGCGTGACCATGGGCAGATCTTTGATCGTCGCTGCCAGGTTCTGCGGCACGCCCTGGTTGGCAGCCGCGGGCTCGCACTCGCCGCCGGCCTTCACGCGACGCTTATGCTCGGCGAGCATGGCGCGGTACATGCCGGCATGCAGGCGAATCTCGACCACATTGGCATTGCGAGCCTGCTCGACGATGCGCGCGCCCTCGCGATCGATATCGCCCACGTAGTAGACGTAGTTAAAGCGATAGCCAATCTCAGCCAGATAATCATCCAGTGCGTGCGAGACGCTCGCCTTGCAGCCGCCGCCAAAAATCACGCCGCCCACCTTGGTACCAAAGAGCTTGGCATGTTTGCGTCCGCGCAGGAGCTTGACGATCTCGTCATAGGTATCCAGGTTCTCGACCATAATGAACGGCTTGTCGGCACCCAGCGTAAAGAAGCCCGTAAAGTGCACGGGGCGATTGGGGGCGACCTTGATCGCCTGCATGCTGATGCCCTTTTCGGTCATACGTCTGATCAGGCGCTCACCGTGCTTGCCGTCAAAAGCCTTCTCGTCGTTAAAGATCTGGTAGGCACGCTGGCGGCGCGAGGCAACCGGCGTATCGGCACCTCGGTTCTGCTCGATCCAAGCCTGGATGATTGCGATTTCCTCGGCAATCTTGCGGTTGGACATCTCGTTGTGCTGAGTGCGCTGCGGAGCCTTTTTGCCGTCCTTGCCCTCGACCTTTACGATCTGTGTCTGCTGCTCCTTGATCTTAGAGAGCGCCGTAGGCGTAGGGACAACTTTGAGCAGCTGCCTGCCTAAAACGCGGGCAAGGGCAAACGCCGAGACCTCGCCGTGGACTGCCGACTTGGGCTGCTGGGCAGCAGTATCTGCTGCGGCAGACTCCGGCTTCTTCTGAGACTTGCGCTTAGAATCGCCTTGGGAATTGCGCTCGCGCTTCGGCATAGGCGCCTGCTTCTGCGGACGATCGGACTTGCTCTCCTTCGCTGGCTGGCGCTTAGGCTGCCCCGAAGAAACCTCGACCTTCGCATCCTCGTCCTGCGGCGTGGTCTTCTCGGCTGCAGTCTCGGCATGGGAACTGCGGCCCCCACGATGGCGACGGCGGCGAGGCTTGCTCGACGCGCCCTGCTCCGCCTGCTCATCAGTAGGCTGCTGGCCCTTGGCCTCGGCATCAACCTCAAGCTGCGGCTCAGCAGGCTTCTGTTCGCGAGCCGCCGGCTCAACGGCCTTCTCGGCCTTCTCGTCCTGAGTGGTCGAAGCCGGCTCGCTCTTCTCCTGATGCCTTACGGGATACGCGCGCCCCGCAAAACCACGTCCGGGACGGCATGAACCCGGAGCCTTCTTGACCGGTTCATCGGGCGCGTCAGCAGCCTCGATGGAATCCTGGACCTCGCATGCAATACCTCGCTGCTCGGCCTTAAAGTGGGCACCGCGGCGACGCTTGGGCTCCTGGATCTCAGCATGCTCTTGAGTGCGAGTCGGCTCCTGCATCCCAACGAGCTTTTCCTCGAGGGTCTCAGCATCCGTCTCGCCCTTTTGAGCAACGGCGCGACGGAAGCGCTCCTGCTGGGCGCGGCGCTGCGCATCGCGCTTGCCGCCCCCACCAAAACCGCCGCGTCCTGCCTTGGCCGTAAAGGCACGCACGACGTTCTCATCGAGCAACTCATCGGTATCGACATGCTCACGCGGAGCAGCTTCTTCCACAGCAGTCACGTCAGCGGAATCCTCGACGACAAAATCCTCGACGGACTCGGCAAGCTGCTCCTGAGCATCACTTATCTCGGCATGAATGGTATAGAACGCCGGACGTCCGTTAATGCCGCTGCCCTCGATCTTGGTAACGATCTTTGCCGCGATGAGTTCGTCGCGCATCGCCTTGGTGTCGCATTCCTTATCGACGGAGCGGAAAATCTGCGCCAGCGCGCTCGACTTGATCTTGAGTGCCTTGCGGCAGAGCAGGTCGTAGGCAACTAGCTTGGCGCGCTCGGCAGAAAGCGACGTCTGGCTGCTCAGACGCTCAGCCAGGGCATCGACATTATTTTGGTTATCGGAATATACCGTCTTGGCCACGGGGCCCCTTTCATATGTACACATATACGTCTATATGGTACAACGCGCGCCCTTATCCACGCAAAACATCTGCGAGAACACTCGGGCATCGCCCGCTTTTGCATGAAAAAAGACCGAGCCCGCGCAGCCGCGGACCCGGTCTTATCGAGTTGTATAG
>CATYJC010000191.1 GCA_958407555.1 uncultured Collinsella sp. | reverse complement strand
CTCGCCAGATTTCTTTGCAGACGGGGTTCGCATTGCGAGCCCCGTCTTTTTCGTTTTGATCCCTCTATTTTGTTGGCTTGGCATACAAATTGCTGCCGCTTGCGGTGCTTTGGGGTCGCTACCGTTGGGCGATAAAATTGCACCATTCGAGCAATAATTTGCGTTGACCTGCTGAAGAATGGCGCTTGCCTACATTAACGTTAATTAACGGCGGTAAGATAAACCGGTATCGCAATTTGGTCTGCGGCCGCCGTGCCGCACGCACAGGGCGCATCCTGCGCCTGCGAAAGGATCCCTGAATACTATGAAGGCAATCATCCCCGCCGCCGGTCTTGGCACGCGTTTTCTGCCTGGCACCAAGTGCACGCCTAAAGAGATGCTGCCGGTGCTCGACAAGCCGGTCATCCAGTACGTCGTCGAGGAGGCGCTCGACCCCGAGGAGGTCGACGACGCCATTATCGTCACCTCTCCCGGCAAGCCCGAGTTGCTGAGCTACTTCCAGCCCGATCGTTCGCTCGAGAACCTGCTGCGCGAGCGCGGCAAGGATGCTTATGCCGACGCCGTCGCCCATGCGGGCGGTATGCCGGTCGACTTCCGCTATCAGTACGAGCCCAAGGGCCTCGGTCACGCCATTCGCTCTGCCGCTGACGCTGTGGCGGGGGAGAACTTCCTGGTTCTTCTGGGCGACTACGTTGTGCCCAACCGCGACATCTGCGACAAGATGCTTGCCGTCTCCAAGGAGCACGGTGGCGCTTCTGTTATCGCCGTTGCCGCGTGCGCTCCCGAGGAAGTCAGCCGCTATGGCGTTATCGCCGGCGATCGCGTGGGCGCTCTCGAGGGCTTCGAGAATGCCGCCGACGACGAGCCCGGTGCCGTTTGGCGCATCGGCGGCCTGGTCGAGAAGCCCGCTCCCGAGGCGGCTCCGTCCAACCTGTACATCGTCGGTCGCTACCTGCTGAGCCCGTTGGTCATGGACCTGCTGGCCGATCAGCAGGCCGGTAAGGGCGGAGAGATCCAGCTGACCGACGCCATGGCCCGCTCGCTCGACCGCGAGGCCATGTACGCCGTCGTCATCGACCCGCTGTCGGGCTACGATACCGGTACCCCGTCTGGCTGGATGGCCACCAACGCCCTCATGGCTGCAAGCGATCCTCGCTTTGCCGGCGCCTTCTGGGATGCCATCGACGAGCGCGGCGGTTTGATGCGTAAGTAAGCCTTCGGGCATCGACATTTACGGGTGCGGACTTCGGTTCGCGCCCGTTTTTTATAAGAGCTGCGATTGCTAGCCCTCTGTTCACAGAAAATATATGAACAGGTGTTCGATACACATCCATCTACCTGCATGTTTTCTGTCGAAAAACTTTGCTACTCCAAAAACTCAATCACGTCAAGGCTTTTCTTGCTCAACGGTCGGTACCTGATAAACTATTAGGTTGCGATAACTGGCGAAGCTATGCCTCGCCAATCCACCGAGCATTTCCGTGAAGGAGGAAAAACCTGGTGACCTACGCATACACTGCCACTGAGCGCAAGCGCGTCAGCTTCGGGAAAATCCCGGAGGCCATGGAGCTCCCCAACCTTATCTCTGTTCAAAGGGAATCCTTTGAGCGTTTTAAGGACGAGGGCCTTCGTGAGGCGTTCAAGGAATCCAGCCCCATCCAGAGCCAGAACCATGTTCTCGAGGTTACCTTCGGCGAGCATCAGTTTGGCGATCCCGCGCACACCGTCGAGGAGTGCCGCGAGAAGGACATGACCTATCAGGCTCCGCTTCTGACCGACGTCCGTCTCACTAACAAGGAGACCGGTGAGATCAAGGAGCAGCTCGTCTTTATGGGCGACTTCCCCATGATGACCGATCAGGGCACCTTTATCATCAACGGTACCGAGCGCATCGTCGTCTCCCAGCTCGTCCGTTCCCCGGGCGTGTACTACAGCTCCGAGATGGATTCGGGCAAGCAGATCTACAAGGCTCAGATCATCCCGTCCCGCGGTGCCTGGCTCGAGTTTGAGGTCGACAAGCGCGACCAGCTCATGGTCTCCATCGACCGTAAGCGCAAGCAGAGCGCCACGATGTTCCTGCGCGCCCTTGGCATCGCCGTCACCAACGACGATATCATCGAGCTGCTCGGCAACTCCGATGTGATCAAGCGCACCCTCGAGCGCGATACCGCCCTTACCCGCGAGGATGCTCTTATCGAGATCTACCGTCGCCTGCGCCCGGGCGAGCCTCCCACCGTGGATGCTTCCCGCAGCCTGCTCGAGGGCCTGCTCTTCAACCCGCAGCGCTACGATCTGGCCCGCGTCGGTCGCTACAAGGTCAACAAGAAGCTCAACCTCACCACCGAGGAAGAGGTCACGGTGCTCACCGACGAGGATATCGTCGCTACGCTGCGCTACCTGCTGTCCCTCGCTGCTGGCGAGCAGGGCTTCAAGGTCGACGACATCGACCACTTTGGCAACCGCCGTATCCGCACCGTCGGCGAGCTCGTCGCCAACCAGTTCCGTATCGGCATGAGCCGTATGG
>CATYJC010000190.1 GCA_958407555.1 uncultured Collinsella sp. | reverse complement strand
CGTAGACGGCGCCCCAGCCGTGGGCGGCCAAGGCGGAGTTGAGCTGGTCGCAAAGCGATTGGCGGTCGTAGTAGCCGGGCGGCAAAAGGTTCACGATTTCCATAAGGTCGGGTGTCAGGTCCAAGATCTCGGCCTGCACGATGAGATCCAGGCGGTCGATGGCGTGGCGGTCGTAAAACAGTCCGTCGACCAGGCGCTGCAGGTCGCCGAATTCCTCGGCCTGGAACGATCCGTACTCCATAGTGCCTCCTTGGGCGCCCCACGCCGGCATGCGCGGCGTTTCGTAATTTATTGCGATGGACTTAATCTATCACGGCTTCATACCCTTGCGGCGGTGGCGGTCTATACTTAGACGAACTGCAACGTCCCGCTTCGCGAAAGGTCGCACCCATGCAGACGATCTACCAGAAGATGGAAACCACCGAACTCGATGCCGCCATCGAGGCGCTCAAAGCCGAGGTCGCCGAGGTCAAGGCCAAGGGCCTGGCGCTCGACATGGCCCGCGGCAAGCCGTCGCCCTCCCAGGTGGACATCTCTCGACCCATGCTCGATATCCTCAATGCCGATGCTGATCTGCACGACGGCAACGTCGACTGCTCCAACTACGGCTGCTTTGAGGGCATTCCCTCGGCACGCAAGCTGGCAGGGGAGTTCCTGGGTTGCCCCGCCGAGCAGACGCTCGTACTGGGTTCGTCGAGCCTGCTGATCGAGCACGATATCGCCGGCATGTTCTGGCGCTGCGGCTCGTGCGGCAGCGAGCCCTGGGAGGCTTACGAGGCCGCGCATGACGGCAAGAAGGTCAAGTTCCTGTGCCCGGTTCCCGGTTACGACCGTCATTTTGGCATCACCGCCGACCTGGGTATCGAGAATGTCCCCGTCGCGATGACCGACAACGGTCCCGACATGGACGAGGTCGAGCGCCTGGTTGCCGCCGATGATTCCATCAAGGGTATCTGGTGCGTGCCCAAGTATTCCAACCCCACGGGTATCACCTTTAGCGAGGACACCGTGCGCCGCCTGGTCGAGATGCCCACGGCCGCGCCCGATTTCCGCATCTTCTGGGACAACGCCTACTGCGTGCACGACCTGTACGACGAGACCGACGAGCTCGCCAACATCTTCGATCTTGCCCGCGCGGCGGGCACCGAGGACCGCGTGGTGGCATTTGCCTCGACGTCCAAGATCACCTTCCCGGGCGCCGGTATCGGCTTCATCGGTGCGAGCCCCGCGGTCATCGCCGAGTTCTCCAAGCGCCTGAAGGCGGGCCTTATCAGCGCCGACAAGCTCAACCAGCTGCGTCACGTGCGTTTCCTTCCCACCATCGAGGCGGTCAAGGAGCATATGAAAAAGCATGCCGAGTTCTTGCGCCCGCGCTTTGAGGCCGTTGAGCGCAAGCTCACCGATGGCCTGGGCGATACGGGTTGCGCCACTTGGACGCATCCCCGCGGGGGCTACTTTGTGAGCTTCGATGGTCCCGAGGGCTCGGCCCAAAAGGTCGCCGCGCTTTGTGCCGACCTGGGCGTCAAGCTCACGCCGGCTGGTGCTACCTGGCCTTATGGCAAGGATCCGCGCGACACCAACATCCGCATCGCGCCGAGCTATCCCACGGTCGATGACCTGGAGGCCGCGCTCGACGTGCTGGTGCTGGCCGTTAAGCTTGTCGCTGCCGAGCTTGCTCGTGCCGAGCGCGCCTAACGCCTAGGGCCCCGCAAGTCCGCGCCCAGTACTATCCGCACTTTCGATACGTAAAGGAGCGTATACATGGATTTGGGTATTTCCACCAACCCCACGCCGGAGATCTACACTATTAAGGTAACCGGCGAGATCGATATCTCTAACGCCGATAGCCTGCGCAATGCTATCGACCTGGCGCTCGAGCAGCCCACTGAGGCCGTTGAGCTCGATTTTGCCCAGGTGAGCTACATCGATTCGACGGGCATTGGCGTGCTCGTGGGCGCCGCGCACCACGCGGTCGACCACGGTAAGCGCTTTAGCTGCACCAATGTGCAGCCTCCGGTGATGCGCGTGGTTCAGCTGTTGGGTGTCGACCAGGAGATTTCGATCACCGCTGCATAATCTTTGCCCCCAAAAGGGCGTGCCGTTTGGCATATGTTTGTGATGCGCTCGGACGTTTTGGCGTCCGGGCGCTATACTTGACCGAATGAATAGACGAGTTCCGGCCGAATGGCGCGGTGCGGGCTCGACTCACATCGAGCCTTGGAGGTATGTGTGTTTGGTATTGGAGAGGGTGAGCTCGCGATCATCGTGGTCTTCGGCTTTTTGCTGTTTGGCCCGGATAAGCTCCCACAGATGGGCCGCACGATCGGCCGTGCTATCCGTCAGTTCCGCGAGACGCAGGAAAAGATGACGGCCGTTGTTCAGTCCGAGATCATCGATCCGGTAAGCGAGGCCGCGTCGGCTCCGGTCAAGCCCAAGAAGGCTGCCGTCGACGACGATTCCGATGCGGACGAGGGCGCCGCCGAGACGGCTGCGTCCGCAAAGAAGGAGACCTTTGCCGAGCGCCGTGCCCGTCTTGCTGCCGAGAAGGCCGCGAGCGAGGGTGCT
>CATYJC010000189.1 GCA_958407555.1 uncultured Collinsella sp. | reverse complement strand
CGGGCAGCAGCAGGTCGGCCAGATCCTCAACGCGCTCGACCGGCGCGACATCCGCGGCACTGGCACCACCCTGGCGGTTGTCCACGACCTTGGTCTTGAACTTGCGCAGCTGGCGGGTGACCTTATCGGCGGAGAGGTCGATGGCAGCATACATATCTGCGCCGTGCTCGGCAACGCGAATCACCGAACCGCGGGCACGAGCCGTGACCTCGACGATTGCCGGGTTGGGGTTCGAGGGGTTCTTCTCATAACGAAGCACGACGTCGACTGTCATGGGCTCGATGTCGAAAACCTTGAGCGCCTCGCCGATTTTCTCATCCACATGCGCACGCAGAGCATCGGTTACCGTCGTCTTGCGTCCAGAAACCTTGATATCCATACGTGGCTCCAATCTGCCTCGGGGACTTACTGTACTGGCTATGTACCCATTGCCGTGCATTTAATCACGCGAATTCCCAAAGACCCGAATAACGACTGCTTGATACCGCATACCGAAGTCTCGCACTTTTCCGTGACAAAGTGCGCTATAGGAGGGCGTCGGCAAAGCTAGTTTTTTTCCTGGAAATCAGCTTTTACCTGCCGTTTTTACCAAAATAGAAAAGCCGGGCTCCCTTATTGGGGAGACCCGGCCATGCGTGTTGAAACCGTGAAGAAGCGCCTTGTTCAGCGTGTGGCAGGCGCCACCCCTACCAATAACTAGCTATTGAGCTTGTTGATGTCATCGTCGGTGATGGTGCCCTCCTGGCTAGACGACGGGCCGTCGCTGTTGTTATCAGAGGCGTCGTCATCGGAGGACTCGGTCTCGTTGGACGTGGAGTCGGATGCCTGCACATTGGCCCCCGAAACGGTCTTGGCGGTAAGGTCATAGGGCATCTGTCCGTACCAGACGCAGTGGACTGCCTCGAGCGTGCCATCGACCGTGATGCCATCGAGGGCATCGCTCACGGCACGGCACAGCTCATCATTAGAGCTAAGACCTGCGACGCCAAGCGTGGAGGACGCCTCGAGCGTACCGACATAGGAGATCTGGCTCATCAGACGCGCGAGGTAGCCACCAGCCGTGGAATCACAGATCACGTAATCGACCTCGCCCGACTCGAGCGCCTCAAAGCACTCATTGATGTTGGAAAAGGTCTTTTGGTTGGCGGTGATGCTTTGCTTGGCGAGCGCCTCCTGCGAGGCCGAGGAGGTCTGAACGCCCAGGGTAGCGGTGTTAAGCGTTTCGGTGGAAACGCTCAGCGACTCGCCGTCACTGCTCTTGCCGAATACGGCGGCGGCATCGTACAGACAGGTGCCAAGCGAGCTGATGTCGCCGCCCGCAGACTTGATGTCGCCAATGAAGATGTCCGCCTTTTTATCGCTGAGCGCGGAATCGGCCGAGGACGCATCGACAAAGGCGACCTTGAGACCCATGCGGCATGCGAGGGCACGAGCGGCATCGACCGCATAGCCCGTGAGGTTTCCGTCGGCATCCTGCATGGCCTGCGGTGCATCGGACGTATCGAGGGCGACCGTCAGGGTTCCCGGCGTGACCAGGGCATCGTCCGATACCGTGGGGGTAACGGTCTCGCGCTCGATCTGGTCGATCGTGGGCGTCGTGAACGTGGACAGTGGATTGAACGCGCATCCGCTCAGGCCCAAAACGGCGATGACCGCCGCGGCCCCAGCACCTAACCGAGCCGCATGCATCAAGCTGCCCCTCACCATGTCCACTACCCTGCCTTCTGTGTCGTATACGATCCGTGCCCCGCACGGAATATCGGGTTGTTCCCACCAGCTGACCTGGTATTTGACCCCACACTTGCGCACCGGGGCGTTTGCTCGGGAGGCCGCAGCCACCTTCACGACTGGCCCGCTCGCCCGCGAGGCGGTATTGCCCCAAAGAAAGTAGAACGGACGGTGCGGCTTACATCTAGGACGCGCCATGATCGCGCCGCGCGCACGCGGTCGCTTACGTGGATCCCTTTGACCGCGTCTGTCTTGGACTAGGATGGGCATTTCGTCCGTCCGCAACCACAGCCTGGCAGGAACGTAGCGCATTATAGCTAAGTTCAAGCTATAGTTTAAGGTTAGGGACGTTATTCGCATCGCGAGCACAGATTTCGCAGGTCGGGGCGGGCTGCACGCGCTCTGATTGAGCCCGTAGCTCCCCATGGAGAGCCCCGACGCGCTCGTCTTGGGGCGCGTGGCCAAAAAATAGCAAATATGAGTACTGTTATCAAATTAGTGGCAGGAATTTTTGGCTCTGCAAACAGTTTTCACTCTCTATAACGTCAGATTGATGCCAGGGTATTCCACATTTGTTTAATATCTTTCTGATTTACGCCATCTTCTAGTCCCAAAATCCCTGATTTTGCTGTTACCGAATTTGTAGCAGTACTCATATTTGCTATATTTTGGCCAGAGCATGTATTCAACCCCCTGTTTCAGAGCATTGCTAGGCGGGTTTAAGCCCAAAACACGCCCGCAGCGTGTTAAATAGCGCCTCTTGTTTCTTTCTGCAAGCGTCAACACGGTTGCGATATCGCTTACCCATACGTTGGTGGATGCGCCATGCGAGCGCTTCCATCGCTTCCATGTCGCAGAGCATTTCGTTGTTGACCGTCG
>CATYJC010000188.1 GCA_958407555.1 uncultured Collinsella sp. | reverse complement strand
ACTAGCGCGTGGTGCTAGCGTGAGCTGGGCCGGGAGGGCCGGACTACCTTCCCTCAACGCGACCCTGCGAAGCCGTGAGCGAGGAGGGAAGGTAGTCCGGCCCTCCCGGCCCGCTTCGGGTCGTCGCGTGCTCGTTACTGAAAAGCTGATTAGAAGTTTGCGTGCCGCCCCTTTTGGGGCGGCACGTTTTTGTGTGGGGTCCCGGTCTCCACAATTTTCGTCAAGCTTTTGGTTAGGTTTTGGTCAGTTGGCGTAAGGGCTGAGGGCAAAAAGATTGCTGGCGAAAAAAGCTCAGAGAAAGTGCTGGTAGGGGAGTTGTTGAGCTTTTCGACAGCTTTTGAGCAAAAGAAACTTTGCAGCTATTGCCGGCGATTGCGTTGCCGTGGCTTTGGCAGTGCGGGATGCTGGGCGTAAGCGTCGAATGCTCCGATTTTGGAGGCCAACATGGATCTGTTTCTTGAGACTCCGCAGCAACAAGCAGAGCGCATGCTGCGCCAGCAGCAACGGCTCATGGAGATGCAAATGCAAGGGGTAGCCGCCCAGCCTCCTGCGCAAAATGCCGCACCTGCGGTATCGTCTGCGGGCGAGGTAGACCCAGGGGTATATTCCGTACAACAAGATTCATATGCGCAGGAGCTTGCGTTTGACAAGCGCCGCACGCGTCACCGCCGCGTGGGCCAGCGTCTGCGTGCGTTGGCGATGATTGTACTCATTCCGTTAGGACTTGCGGCGATTTTCCTGGTCTCGTATGCGCTCACCTGCATCCTCAACGGTGCCTCGCCCAGCGAAGTGCTCCAACATCTGTCAGCTCTCGGCCAGCGCCTAGGCGATGTCGTAACAACCGTCCGCGCCGGCTGGGAGAGTTAGCGTTTGTCACATTAGGACTTCTAGGGTGTACGGATTATCGCCACGAGTAGAATCCTTGCATCCTTTGGGTCCTGTCGTGCGACTGAATAGTATTATTGAAGATGAATAATAATAGGATTTGCTATGTATAAGCAGGATTTAGAGCAGACTCTTTTGGGCATTGACGAAGAGGCGGAGCTGGAAATAGGTCCAAGAGACGACAGGCCGAGCGTTGTATTGGTGGGAGGAAGCGCCTTCATGCTAAACGATGTGACGAATCGGTCGGTTACACATGACATTGATGTGTTTGAGGCAGACAGGTGTCTCCGCGAGATCATAGCTCGATACCCCGAGGTGAACGGTATGGCGGTGGCATATTGTAATCAGATGCCATTCAATTACGAAGACCGTTTGATTCCCTTGGATATTGGGGCGCGTTTTATCAGGTACTTTACGCCATCCTTGGAGGACCTGGCGGTAATGAAGCTCTATGCCTACCGTCCGAACGACATCGTCGATCTTCATAGCCAGGCATTCGTCGACCGACTTGATTGGGGACTGCTCGAACGGCTTATATTCGACGAGGGCGAGGCGCTGGCGTCGTCGCCTTCGGAGCGGAGTTATCAAGAGATGGTCTGCGCATACAGGCAATACAAAAAGGAGGTGCGCGGTTGAATCTGACCTTTGAGGGATTCTTAAAAGGCTATTGCCGAGAGCTATCCGGACAGCAGTCGCTCAGTTTTAGAAAACTGGTTGAGCAGGCGACGACGGTTGCGCCGCGCGTGGCGGAGCCCCTGTTTTTGCTCGCTTTGGCGCAGGGTAAAGCCGAATACGTTCTGGGCTTATCCGAGGGCTCGTGGATGGAAGAGGGTTACCGAGACGTTTTGTCCTTGTACGCCCAAACGGGTAGCCTGGCATCTCTATGCGCCGAGGACAAACTCCCTAACCGTTATGCCAACGTTTGGCGTGCGTATAGAGCGGTGAAGGAAAAGCCAGTGGCGGACAGGAGGATCAACGCCCTGATGCGAAAAAGAACGTTGGGAGCGCTAGGGGAATCGGGCGTAACGCGCTACGGTCTCTGCCGCGATTTGAATCTGAATAAGGGAAACGTGTACGCATACTTAGCCGGTGATGACTCAAAGGTGAGCAGGGAGACGGCGCGCCGCATTATGGAATATGCGGAGGAGAGGGGCGCCAAAGAAGGGGCCGGGCGCCCAGTGCGCGTGGCGGGGTAAGATTGATCGCGGTTTTGATTGATGATCGATTGGGTTTGTTGGGCGGAGACTATGTCTGCTATTGATATCGTGCTTGTTGTGATCGCCTTGGTGGCGGTGGGGGTTGCTGTGGCTTGTGCCCTGCAGCTCAAGGGCCTTCGCGCCGAGCTGAGGGAGCGCGGCGATAGCGGGGCAGAGATGCTGGCTGCGTTCGAGCAGGCCAACAACGCGCTCGACACCCTCAACGTCGCGCTGGCCGAAACCCGCCGCACGGCAAATGCCATCGCGCAGCAGCAGACGACCGATGCGGCCGTGGAGCAGCAGCGCTACCTGACCATCGCGCGTGAGTTCACGCAGGCTGGTGACCGTATGGATGACCTGCGCCGCGAGACGGCCCAACAGCTCGGCGCCAACCGCGAAGGCATCGAGCACCGCCTGGACAAGGTGCGCGAGACGGTCGATGCCCAGCTGGGCGCCATCCGCAAGGACAACAACGTGCAGCTCGATCAGATGCGCGCGACGGTGGACGAGAAGCTCTCCCGTACGCTCAACGACCGCCTGTCCGCATCGTTTAAGCAGGTGAGCGACCAGCTCGAGGCCGTGTACAAGGGCCTGGGCG
>CATYJC010000187.1 GCA_958407555.1 uncultured Collinsella sp. | reverse complement strand
GTGCTCCGATATCTCTTACGTTCGCTGATGTACACCAAAAAGGCCGCCTAGGACGTTTTGCTTGGTCCTAGGCGGCCTTATGCGTTTGAGGGCCTCTGCGGGGCGTGACGGCGTTGTCCGTGCGTTTCGGGAGTTTGGCTACGCTGCGCCCCGCTGATGTGTCCTTTACTGGAGCGCTTGTGCGCCCAGGGCCAGGCAGCCCATGATGCCCTGCTTGCCCTCGAGGCTGTTATTGACAATGTAGGTATCAATGTCGTTGACCTCGGGCGTGACGATATAGCCGTTGAGCATCTCGGCGCACTTTTTGCGTGCGAGCGGCACGATGGGGGTGTGGTCGGCCACGCCGCCGCCGATGATGATCTTTTGCGGCGCGTAGCACAGCGTGTAGGTCATGAGCGCCTGTGCCAGATAGCCTGCGAGCAGGTCCATGGCCTCCGGGTCATCGGCCATGTCTCCGGCGCTCTTGCCGTCCCAGCGCTTTTTGACGCCGGGACCGGCGATGAGGCCCTCAAGGCAGTTGTCGTGGAAGGGGCAAGCGCTATGCTCGCCGATGGTGTCGCGCGGGTCGCGCGTGACCAGGATGTGGCCGGCCTCGGGATGCATCATGCCGTGTACGAGCTTACCGCCCGAGAGCACGCCGGCGCCCACACCGGTGCCGATGGTCAAGTAGACCACGTCCGTGAGGCCCTGGGCGCAACCAAAGGTGACCTCGCCCAGGCAGGCAACGTTGACGTCGGTGTCGTAGCCGCAGGGAATATTGAGCTCGTTTTGGATGGTGCCCAGCAGGTCGAAGTAGCGCCATGCCGTTTTGGGCGTCTCCAGGATCTTGCCGTATTGGGGCGAGGCGGGGTTGACCGCGGTGGGGCCAAAGGCGCCGATGCCCAGCGCGGCAATGCCCTTGTCGGCAAACCATGCATTGACGGCCTCAGCGGTCTCCTGCGGGGTCGTGGTCGCGATCTGCTCGCGCTCCAGGACCGTACCGTCTGCATAGCCCGTGGCGCAGACCATCTTGGTGCCGCCGGCCTCGAGCGCTCCGATAAGCTGCTGTTCTGCCATAGTATTCCTCTCTCTGGGACGAGTTGCTCCGTGACTAAAGTATAGGGCTCTAAACCACTTAAGAAAGCGCTATAAAAAGAAGCCTCGCAACGCGGCGGGCGGTGCGAGGCTTCTTTGGTTGCTTTAGTTGCTGGGCCGTCCTTACCCGCGCGGCTTGATTTTATCACGTAACGACTTGAGGTTCTCCAGCGCTGCGTTGAGCGTCTCGTCTCGCTTGGCAAAGTGGAAACGAATCAGATGGTTGACGGGCTCGCGGAAGAAGCTCGAGCCGGGCACGGCGCCCACGGCCACCTTAGACGCGAGATCCTCGCAGAATTCGAGGTCGCTGTCATAGCCAAACTCAGAGATGTCCATCATGACGTAGTAGGCGCCCTGCGGCACGTTATGCTCAAGACCGATGCTGTCGAGTCCCTGGCAGAACAGGTCTCGTTTGGCGGTATAGAGGTCAAGGACCTCATCGTAATAGCTGTCGTCGAAGTTGAGGGCGGTGACAACGGCTTCCTGCAGGGGAGCGGAGGCACCCACGGTGAGGAAGTCGTGGACCTTCTTGATGCGCTCGGTGATCTGGGCCGGGGCGATGGTGTAGCCCAGACGCCAGCCGGTGATGGAGTACGTCTTAGACAGCGAGCTGCAGCTGATGGTTCGCTCAAACATGCCGGGCAGCGTGGCCATATAGACGTGCTCGTGGGGCGCGTAGACGATGTGCTCGTATACCTCGTCGGTAATGCAGTAGGCGTCGTACTTTTTGCAGAGGTCGGCGATAAAGGTGAGCTCCTCGCGCGTAAAGACCTTTCCGCAGGGGTTGGAAGGGTTGCACAGGACGATGGCCTTGGGATCATTGTCACGGAAGGCCGCCTCGAGGACCTCGCGATCGAATTCGAACGTGGGCGGGTTGAGCGGCACGTAGATGGGCTCGGCACCCGAAAGGATCGTGTCGGCGCCGTAGTTCTCGTAGAACGGCGAGAAGATGACGACCTTGTCGCCGGGGTTCGTGACCGTCATCATGGCGGCCATCATGGCCTCGGTGGAGCCGCAGGTGACCACGATGTTCTCGTTGGGGTTGATCGGCATGCCCATAAAGTGCTCCTGCTTGGCGGCAAGCGCCTCGCGCATGGCCTGGGAGCCCCAGGTGATGGAGTACTGGTGATAGAGCGGCTTGGGGTCGGCGGCGATGGTGCTGAGGCTCTTGAGCAGCTGCGCCGGGGGATCGAAGTCGGGGAAGCCCTGCGAGAGGTTGACGGCGTCGTACTTATTGGAGATGCGTGTCATGCGGCGGATGACTGAATCGGTGAATGTTGCCGTGCGATTGGAGAGTTCTTTCATGACGGTCCTTTCGAGGGTTTGCAGTGGGGCAAGTTTACTCCTATGAAAAGGGTGGGAATTGCTCGAAACGCGCTCGAAAAACTCTTTTCAAAATTCTTGAAAATTGGGGCTTGCATCGCATGGCGTTCCTTGCAATAATAGTCGAGCGCGAAGCGCACAGGACACGGTGGGTGTAGCTCAGTTGGCTAGAGCGACGGGTTGTGGTCCCGTAGGTCGAGGGTTCGAGTCCCTTTACCCACCCCAGTTCTTGCTTCGTGTTGATATCGGGTCGTTAGCTCAGTTGGTAGAGCAGGGGACTCTTAATCCCAAGGTCCAGGGTT
>CATYJC010000186.1 GCA_958407555.1 uncultured Collinsella sp. | reverse complement strand
CGCAGCAGCTTGCGCTCTTCGTCCTTGGTAAAGCCGACCTCCATAAGAGGGGAGCATACACCGAGCTCTTCTGCCGCGCGCATGCCAGGGCGGTAGTCACCGCGATCGCTTGCATTGCTGCCATCGATGACGGTGGGAAAGCCGAGTGACTTGGCGTGGTTCACGATGGCGATAAAGCCGGCGTGCTTGCAGTGGTAGCAGCGATTGGCGTCGTTGCAAGCTACTTGGGGGAGCTGCAGCTGATCGACCGAAAGATTGAGTACGGGGAGCTTAAAATGCGGCTCCTCACTGGCTTGTACGTCAACGGATCGCTCAAATGAAGCCTGCTCGGGCGTGCCGATGAGCGGCGTGGTGAGGTGAACGAGAAGCGTGCTAGCGGGCATGATACGGGCGCAGACTGCGGCCAAAAAGCTGCTGTCGACGCCACCGGAAAAGCCGATGGCGACGCGTCCGTATGCCAAAAGCAACTGCTCGAGCGTCGCGAGTTTGTCCTGAAGCTCCTCTGCAGGTGCAGTAGTGTCTGAAAGCATGAAACGATCCTTACCATTGAGTACTCGATCGAAAACTATAATCCTACCGAGCTGCCTGTCATAAGACTTCCGCTTATGTAACGAAAGTGCAATATGCTATATACGTTATATACAAGTTTGTAAAGTGCGGTAGAGTGGCAGTAATGCAATCCGGTGAGGGGGCCGATATGATCAAGGCTGTTATTTTTGACATGGACGGAACGCTGGTCGATACCGAGCGTTTAGGCATCAAGGCATGGAAGGCGGGCGCTGCCGAGCTGGGGATCGCGATTGATGATGCTCTGATCCATCAGTTTATCGGCCGCACGCTGCCCGATGTCATGGACATCCTTGATGAACATTACGGTAGTCGCGAAACCGCCGAGGCGATCTATGTCCGCCACAAGGAGATTCGCGACGAGATAGTCAAGACCGAACTGGAGCTTAAGGCCGGCGCCGCCGAGTGTCTAGACGAGCTGCTGGCTGCGGGCTATCACGTGGGCCTTGCGACGTCGTCGCGCCACGTTACGGCGGAGCGCAACCTTAAGATGGTCGGCCTCTTTGACAAGTTTGAAACGGTGACCTGTGGCGAGGACGTCGTGCACGGCAAGCCCAACCCTGAGATGTACCTGCTTGCCTGCGAGCGCGCGGGCTTCGCTCCCGAGGAATGTGCCGTGGTCGAGGATTCGCGCAACGGCTGCGTCTCGGGCATCACGGCCGGCTGCCATGTCTTTGCCGTTCCCGATATCGTGCCGCTGCCGCAGGACGTGGTGGATGGCTGCGAGGCCGTGCTCGATACGTTGTTCGATCTGACGGCGGCGGTCAAGGCCATGCGCTAGACAATTGCGGAGCTGAAACGAGCAATTGGCCGTCTTTGCGCTCAAGCAAAAGAGGTCCGGCAATGGTCGGGCCTCTTTTGCTTGAGCGGCGTTTTGGCATACTGGCCGACGTGCTATAGATACGCGCCGAGGTTGATGGCGGTGGCTTCGGCTTGGCTGCTCGCCTGGGTACTGGCGCGCTCCAAGAGGAACGGCCGCACGAGTTCCTGACGGTTGATGTCCTCGGCGGCTGTGACCGCAGTAACGGTTCTCGCTGCGGAACCAATGCGGATGTGCTTGGTTTTTGCCGGCGCCTTGTTCTCGATTTGCTCCATGAGCAGCTGGACACCCTTGCGGCCAATCTCGTAGCCCGGGGGTGCCACCGTGGTGAGGGGGACCGACCCGCTCCATGCAAGCGGGTTGCCGTCGCAGCCGGCCACGCGAACCTGTTCGGGGACGGAGATGCCTTTGTCGGTCAACGCCGAGATAACGCCCGAGGCCAATACATCGGTAAGGCCGATGACAAAATCGGGACGCTCGCCGGTAGAGCGCTCGGCAATCTGAGCGCCGATGCTGTAACCATCGGCAGCGGTATTCCATTCTCCGGCGTCAATGACCTCAATTTTGATATCGGGATGCAGGACGAGGGCCTTATGAATGCCAAGTACGCGCAGGGTGAGCTGCATAAATGCCGCTCTGCCCACAACGGTGATATGGCGCGCGCCGCGGGTGATGGCGAGCTCGGCGATAATGCGCCCTTGCGCTTCGTTGTCGGCGGCCACGTAGTAACCGGGTTCGGAGCAGTGGATGTCCAGATGGACGATCGGCACGGGCATCTTGGTCATTGCGGGGTGCCAATCGGGGGACGCCATAGGCTGAACCATGACGCCGGACATCTGCGTGCCCATAAAATAGCGCAGGTAGTGGTCCTCGAGGATGTCGTCGTTATCGGCGTTGGCGATGAGCAGGTCATAGCCGTGCTTGCGGGCCTCGTTATGGGCGCCGCTGGCAATTTGGAGCGAGAAGCCATGGTCGAGACGGGGGAGGACCAGGCCAAAGGACTTGGTGGCGCCGCCCGCGAGCTGACGAGCACTTTGGTTGGGCAGGTAGCCAAGGCGATTGATGGTCTCGTTGATGAACTTGAGGGTCTCGGGGCGCAGCTTTTCGGGGTGGTTGAGCGCGTTGGATACCGTGCCCAGCGAGACTCCTGCCTCGCGCGCGACGTCGCTGATTTTTACCTTTGCCATAGCGGCCCCTTTGATGCGTTTCAAGTACGAGTCAGATTGTAGCATCGCCTGTTCCCAGGGTGTCAAAACCTACCAATTAGGGGCAGGTTTATTTTGGCAGGTTTTATCTGGGCAAACACCGGAGT
>CATYJC010000185.1 GCA_958407555.1 uncultured Collinsella sp. | reverse complement strand
CGCTTAGGGGCGTTTGCAGCGTCAATTGGTTAGGCGAAGACGATCAAATTATCTCGATGGATCGCGGGCTTCTCGGCCAGGTCTGCCAGCAGACGGTTGCCGGCGATCTGGTCCTGGCGGCGTCCGGCTGCAAGCTCCAGCACGTCCGAATCGGCCTCGGCAATACCACGCGCGACAACCATGCCGCTCGGGTCGCAAACGTCAAGCACATCACCCTCGGCAAACGTGCCATCGACCTCGCGAATACCCACCGCAAGCAAGGAAGAACCACGGCTGACCAGTGCCTTCGTAGCGCCGTCATCGACCGTTACCGAGCCATGCGCCTTGTCGCCCAGCGCGATCCACAGCTTGCGGGGCGCAATGTCCAGGCGCTCCGCCGGCGGATCGAACAGCGTACCCACGCTCTCTCCGCGGGCGAGGCGCACGAGCGCATCGGGCTCCTCGCCCGAACATATCACGCTCTGAATGCCCGCCGTCATCAGAATGCGGCTCGCACGAATCTTGGTAATCATGCCGCCCGTGCCCACCGATGTGGAAGAATCGCCCGCCGAGGCGATGATCTTGGCATCGATCTTATGCACGACCGGGACAAACTCGGCCGCGGGGTCCTCATGCGGATTGGCGGTGTAGAGGCCATCGATGTCCGAGAGCGTCACACACAGATCGGCAGAAACCAGGCAGCTTACAAGCGCCGCCAGCGTGTCGTTGTCGCCAAACTTGATCTCATCGACGGTAACGGTATCGTTCTCGTTAACGACCGGCACCACGCCAAGCTCCACCAGGCGAAGCAGGGCGTCGCGTGCGTGCAGGTAGGACGTGCGGCGGGCCGTATCGTGGCGCGTGAGTAGCACGAGCGAGGTGAGCAGATCCCGTGCATGGAACTCCTCGTCGTAGGCCGACGAGATGATGCACTGACCGGCCGAGGCGCAGGCCTGCAGGCTCGGCAGGTCACCAACCGGCTTGCGGTCGAAGCCCAGGACGGGATAGCCGCAGGCGATAGCGCCCGAGCTCACCACGACCAGGCGCCAGCCGAGTTTGCGCAGGGCTGCGGCCTGGTCGGCAAGCCCGCCGATAAAGGCGCGGTTAACCTTGCCGTCGGCGCCCACCACCGTGGACGAACCGATCTTTACCACCATCGTTTTATAAGAAGTCGTCATACGTCAAACCAATCGAATGTTGAGCGTGCGGGCGAACGGGCGAGCGAGAAAATGATCCGTTTTCCTCCGTCGCATGCGGATCATTTTGCCCAGGGGAAGGCAGAAGCCGCAGCCATGTTCTTGCGCACGAGCTCGTCGCGCACCTGTGCCAGGCCCTGCTCCATGCCCACCACATAGGTCTGCGGGTACAGGAAGCGCTTGTAGACCGGATCCAGATGGTCCAGTGCCCAGGTGCAACGCTCGCGTGCGTCCTCAATGCTCTCGCGCGGGGCAACGGCGCTGCCATCGCGCACGATCGGCGCCAGCAGCTCGCGATACTCAAGCTCGGACACATCGGTCACCAGGGCGGCATCGTTCACGGCCACGAGGGTATTGCCGCGCGCGGCGCCCTCCCCCGCCAGATGGTCCTCGTCATAGATCATGTCGCAGATCGGGCCACCAAAGCCGTCGTAATAACGGCGCACGCGCTGCACGCCCGGGATCGTGCGCTTGTAGGGCTGCTCGGAGAGCTTGACCACCGGCGTCCACGGGTCCGCCTCGCTCGCACGGCGGGCGGAAAGCTTGTACACGCCGCCCAGCGCCGGCTGGTCATAGCAGGTCGCGAGCTTGGTACCCACGCCAAAGCTATCGATGGGCGCACCCTGGTCGATCAGTGACTGAATCGTGTACTCGTCCAAATCGTTGGAAACCGAGATCCCCACATAGGGCAGGCCCTCGGCATCAAAACGGCCGCGGACATACTTAGAGAGCTTGGCGAGGTCGCCCGAGTCAATACGAATAGCCGACAGGCGCTCGCCCACCGCCTCCATCTCTTTGGCAACCGTAATGGCATGCTCGCAGCCCTCGCGCACGTCATAGGTGTCGATGAGCAGCGTGCAGTTCTTGGGGCTCGACTTGGCAAAGGCACGGAAGGCCTCGAGCTCGGAATCGAAGCTCATCACCCAGCTGTGCGCATGCGTGCCAAAGACGGGAATACCGTAGCGGCGACCGGCGAGCACATTGGACGTAGAGGAGCAGCCAGCAACGTAGCTCGCGCGCGCGACGGCCAGGCCGCCATCGGGGCCCTGGGCGCGGCGCAGGCCAAACTCGGCCACGGGACGGCCGTCCGCCGCCAACACCACGCGCGCCGTCTTGGTGGCGACGAGCGTCTGGAAGCCGACGATGTTGAGCAGCGCGGTCTCGAGCAGCTGGCACTCCAGCGCAGGACCGGTGACGCGCACCATGGGCTCGCGCGGAAAGACGAGCTCGCCCTCGGGCACGGCGTCAATGTTCACGTGCGCGCGGAAATTGCGCAGGTAGTCGAGGAATGCGGATTTAAACATCGCACCGCCGGCGGGAGCCTGAAGCGAGGCGAGGTACTCGATGTCCTCGGGCGTAAAGCGCAGGTTCTCGACCAGCTCGGGCAGCTCGGCGGTGCCGCACATGACGGCATACGCGCTACCAAAGGGATGGTCGCGGTAAAACGCGGTAAAACAACCCTGCTCATTGGCCTTGCCGCTCTCCCACAGGCCCTGGGCCATAGTGAGCTCGTACAGATCGGTGAGCATTGCGATGTCGGTGGGATGCGAGATGTCGGTCAAAGCCATGGGGCGACCTTTCG
>CATYJC010000184.1 GCA_958407555.1 uncultured Collinsella sp. | reverse complement strand
TTTGGCAGGTTTTAGAGCTCCGCGCTTTCGGCTCCGTTGATATGGAGGTCGCGCTCGTAGAAGGCGGTGAGGGCGCGGATGGCATACATCACGTCGCGTACGCCGCCGGTCTCGTAGCTCGAGTGCATGGCAAGCTGCGGCAGGCCCACGTCCACGGCATGCATGCTCGCCTGCATATTGGACAGGTTGCCGAGTGTGGAGCCTCCGGCCATATCGCTCTTGTTGGCGAAGGCCTGTGTGGGTACGTCGGCGTCATCACAGATGGCCTGGAACACCGCGCGGCTAAAGGCATCGGTGCAGTAGTGCTGGTTGGCGGCTTCCTTAATGACAATGCCGCCGTTGAGCACAACCTGATTGCGAGCATCGCACTTCTCGGCGTGGTTGGGGTGCACGGCATGCGCATTGTCGCAGCTCACAAGCATCGAGGCGGCAAGTGCGCGATGGTACGACTCGTCGTCAAAGCCCAGCGATCCGTTGATGCGGCGCAGCGCGTCGGCCAAGAACGTCGACATGGCGCCCTGCTTGGTCTCGGAGCCAACCTCCTCGTTATCAAAGCAGCAAAAGACCGAGATGTCATGCGCATTCTCGGCACCCAAAAATGCCTGCAGCGAGGTGTAGGCGCAGGCCAGGTCGTCGAGCTTGGGCGTCGAGATAAACTCGTCGGCCCAGCCCCAAATGCGCGCATCCTGACGATTGACCAGGAACAGATCGCGACCTAGGATCTGCTCGGGTTCAACGTCCAGTTCGTCAGCGATCAGTACGTCAAAATCTCCCTGTTTAAGCTCGCCGGCGCTGATGAGCGGGCACAGGTCGACGGCTCGGTTGGGAGCAAAGCCCTCGTTAACGCCGCGGCTCATGTGGATGGCAAGGCTCGGGATAATAGCGACCTCGCGCTCGGTGGCAAGCAGGCGGCTCTCGATACGGTCGCCCTCGCGCACCAGCACACGTCCGGCCAGCGCCAGCGGACGGTCGAACCAGGTGTAGTCGATCATGCCGCCGTAGGCCTCGGTGTTCAGGCGCAGCGTCTCGCCTGCGCCGTCGAGCTCGGGCACGGCCTTGACCTTAAACGTCGGCGAATCGCTGTGCGACGCCGTGAGCTGAAAATGATAGTCACCGGCAACGCCGTCCTCGCCCCACGTCGCGGCCAGGTCCTCGCCCACCTTAAAGGCAACAACGCTCGAGGTGTTGCGCTGCGTGTAATAACGCCCGCCCGGCTCGATGTCCCACGCCGCATTCTCGGGCAGGTAGGTAAAGCCCGCCTCGTCGAGCTCGGCCATAATGGTCGCCGCCGTATGGAACATGCTGGGGCATGCCTCGATAAAGTCGATAAGGTCGTTGGCGGCCTCGATATCATCGGCCGTCACATGCGCGCGCTCGGGCGTTTCCTGATCCGTCATGCTCTCCCCTTTCGCTGGGTTGATGGTCCCCTCCAGCATACCCCGCCACGCCAGCGCCGCACTCTTCATTCCGTGCTTAATTCCGCGCCACTCACCAAGTTGAGCCATCATGCCCGCGCTCCTTTTGCGACAATTGCGCTAACAGGACGAGAGGAGCCGTCATGAAGCCACGTAACATTGCCATCACCTGCGGTGTCGCGGGAGTCGCCGTCGGCCTTGCCGCTGCCACCGGTATCGTTTATCACAAGCAAATCAAGTCCGCCGCGTCACTCAAACGCTTGACCGGCTACGAGGATGGCTATGACCTGTACGCAATCGACATCGCCTACGACTACGATCTCGATCGCATCATCGCCGCTGGCGTGCGCGACGACCAGGCCTACATCGATGCCGTGGTGGCGCAGGTGCTGCCCGGTGTGCCGGCACATGTCCAGGCGCCCCAGTTTGCCTGCAGCGCTTTTGTCGCCATAGATGCCGAAGGTCGCGTGCGCACCGGTCGCAATTACGACTTTAAGGACGACACCTCGGCGCTGCTGGTGCGCAATCACCCACGCGGCGGCTATGCTTCCATCGGGCTTGCCGCCCTTAACAACCTGGGCGATAACACTCCGCTTGACTCCGTCGCCGGACGCGCCGCGGCGTTGATGGGCCCGTTTGCCCAGCTCGACGGTGTTAACGAATGCGGCGTGTCCATTGCCGTACTCACCCTGGATTCCAAGCCCTGTGACCAGGACACGCAACGGCCCGTCATCAACACCTCGCTCGCCATCCGTCTGGTGCTCGACCGCGCCGCCACCACGCAAGAAGCTGTCGACCTGCTTTCCGCCTACGACATGCACGCCATGGCAGGACGCGATTACCACTTCTTTATCAACGACGCCGCCGGTGACGCGCGCGTAGTAGAATGGGACCCGCGCGATCCGGACCGCGCTTTCAAAGCGACTCCTGTACGCCAGGTTACGAACTTCTACGCCTGCTATGGCGACGAAGTGCTGCCCAACCAAAAGAATGGCGAGCTGGGCCATGGCAAAGAGCGCGCCGTCGCAATCGCCGATGTCCTTGACGCCCATGTCGGTGCCCAGGACGAAACGATTGTCTGGGAAGCCCTGCGCGCCGCAGCGCAAGAGCCCAATCCGGAAGACATCACCAGCAACACGCAGTGGTCGGTCGTCTTTGACAACACCGAGCCCGCTGCCGCCATCACGCTGCGCCGCCACTGGGGCGACATCGACGCCTTTGTGCTGTAAGGAGCTGGCGCCGTCGTCCTTACGCTCGCCTGACGTTGCTTACATTTCTATACATTTGAGCTAACACGTTTTACCCCCGCATCAACAGTGTGCGGGGGTAAACTTATGCGCATGTTATAACTTGCCCGGAAGGATTCA
>CATYJC010000183.1 GCA_958407555.1 uncultured Collinsella sp. | reverse complement strand
GACGCGGCTCGGCCGCGTAAAACTCAGTACGACCGTGCTTATACCCAACGGCCCGTAATGCAACCACTTGCCGGCGGCTCTTTTATATAATGGTGGGCACGCAAACGATTGGAGAGCGCATGCCCACGTCACAAAGCCAGAAAAAAGAAGCTATCGCCCAGGCGACCGAGCAGGAGCTCGCATCGCTCGCGGGTCGCGGCGTGCGTATCGCGGGCAACGCGTGCTCGCCGATTGTGCTGGTAAAAGGTGATTTAGACGATGCCGAGCGTGCAGGTGGCGAGCTGGCTGCCGGTCCGGACGGTGCCGCGCTGCGCAAGGCGCTCGGCGCCATCGGTTACGCGCCCGAGGATTTTTGCGTGCTGGCAAGTGTTGCCGGCGCGGGCGATGGGGCGGTTGCGACAGGCGAGGGCCTGCCGTGCGAGCTGTTCCGCGAGGCGCTCGAGGCCTTGGACCCCGAGGCGGTCCTGCTGTTAGACGATCGCGCGGCCGATACCATGCGCGAGACCTATGCCGACATGCTCGTGGCAATCGACGACTTCGATACCGCCATGCTCAAGCCTGGCTTGGTCGCCCATGTGCAGGGTCGTCGCGTGCTCGCGCTCGACGGTTTTGAGGCGGCGCTCACTGACAAAGCCGCCAAGCAGCGCATGTGGGCATACATCAAGCAGCTGACCCCGGCAGCCGCGCCGCTGTAGCGGACCGGAGCCGGCAAGGCGGCCCTGACGGGTCGAGCGCGGCGCCGACTTGTCGCGCCCTTACATCACGGCGCGCAGCTCAAACCGGTCGCCGTTGATGCGAAACTGGCAGTTGCCGTTCATGCGTTCGACGGCAAGCTTAATGCTCTTGGTTCCAAAGCCGTGTCCGGTGTGCCCGGCTACGGGCATGCCGTCGACCATGCGCGGCGGGCGCCCAAACGTGTTGGAGACCAAAAGGAGCAGTTGCCCGTCCTCGCAACGCAGGTCCAGATCGACAAATCGCTTGCCCTGGGGAGCGGCGCTTGCGGCGACGATGGCGTTGTCCAGGGCGTTTGAGAGCACGCTAAACAGATCGACGTCGGCTACATGGACGCTCTCGGGCACGGCAGCGCGCAAATCGGCGGTGATGCCGTTTCGGTTGATATCGGAGCTAAATGACGAAAGCACGATATTGACCGTGTCGTTGGCGCAGTAGCGGCGCACGGCGGTGCGGTCGTTCGTCTTGCAGAGCTCGTCGATGCGCTCGAGTGCCTCGTCGATGCGGCCCTCCTCGATCAAAGCCGCAAGGCCGCGCAGGAAGTGCCGCATGTCATGGCGGAGGACCGAAAGCTCACGTCCAGATTGGCGCCAGGCCTCGAGTTCCTTGATGGCCGCGCTGTCGCGGGTCTCAAGCATCCAGCGCTCGCGCTCGGCGGTTTCCTTTGCCTCGTATTCGCGCAGATACACAGCAAGAAACATGAGGTAGAACGCGCAAAGCGCAAACGCCAAAAACTCAACCGTCACCACGGAGCCCGAGTGGAAGAGCGTGGTGTAGACGTTGGTGGCGTAGTCAAAGATGTAATAGACGAGCGGCAGGATGAGCAGAATCTCAAGCTCGGTGGGGGTTTTGACCGCCAAGCGCGGACCGATGTCGCTTGCCCAATGCAGCAGGATTGCAAAGACGACGGCCGTGGTGATAATGCGTGCCACGTAGTACGCGATTTGCGAGTCGGTGGCGGTGAGCGCGGCGATGCCCATCCAGTTGCTGAACTGGCAGCTCAGATAAGCACTGGTGACGCCCAGCATAACGAGCAGCGGGCTCAGGCGATAGCGCGCGCACAGATAGATGACGAGCGGCAGATGCACGACGAACGGATATGCTTGACGGGCGAAAAGCTCGCCGCCGACGGCGTCGGCGAGACCGAATGCGCATCCGGTTACGGCACTGACCATCACGAGCTCAAGTGCATGGCGCCGGTTGATCTCGATGCCGCAGAGCGCCGCCGAGGCAAAAACGCCAAAAAGTAGGGTCGTTGCGTGGTGGGTTGCCCAAAGCATCATCTCGGTCGTGGGGAGCATTAGCGCCTCCCGCCCTCGAACCGTGCCGCAAAGTAGGCATCCTGGAAACCCTGCTTGCAGCTGCGCGCCAGCGGAATGCAAGCGCCCGAGCGCATGACGATATCCGTACGGTTGAAGTGGTCGATATTGCGCAGGTTGACCTGGTAGCTACGGTGACATTTAAAGAAGCTTGCGTTTTTTGCCAGCTGGTCCTCGATGTTGCGGAACGGCTCGAGCGCCTCGATGTCGCGCCCGTCGCGCAGGTGGAATACCACGTGCTTGTTGCGGGCCTCGGCATATTCGATATCGGACAGGCGCAGGGCATGGTAGCCAAAGGACGTTTTGGTCACGAGCTCATCGGTCGCGGCGGGTCGCATGCTCGAAAGCTCGTCGAGCAGTTGCGCCAGGCGTTCGTACGCTACGGGCTTGAGCAGGTAGTCGAAGGCGCGGACCTCATAGGACTCCAGCGCGAACTCGGGCGACGAGGTGAGGAATACCAGGCGCACGGCGGTGTCGGATTGGCGCAGCTCCCGCGCGGTGTCCATGCCGTTGACGAGCGGCATGATCATGTCGAGCAGAATGATGTCGGCGCGCGATGCAGCATGGCGGGCCAGCAGGTCCTCGCCGCGCGTGACGAGCGCAACGTCGACTGCCGTGCCCGTCTCGGTCGACCAGCGGTCGATCATCCGGTGCAGTCTATCTAGAAAAGCGACGTCGTCGTCGCAGGCGATAATCTTGAGCATTCGAGCCCCCTTAGTAGTTCGATTTTGCCACATTGGGTGCGCGCCGCCCGC
>CATYJC010000182.1 GCA_958407555.1 uncultured Collinsella sp. | reverse complement strand
CCACCTTATTTGAATGAAGATCGAGCGCCTCTTGCTTGGCCATGGACATGACCTTACGCGCACGATCGGTAAAACGGTCTAACATGCTAGTTCCTCTTAGACGAGCTAGTTTTTTCAAACGCAAAGCGCCGCCCCGCGGCAGCGCTTTGGTCTCTTTACCCATATGGAGTATATGTTAACCGTTGGGACCTTTCCCGCCCGTAGCCGCGCGACAACGTCTACAAAAAAGGAATTGCTCGAGTCCGTTTGGCAGTTTGCTTTTGAGCTGCTGTCTAGCAGGCGGGCTCGGCGTTAATACCTTCTGCAACGTCATTGACGGCATCGGCAACGGGAGCGCCCGGCATGCGCACGAGCTCCATATGCTGCTCTTCAAAGACGGTTCCCATGGGGAAGGCGCGGCGGAAGACAAAACGAGCAACCGGACCGGCCACCAGCAGGTTCCAGGGCAGGGCCATGATAAAGTTGCGCGGAATGTTGACGAGCCACGTCATCGGCAGCGCCTGCAGGTTTGCAAGCGGGCCGCCGGGCATATGGAACAGGCCTTCGCACGCACCGTAGAGCGACATGATGATGACCATGGGAACGACCATGCAGGAGCTGACGGCGAGCGTCATGGCGAGCGGCGAGCTCTTGCCCGGCGTGACCAAGTACTTAAAGGCGAAACCCTTGGCGAGCGGGCTGGCGACGAACCAGTCGCAGCACATGGCAAAAACGTAGGCAACGGGGAAGCCGAGCCACGCGGCGGCAACAACCTCGCCGTTGATGGCCCCATGCTGCAGGGCAACGTTGTAGATGCTCATCCAGAGCACCATGCAAAAGCACATGATAAAGGTGAACAGCAGGCTCTCTCGTTTGTTGATAGGCATAAAGGGCATGGTCCTTTCCGTGTTACGCCGCGGCACCACGCAACAAAAAAGGGCGGGCAAGATGGAGCTGTTGGGACTTCATCTCGCCCGCCCGTGATACGTGCGTCTGCGACTACTTATGTGGTGGAACCAGCCTAGCACGAAAACCCTGCGCTTCGTAAGCGTTGAGTTTATGAAGATGCAGGGCACCAACAATCCCCCGACCCCATAAGTTGCGGTGGAATACGGACTGTTTTGACCCTTTAAGCAGCAATTCAGCCCCTATTTCACCGCAACTCATTTGGTGCAAAGTAACCTGCCCCCCTTGCACTAATTAACTGGTGTGGCGCCAGCGAGGGTCGGTGAGGGTTCTCGCCACGCCCAAGCCAACGGGTAGAAATGCCACGATGAGCACTGCACGTACAAACCAGCCGAGCATATTGACCGTGTCGAAGGTGCACATGTAATACATAGAGCGATAGAGATACAGACCGGGCACCATAATGACAATCGAAGGCACCGTGAGAGCAATGCGTGGGTAGGTGAGCTTGATTTCGGCTAAGCTCGCGAGCAGCCCCGATACCAGCGCACCGGTAAACGCAGCCGCCTCGGGAGGCATGCCCGCACTCAGGCCCAAGAAGGGAAGCAGCGTCGGCGCATCGACGAGCGTAAGGCGCAAGGTATTGGACACGGCGCCGATGAGCCCTGCCGCCGCTGCCATCTTTACCGGGCTGTTGAACATAACCGAGAAGCCAAATACGCCGATAAAGCTCATCAGTATGCGCAAGAGCGTAAGAGCCAACGGTGAGAGGCCGAGCGGGGCGAAGTCATCCGGCGCCAGTCCCACACACTCGGCAACCATCCAACCTACGAGGGTCGCCATCACAATAATCGATACGGCATACGAAAGACGCTCGATACCGCTTCGCATGTCGAGCTTAGCGATGTCGAGGCCTGCCGTAATGAGGGGAAAGCCGGGAATCACAAAGAGCATGGCGCCGATATAGCCTTCTTGGTGCGACATTGCCCCCGGTATGACCTGGCCAAGGCCGAGCAATGCCAGCAGATACGAAACGCAAGCGAGCGCAACGCCGATCGTCAGCGCGCTAAACTGGCCAAGGCCCTGCTTGAGAATATGGGAGCGAGCGAAGTTGCCAACACCAGCGCCCACGAACGCGCAGGCCATCTCGATAGGGCCGCCGCCGAGCAAAAAGACGAAGGCGCCGCAAGCACAGGCCGCCGCAAGGCCCTGTTGCCAGGGAGCGTAATCGGGCTTTGAGCTCTCAACGGTCTTGAGCATCTCGTGGTACTCATGCACCGTGAAGCGACGACCATAGGTCTCGATTTCCTTGAGGAAACTCTCCATCATCCAAATGCGATGGGTATTGACGCCCGTTGTGGGCAAGCTGACAACCTCATTAAAGCAGTGACCATCTTCGATGCAAGTACACTCAAACGACAGGAGACTCAAGTCGACGTGGATGGTAACACCGAGTACGGCGGCGACTCGATTCATGGTATCGCGTACACGCCAGGCACCCGTTCCGCTCGCGAGCATAAGCATACCGGTGCGGCAGATGATGGATGATTTGTCGGTAAGTGGTGCATCGACGGCAAGCTCATCGCCTGCCGTCACGATCTGGTGCCAGTCAGTTTTCATATGGAGCGCGCCGGCACGAACGCCGTGGTGCATGGGGGCTCTCGAAAGCAGCGAGTCAAGGCGCGAGGGCTGTGGAGGCTCCGCCGATTCGCCCTCAACCTCATCAGCCTCTTCATCGACCAGATCAAAGGAATCAAGCGGCGCTGGCTCGCGACGGTCGATTAGCTCCTCGTCCTCATCATCAAAGTAGTTGAACTGATCGAGCATGTCCTCTTCGATTGCACGCTCGCTCGCGTCGTCCATATAGACGCTCCCTTCCTGCCGACTAACTCCCATCCTAGGCAGCGACGGCTAAAGGAAACATAAAAGAGACGA
>CATYJC010000181.1 GCA_958407555.1 uncultured Collinsella sp. | reverse complement strand
TGTTGCCAAAAAACGTCGCGTGCTCGGCGGTCTCGAAATTTGCCGCATACTTCCGGAAAGCCGCCCGAGAGCGTTGCGCTCGCGGGCGGCTTTTGCTCAACTAACGCTACAAAGGCGCTTGTTTTGTCCAATAGATAGGCGCTATTTGACCTCGATGAGCTCGTACTTGCTCGTGCCCAGGCCGATCTTCTCGGCGTGCGCGATGCAGGTGCGCCAGTCGGTGTCGGGATGCGTGATGCAGAAGGGGTCCTTGGCCTGCTCGCCCTCCAGATGCTCGTGGCTATGCTCCATCTTGGCCGCGCTATCGGTGAGCTCGGTGTTGGGAAGCGGCTCGGACGCCATGACGGCATCGGCACAGGCCTGGTCGATGGCGACCGGGTCGAAGCTCGCGAACATGCCGATATCGTTGACGATAGGCGTGTCGTTTTCGGGATGGCAATCGCAGTTGGGGCTGATATCCATGGCGAGCGAAATGTGGAAGCTCGGGCGGCCGTCGACGACGGCCTTGGTGTACTCGGCGATCTTGCAGTTGAGCACGTCGGCCGCAGCGTCATGGCCGGGCTTGATGGCGTCCTGGTTGCACACGCCGATGCAGCGGCCGCAGCCCACGCAGCGATCATGGTCGATAGCGGCAACGTGAACCGTACGGGTGTTGCCGTTGGCGAGCTCGCGCTCACGGGTGTCGTCAAACGAGATAGCGCTGTGCGCACAGACCTTTTCGCAGGCACGGCAGCCAATACAGTGCTCGGTCGCGACGTTCGGCTTGCCGGCGGCATGCTGCTCCATCTTGCCGGCGCGGCTGCCGCCGCCCATGCCCAGGTTCTTCATGGCGCCGCCAAAGCCGGCCTGCTCATGGCCTTTAAAGTGCGTGAGGCTGATCACAATATCGGCATCCATGAGTGCCCGACCGATCTTGGCCTCGCGCACGTACTCGCCGCCCTCGACCGGGACGAGCGCCTCGTCGGTACCCTTGAGGCCGTCGGCGATGATGATCTGGCAACCCGTGGCATACGGGGTAAAGCCGTTCTGATAGGCGGTATCGATGTGCTCGAGCGCGTTTTTGCGGCTACCGACGTAGAGCGTGTTACAGTCGGTGAGGAAGGGCTTGCCACCCAGCTCCTTCACGACATCCGCGACGGCGCGAGCGTAGTTGGGGCGCAAAAAGCTCAGATTGCCCAGCTCGCCAAAGTGAATCTTGATGGCGACGAACTTGTTCTCAAAGTCGATCTGCTCGATACCGGCGTGACGTATGAGGCGCTTGAGCTTGTCGAGCTGGCTCTCGCGAGCATGCGTGCGCAAGTTGGTGAAGTATACCTTAGCGGGTGCTGCGGGTGCAGTTGCGGTCATAGATCTATCCCCTCGGTCTATATGGCGTTACAGACATAGAGGATGGTACCCGTTAAAGTAGGGTCAAAGTCAAGCGCGAAACCTAGTCGTTGGGGAGGTTCTTAAACGACTACTCTTGGACTTTAAGGGCTTCGGCCAGGCTGACGCGCTTGATAGAACGCGTGTGTAGCAGCGCCACGACCAGGTAGGTCGCAAAGCCAATGCCCACGCACGCCGTCATGGACCAAGCGGGCACGTAGATCTCGATATTGCCGTTGTAGGCGAGCAGCATCGAGCGGAAGATGGCCGTGAGCGAGCCAATAATGACCGGCAGGCTCAGCACGAGCGACGCCACCACACACAGCGTGATCGAGCGGATGTACAGATGCGAGATCTCGCTATCGCGATAGCCAAAGACTTTCATGTAGCTGATCGAACGGGCACTGTGGTCGATCACAGCCTTGGTCAGCAGGTACATAAACAGCAGGAAGATGAACACCGCAAGCCCAACCATCATGCCGATCATTTTGCTCATCATGCCGATGAACTGGTCGCCCACGGCGCGCATGTCGTCGGGTGTGGTGTCGCCGGCAAAGTAGCACGAATCAAGGTCGAGCTTCTCATCGCTCACATAGCCGTTAAAGTAGGACGCATCGTTGTCGAACAGCTCGTTAAAGTCTTCGATACTCATATAGATATTCATGTCCGACTTGGAGCCCCAGGCACAATCCTTGCCTGCGTACTCAAGGGAATAATGCTCGCCCTCGTACTTGTCGCTGAGCGTGACCTTCTGACCCTCGCTCCAGCCAAACTTATCGAGCAGACCGCCGCCAAAGACGACGCGCCCATCGCCGACGTTGAGGTCTTTCCAATAGCGCGAATCGGATGAAATGCCATAGACGGAAATCGTCTCCTCGCCATTACCATCGCCGCGGTCGTATTGCAGCTGGTAAACGGCATATTTCTCGGCCTGCGCGATTGCGCCCGCGCCGTTGTCGGTCGTATTGACCGGGTGGATATCGTCGTTGTCAGTGTCGATCTTAGAGGCCTTGTCAATCAGGTCGATAGCCTCGTCGCGGTTGCAGCCGAGGGCATCGGCAAGATCGTCAAGGCGCGCGTAGAGCGCATCCTTCTTGTCCTGGACCCTGGCGAGCGCGTCCTGTGCCGCAGCCAGGCTCTCGGCAGACGGAGCGCTGGTCGCGGCATCGGCTGCCGCCTGAGCAGCATCGGCCGCGTCGTCGAGCTCGCCATCGGCATCCCGGGCGGCGGTGAGGAGCGCGCCGTCAACCGATTGCAAGCGCTCGAGTGCCGACCACTGCTCGCGCTCCTCGGCAGTGCCCTCGAGCTCCAGCGGCGCCTTGAGCGTGTACTGGTGCTCGGCGACCAGGCTTGTCTCGAGATTGTCCGCATAGTGCGTCATCGTGGGCAGAATCGCCAGGCCAAAGAGCAGTAGCAGCGAGGCAAATGCAATGCCCACGAAGAGCGTGGCGAAGTTGCCCAGGTTGC
>CATYJC010000180.1 GCA_958407555.1 uncultured Collinsella sp. | reverse complement strand
GGATGGCTGCTGTGCTGCGTCATTGGAAGAATGCATGCTTATGCGGCCTCCTCGATGTCCACCAAAAGGTTGCGCACGGGGTCTGCTGCTAGGTCCCGTGCGTTGGCAGTATTATGCCGCGGCTGCTGCAAAGAAGCGCTAAAGAAAAGCTTAATGAGGTTTGACGTTGCGATGAAATCGCAGGTCAAAGCTATCGAGTAACATTCTTGAAAGGTTTGAGCTTAAGGGCTTTCTAAGGTTTGTGGCGCGGATGTGGCTCGCCTGTGTGGGGCGTGTGGACGGCTCGTTCCTAGCGCTGCAGCTCTGCGGCGCGCACCTGCTCGATGACCTTTTCCATGGTGGCGTCGATGCGGTCCTTTTTGAGTTCGCATTCCCAGATGGTTATGGGTGTCCAGCCCATTTGAGTGAGTGCTGCCACGGCAGCGCGGTCGCGCTCGACGTTGCGGCGAAACTTTGCCTCCCAAAATTCAACATTGCGCTTGGGCTGGCTCGGATTGCACTTGGGGCAGCGGTGCCAAAAGCAGCCGTTGACGAAGATGGCGATCTTGCGCCCGGGGAAGGCGATGTCGGGTTTTCCGGGCACCTTCCATTCCAGACGGTATCCCGTAAGGCCTGCGGCGCGCAGGCGCTGTCGTACGAGCAGCTCGGGCTTGGTGTTGGCGCGTTTGTTGCCCTTCATGGACTTTTTGATGGCGGCGCGACGGCGGACCAGTTCGCGCTCGTCAGCGGAGAGGTCCGAGGTATCGATGCCGTCGAGCAGACCGGGCTTGGGACGCTTTTTGCTGCGGCGCTTAGGTGCGCGCTTGGGTTTGGCGGCGGGGTGTTCGGTCGTGGCGGCCTTGGCATCTTTGGCAGTGCTGTTGGCCTCAAGCCGATCTTCCTTCAGCTCAATCAGGGCATCGATAAGCCCCTTGTCGGCGGGCATCCATTTCACCGTGGCAAGCGAGGTGCGTGGAATCCAGCGGATATCGAGCTGGCGGTCGTGCTTCTGAGGCTCAGCGGATTCATCGGCGAGCGAGCAGTAGTAACACTCCATCGAGAGATGAAAATCGGGGTAGTCATACTCAACGGTGTAGAAATCGCGCAGGTTGGTGACTTTGACCCGCAGCTCTTCCATGAGCTCGCGGCGTACGGCGTCCTCGGGCGTCTCGCCGCGCATGAGCTTGCCACCGGGAAACTCCCAAAGTCCCTGCATGTCGCCATAGCCGCGCTGCACGGCAAGCAGCTCGTCAGATCCTTCCTTGCGAATGATCCCAGCGGCAACATGAACAGTCTTCAACAGGAGTCCTCTCTCAACATCAACACGTGGCAGGCTAGCTACTCGTACCTTACACAACGGTAAGGCAAGCGTAAGCCATATCGATGGTAGCCGACTCGGCTTCTTGCGACTATAGATGCCGTAGACTAATCGCAAGAAAGGACTCGGTATGCAAACCACGCACATGGCGACCCCGGTACTGGAGGTCGCGCATCTCGAAAAGGTATATGGAGCGCTGGGCAACGTGACCCGTGCGCTCAACGACGTCAGCTTTACCGTCAACCGCGGCGAATTTGTTGGCATCATGGGCGCTTCGGGCTCGGGCAAGTCGACGTTGCTTAACTGCGTTTCGACCATCGATAGCGCCACGAGCGGCACGATTCGCATCAATGGACAGGACGTAACACGCATGAAGCAGGCTAAGCTTTCGCAGTTCCGCCGCGAGGAGCTCGGCTTTATCTTCCAGGACTCCAACCTGCTCGACACGCTCACGGCACGCGAGAACATCGCCCTGCCGCTCACCATCGTCCGCACAAACTCGGCAGAGATCTCGACCCGCGTGCAGGATGTGGCAGCGCGCCTGTCCATCAGCCAGGTGCTCGACAAGTATCCCTACCAGATGTCCGGCGGCCAGCAGCAGCGCGTTGCCGCGGCTCGCGCGCTCGTCACCGACCCCACCATGATCATGGCCGACGAGCCCACCGGCGCCCTCGATTCCAAGAGCGCCCGTTTGCTGCTCGAGAGCCTGGAGGCTCTTAACCGCCGTCTACGCGCCACCGTGCTCATGGTCACGCACGACAGCTTTGCCGCCAGCTACACGAGCCGTGTGCTGTTTATTCGCGACGGCAAGATCTTCACCGAGCTGCGCCGCGGCGACACCGACCGCCGAGAGTTCTTCGACCGCATTATGGAGGTCGTTGCCATGATGGGCGGTGAGGGCTCCGATGCTCTGTAAACTCGCTTGGGGTAACGTCCGCCGCGCCGGCCGCGACTACCTCGTCTACCTTTTGACGCTCACCCTGGGTGTCACGGTCTTCTATGCCTTCAATACCGTCTCGATGCAGGTCGACATTGCCGGAATCGATGAAGAGGGCTTGGCGCAGGTTATGGGCAGCATGCTCGGCGACCTGACGTACTTTTTGGCCGGTGTCATGGCCTTTTTAATGGTGTATGCCAATAACTTCATCATGAAACGCCGCAAGAAGGAGTTTGGCCTGTACCAGGTGCTCGGCATGGGGCGCGGGCGCGTCGCCACGATCATGGCGCTCGAGACGGTGATTGTCTCGGTCGGCGCCTTTGTCGCCGGCATTGTGCTGGGTGTGGGACTCTCCCAGCTCATGACGTTCTTTACGGCCTCGCTTTTTAAGACACAGATCGCCAATTTCCACTTCTTTTTCTCGGTGCATGCGTTCAATCTGACCCTTGCCTGCATGCTCGTAATGTTTGTGCTTACGCTACTGCTGAACCTTCGCGCCGTGCGTCGTACCAAACTCATCGAGCTTATGGGTGCCGAGCGTCGCAACGAGAGCATCAAGACACGCAACCCCTGGATCGCGATTGCCATCTTTGCCGTGGGCGTGG
>CATYJC010000179.1 GCA_958407555.1 uncultured Collinsella sp. | reverse complement strand
CTTTTTTCTAGCGTATCTGGACGCCGGCTTTCTTTTTCTCGGCCTTGACGCGGTAGAGCTCCGCATCGGCAGCGCGAAGTAAGTCTTGCCAGGTATCAACACTATCGCCGACCCGCGCGTAACCGATGGACATCCGCAATGCATACGGCACCTCAGCACGAGCGAGCTCGTCGCTGATTGCCGCACACAGACGCACGATGTCCTGCTCCGTCGTCACCTTTTGAAGCACCACGAACTCATCACCGCCATAACGCGCGATAAAGCCACCTGACGCCGAGCAGACCTCTTTGAGCGCAGCGGATATGACCTGAAGCGCATGGTCGCCCTCCACATGTCCATAGCGATCGTTAATCTGCTTAAAGCCGTCAGCGTCCATCATAAGCAGATATACATCTTCGGCCTGGTCCACATTTGAGAAGAGCGACAGCATATAGGTCTCAAAACGGTTGCGATTGTTGAGGCCAGTCAACGGGTCGGTCGAGATCAGCTGCTCCTGACAAACAATGTAGAGCTGCAACATACTTAACATGATGCCGACACTAAGGCAGGGACCCGAATAAAAGACCTGAAAGACACCGGCCACCAAGGCCGGAATGGCGAAAAATGCCAAGGTTTGATAGATGGCCTTCTTTTGTAGGCTCTCGACCTTGCAAGATTGTATAAACGCATGCAGGGACGTATATATAACGTAGCAGTAGCTGACGATGGGCTGGATCATATAGACAAAACCGCGACGATACGCGCCCTGCGCATCGATATAGAACAGGGCGTGCGTCCAGTAGCTAGTAAACGCCAGTACGACTACCAGCACCGCAGGCAGCGTTACAAACGCCATCCTATAGCGCGCGGTCAAAAGGCGAGAACCCTGCACCGTCTCGGAATAGATAAACCAAATGAGGCACGCGGCGGCAAAGAGCGAAAACGAAACCGCGTTGGAAATCCAGTTGGCAGCAATGCCCAGCGTGCCGCCCACACCGTCCGAAAGCGTCCAGATTATATCGAATAGCATGTACGCGGCAGAGGTGTAACCGAGCGTACTAAACAATAACTGCTGGGTACTCGAGAACAAGGAGTGGCGACTTCGCGCGGCAAGCCCGATAAGAACAATCATGCATAGCAGGAATATCTCAATCTTGAGTGCCTTAACCACTAGACGCCATCCCTTCAATATCCAAGTGGTCAGAATCGCCCGATTCGTGTCTGGGCAATAAACACCCCTACTCCGCAGGGGTAAGGGGAATAATAGCAGAGCGCCCGAACGTCACTGCAAGACAGCTTTCGTTCGGGCGCTCAAACGGCGCGAATTGCACGCCGGCTTGATTGACTCGCGTCGACGATTACTCGCCGTCGATGTCGGTCGCGACGGCCTCCTCGATGGCCTCGACACCGGCAGGCGACAGATCCTCTTTGCCGTGGCAGAACTTCTTATCGACCCAGCCGGTCAGAATCGGAGCCATGATTGCCGTGATGATGATGGCAGTGGCGATCTGCGCATACGCAGTGGGCGCAAGCTCGGCATAGCGCGGGGCGACCTCGGCGAGGGCGACCGGCGTGGTCATAGCCGTGCCGGCGATAGTGGAGCAGGCAACGGCCGCCTTGCCGTTACCACCGCACAGGCGCTCGAACGCAAAGGTAATGGGACCGACGATAAAGAGCGTGATGAGGCCCAGCAGGATGCCCGAAATACCGCCGGTGATAAAGCTCGAAAGGCTCATGGACGCACCGAGCTGAAAGCCGATAACGGCGATCGCGGGATTGGCGCCGGGGACCAGCAGATTCTTGATAAACGGGAACAAGTTGCCCAGGACCATGCCGATAACAAGCGGCAGGATGGATCCGATGATGGTGCCGACGGGGATGTTGGCGAGACCCGAGACACCGAGGATGATCATCGTGACGGCGGGGCCGGCCGTAAAGAACAGGATACCGACAGCGCCCTGCTCGGACTCATCGCCGAACTCGCCCATGATGCCCGTATAGAGCGCCATGTTGCAAAACGTGATGCCGCCGATGATAGACACGGAGCTCAGGCCCAGGAAGTTATCGTTAAAGAAATATGCCACACCCAAGCCAAGGGCGGCCGCAACAACAAGCTTGGGGATCAGTACGACGATGCCGGTCTTGATAGCGCCCGGCGTGGACTTAAAGCTGATGCCGGCGCCCACAAACAGCAGAATTGCGGCGACGATGGTGTTGGAACCACCGCGACAGGCGGCGGTAAAGAAGCCGCCGATCTCGAAGACCTGCGGGCAGAAGGTATTGAGCAAAAGACCGACGATCATCGGGTAGATCATGATGTCACCCGGGATGCGCGGTACTTTGAATTTCTTTTGCTCGTTGGCGGTCGCTTCCTGTGCCATGAAACCCCCATTTCCGCTGACGCAGAACAAAAGCCCACGTAGCGCTTTGCTACAGTAAAGTTTGACCATGGTACCAGAAGAAGCAGACCGGCTCGGTGAGAAATTCGATTCGTCGACCGGGACGGTAAGCGCGCCCTTTGCTTTTATACAAGACTCAAAACGATATAGAACACGATGCCCGAGACGCAGCACCACAACATCGACTTTGTCTTGATTGCCACCGCCACGACGCCGGCAGCCACAATCCAGGGAATCAAGCCCTGCCACAGGCCGGCGTCGAAAGCGCCAGGGCTTATCAAATCGTTAGCAACCAATGCCGCACGGCGCGCCTATCGCAACATAGGTAAGCATCCCCGGCCAGACGGTTTTAACGATTTTGAGCACCATAGCGTTCCTCGTCCCGACAAGCTTTCCGAGCCGCATTCAACGACACGGCAGAATCATCGCCCGACAGCAACCGAGTTCACCTACAATTGCCACCGGATCGAAAGACACAGCTTTTTAGGAA
>CATYJC010000178.1 GCA_958407555.1 uncultured Collinsella sp. | reverse complement strand
CGGTGGACGGCACCGAGCCGTCGCATCGAACCTAGAAGGGGGAGGCCTCGCGGCCCCCCCTTTTTTGCGTTTATAGGCAACATTCCTTTTGCAATTAAATCAATTTAATCATCCACCGCTGAATATAGACGTTCACCGTTCTTTTGTCGGTTCTCTGTTCTCAATGGACTAATATTTGCTTTAGCGCACTGCTGCGCTTGTCCTGTTTTACACGGGTCGTTTTATTGATTGTGACGGAAGGACTCACATGGCAGATGTTCATGAGCTGCTTGATACTTGGATTGCCAATGTCAAGGACGAGGAGCTCCTCGCTGAGCTTAACACGATGAAGGAGCAGGGTGATGAGGACGCCATCACCGACGCTTTCTTCCAGGATCTCGCCTTCGGTACTGCTGGCCTTCGCGGCACTATCGGTGCGGGCACTAACCGTATGAATATCTATACGGTCGGTCGTGCGACCCAGGGATTCGCTGACTACCTCAATGCGACCTTCGAGCATCCGACGGTCGCCATCGCTCGCGATAGCCGCAATAAAGGTGAGCTGTTCGTTAAGACGACGGCTGCCATTCTTGCAGCAAACGGCGTGACTGCTCTCGTGTATCCTAAGATTTCTCCCGTGCCGACGCTTTCCTGGGCCGTCCGCGACCTTAAGTGCTCCGGTGGTATTTGCATGACCGCTAGCCATAATCCGGCGCCTTATAACGGCTATAAGGCCTATGGCCCCGACGGCTGCCAGATCACCAGTGAGGCCGCCGATGCAATTTCTAAGGCTATCGCCGAGACCGATGCGTTTACCGGCGTGAAGTCTATGGACTTCGATGAGGCTGTTGAGCAGGGCCTGGTCAAGTGGATTGACGACTCCTGTCTCGAGCGTTATTACGACGCCGTCCTCGCTCGCGGCGTGACGAACCTTTCTGCCGAGGAAATTGCCGGCGCTCCGCTTAAGCTTGTCTACACGCCGCTCAACGGTACGGGCCTTATCCCCGTTACTACGGTTCTTGAGCGCGCTGGCATCACCGATGTCACGGTTGTTCCCGAGCAGAAGGAGCCTAACGGCGATTTCCCGACCTGCCCGTATCCTAACCCCGAGATCCGTCAGGCTATGCAGAAGGGCATCGATCTCTGCGAGCAGGTTCACCCCGATCTGCTGCTTGCGACCGACCCCGACGCCGACCGTGTTGGCGTTGCTGTCAAGAATGGTGATGACTACCTGCTGTTGACCGGTAACGAGATGGGCGTCCTGCTGCTCGACTATATTTGCAAGACCCGTGCCGCTCGCGGCGAGGATCTCACAAAGAAGGTCGCGGTCACTACCATTGTTTCTTCCGCCATGGTCGATGCTCTGGCCGAGGAGTATGGCTTTGAGCTCCGTCGCTGCCTGACGGGCTTCAAGTACATCGGTGACATCATTACCTCGCTTTCCGATGCTGGTGAAGTCGATCGCTTTATCTTTGGTTTCGAGGAGAGCTACGGCTATCTGGCCGGTGATCACGTACGCGACAAGGACGCGGTGAGCACTTCGCTGCTGATTTGCCAGATGGCTCAGTATTACAAGCTGCAGGGTAAGAACCTCGCCGACGCGATGCACGAGCTTTACGAGAAGTATGGCTACTATCACAACAAGACGATTTCGCTGAGCTATCCGGGTGCTGAGGGTGCTGCAAAGATGGCGGGCATCATGGCCGGTCTGCGCGAGAATCCGCCTGCGGAGCTCGCAGGGTCCAAGATCGAGGCTGTTGTGGACTACAACACCTGCGTGAACGGCCTGCCCAAGGCAAACGTCATCGAGTTCGATCTCGAGGGTGGCAACAAGGGCATTGTCCGTCCGTCTGGCACCGAGCCTAAGATCAAGCTGTACATCTTTGCTAAGGGCGCAGATGCTGTCGAGGCTGATGCAGCACTTGACGCGATTGAGGAGTCCGGTCGCAAGCTGCTGGCATAAGGCATTTAAGAGTCTATTATTAGAGATAGTCGAAAGAGGGGATCTCGGAAACGAGGTCCCCTCTTATATTACGGGCTTTAGCCTGTGCGGGGCGCGCAGCGCGCCGCATCAGAAACCACCCGCTATGCGGGTGGGGCCAAACGGCTTTACAAAGCCGCCCCCTCGCCGGACACTTGCGATTGTTCAGGCCGCAAGGAATCCGAGTCGAGAGGGCGGTGGTGGCGTATGGCCCAGAAGGCCTACAGCCTGTCGCACACGAAGTGGATGTGCAAGTACCACGTCGTGTTCACGCCGAAGTATAGGCGCAAAGTCATCTACAACCAAATAAGGTCCGACCTTGGGGAGATCTTCAGGAAGCTCTGCCAGTACAGGGGGATAGAGATCATCGAGGGGCACCTGATGCCCGACCACGTCCACATGCTGCTGGCGATACCGCCGAAGTACAGCGTATCGAGCGTGATGGGCTACCTGAAGGGGAAGAGCTCGCTGATGATATTCGACAAGCACGCGAACATGAAGTACAAGTTCGGCAACAGGAAGTTCTGGGCCGAGGGCTACTACGTGTCCACCGTCGGCCTGAACGAGGCCACCATCGCGAAGTACAACCGGGGGCGGGAGAAGGCCGACATCGCGATCGACCGGCTGAGCGTCAAGGAGTACGAGGACCCCTTCGATAGGGGGCCGGGGCGTAAATAGCGCCGGTTTGACCGGCCCGTCACGGGTCAATCTGCAGTGCGGCCCGAACCCCGTGAGGGCCGGCGCCTTTAGACGCGTGCCGGAAATCCAAGGGTTATACCCTAAGAGCAAACCACCCCTTTTAGGGGTGGTTTTGATTTTCCAGTCAGCCGAGAGTCCTTATATGTGTAGGAAATGTGTGCGCCGAGATTCCCGCCCCCGGGGCCCCTCCGGTCTGGCAATATATCTCCTTGCCGCGCGG
>CATYJC010000177.1 GCA_958407555.1 uncultured Collinsella sp. | reverse complement strand
CCGTGCCCGGAGCCCGCTCGCTCGCATATGCTCAACCTGCACTGCGTTAACTGACCTGCCAATAAGGGACAGGTTTATTTGGCAGGTTTTATCTGGGGAAACGCCAGACAGCCCCATATACACAACCGCCGCAGCTCCATATGAGGCAAATGAATCAGCAGCGTCTATTCCAAATCTTGAGTATTTGTTCGGCGGGACGGCCTCTGCCGGCTCCTGCTAGACTGGTAGACTCCCAACCGTCCATCCAGGAGCCTCAATGTCGCGCAAGTCCGCCTACAAGCAAGTGCTTTCCATCGGCACCGCCGTGGTGCTGGGGTTTGCGCTGTTCACAGGGTCGCTCGACGGAGCGCCCAAGCTGCTGTCGCCGCAAAGCGATGAGCAGGCGGTAGCTCTGGCCGAGAAACAAAACGAGAGTCCCAGCCGCACCGACGACGAGGCAGACCTGGTTGCCCGACTCGAATCGGGAACAGCAAGCTCCTCGGACTCTCAAAATAGCCAAGTCTCTGGCGATGGCTCCGATTCCGCCGCAACCGACACCGGTGACGACGGCTCCGCCGACAGTACCGCTACCCCCATCGACGAGGTCGAAAACCCCGATCTCGACCGCGCCCGCGGCGTATATCTCAGCAGCATTCCCGACTACGCCGGCAATCCCTATGTTGCCCTTCGCGCCGACAGCACGCACGCGCTCGGCACGCCGTCATTCACGCTCGATGAATACGAGCGCGCCACCGAAGAGGGCTGCTTTAAGAAGTTCTCCAAGCTCGACAGCTTGGGCCGCACTCGCAAAGCGCTCGCCTGCGTGGGCCCCGAATCGCTCGGTCAGGGCAAGCGCGGCGATATCTCGCGTATCCACCCCGCCGGATGGCACCAACAGCGCTACGACTTTATTCCGGGCCAGAGTCTCTACAACCGCTGCCACCTTATCGCTTGGTCGCTCTGCGGCGAAAACGCCAACCGCAAGAATCTCCTCACCGGCACGCGCTATCTCAACGAGACGGGCATGCTACCGTTTGAAGAGCAGATTCTCAACTATATTCGCGATACGGGTAACCATGTGCTCTATCGCGTCACGCCCATGTATAACGAAGAGGACCTTGTCTGCCGTGGCGTACGCCTTGAGGCGCAATCGGTCGAGGACCACGGCAAGACCCTCTGTTTCCACGTATATTGCTACAACCTGCAGCCGCATGTGCAGATCGACTACGCCACCGGTCGCAATCAGGCCTCGGGAGACTAGGGCCGACAAAAGCTGCCCCAAAACCTAAAATGATTCGTTTTCCTCCGTCCCCCAGGGATCAAAAAGGGCCGCCCTGGATTGCCCAGAGCGGCCCTTTCATCGGCATGTATGTTACAGGCAACGACACGCGCTACTTGGCGCGGCCCTCCTCATAGCGCTCGACCAGTTTGGCCTGAACGTCATAGGGTACCTGCTCATAGCCCGCCGGCTTCATGGTAAAGTCGCCCGTGCCGCGCGTGATAGAACGCAGACGCGTCGAATAGTCCGTCAGCTCGGCCAGCGGCGCCTGGGCAATGACCACGGTATCGCCGCGCTCATCGGTCTCCATGCCCGTCACGCGACCGCGTGAGGCCGAGATGTCACCCATCACGGCGCCGGCGTAGCTCTCGGGGATAGTCACCGTGATTTCCTCGATGGGCTCCAGCACCACCGGGTCGGCATCGGCGCATGCCTTGCGCAGGCCGATGCGAGCCGCCGCGCGGAACGCCATCTCGTTGGAGTCGACGCTGTGATACGAGCCGTCGTACACAGCCACGCGAATACCCGTGAGCGGGTAGCCGGCAATGATGCCGTCCTTCATGGTCTCCTGGACACCCTTGTCCACGGCGGGAATGAGCGAACGCGGAATGCGACCGCCCACGACCTCGTCTACAAACTCATAACCGTCGCTCGTGCCGTCGGGCCCAATGAGCGGCTCAACGCGCAGCCAGCAGTCACCATACTGGCCGGCGCCGCCGGTCTGCTTCTTGTGGCGGCCCTGGGCACTTGCCGTGCGGCGAATGGTCTCACGATACGGAATGCGGATCGGCACACTCTTGGCCACGACCTTGGTACGGTCCTCAAGGCGATTGAGCAGGACCGAAACCTGTGCCTCGCCCACCGCCGAAATGATGGTCTGGCCGGTCTCCTCGTCGCGGTCGATGCTCATGGTCGGATCGGCCTTGCAGGCCTTCTCGATAAACGTGTAGAGCTTCTCTTCGTCGCCGCGGTTCTCGGCCTCGATGGCAATGCGGTACTGCGAGTTGGGGAACTTAAACGCCGCAGCCTCGACCTTGCCGGTAATCGAGAGCGTATCGCCCGTCTCGGCCGCCAGCTTGGGCGCCACGATGATATCACCGGCATAAGCGTGACCGACCTCGGTCATGTCGCGGCCACACATCACATACAGGTGAGCCAGACGATCGCTCTTGCGGGTACGCGCGTTGATCAGCTCAAGGCCCGGCTCAAGCGTACCCGTCAGCACCTTGATAAAGCTGATGCGACCCTGCTGCGGATCGGCCAGGGTCTTAAACACAAACGCCACCGGACGGTCATCGTCACTCGAGATCTTGAGTGAATCACCGTCGATGAGCGGCATCTCGCCGTAGTCCGTCGGTGCCGGGAAGTACGTGGCGATGTCGTCCATCAGCGAGTTGACGCCCTGCTCCTTAATGCAATCGCCCGCAAAGACCGGCACAAAGATGCGCTCGGCGATCGCCTTCGACAGCAGGCCTTCGAGCTCCTCCTGCGTCAGCGTCTCCTCGCCTTCCAAGTACTTCATCATCAGATCGTCGTCAGCCTCGGCCACCAGCTCGCACAGATGGTCATGGGCTTCCTCGGCCTGGGCACGATACTCCTCCGGAATCTCCGACTCAACGGCTTCGACGCCGTTGCAATGGCGCGCCTTCATGCGCACCAGGTCGATGATGCCGTCAAAGTCCTCGCCCTCGCC
>CATYJC010000176.1 GCA_958407555.1 uncultured Collinsella sp. | reverse complement strand
CCCTTTGTCTCAATCTGTAACATCTAGGTCCGATTTTGCCGAGTTACTGTTACAGATCGAGACAAACCGCCGCGAACACTCGCTCTTCGTCAAAACCCACGAAGGTGTCCATGAACTGCCCCTTTTGCGATAGCTTATGTGGTGGTTTGGGTGTTTGCCCAGATAAAACTTGCCAAAATAAACCTGTCCCTTTTTGGCAGGTTTGCTAGAGGAGGTTGGGATGGACAAGGTTGAGCTGCGGCGAGCGGTAATTGCCCGGCGCGATGCTCTTGATTTGGATGTGCGGGCGGCAAAGTCCGCCGTTATCTGTGCGCGGCTCGTTGAGCTGTTGGATCTCTCGGATTCCGCGGCGCCGCACACCGTTGCCGTCTACGCCGCGATGGGTTCCGAAGTCGACCCTGCCGTGTTTGCCGCAGCTGCCGCCAAACGCAGCTGGCGCGTGACCTATCCATGCATGCTCTCGGCAATTGATGCCGCAGCTTGTGGCCAGCGCATGTGCATGCGGGCAGTTGCCGCCGACGATGCATCCGCGGCACCGTTTATCGCCCACCCCACGCGGGCCTTTGCGGCCACGGACATCGACAGCAGCCGCTTCCCCATCGTGTCTGCCGAAGCTCTCGACATGGTCGTCGTGCCGCTCGTAGCCTTCGACCGCGCCGGCGCGCGCCTGGGCTACGGCGGCGGCTGCTACGACCGCTATCTGCCCATGCTCTCGCCCGCATGCCAAATCATCGGCATCGCCTTTGACGAGCAGCGTGTCGACCACGTTCCCACCGACGCCCACGACCTGCTGTTACCCCACATCATCAGCGCCTAACGGCTGGCGCACCTCCCGACAGCCTAGTGCTCCTCGCCGGCGCGGGCCAGGTCGTAGGGCGTGGTCTGGTAGACGTAGTAGTTGAGCCAGTTGGTGTAGAACAGCTGAGCCTGGCTGCGCCAGACGTTGCGCGGCTCGGCGGTGGGGTCGTCATTCGGGAAGTAATGCGCCGGCACCTGAGGGTTGAGCCCGCGCTTAACGTCGCGCTCGTACTCCAGACGCAACGTGTCGGTATCGTACTCGGGGTGGCCAAATACAAAGAAGCGGCGGCTGTCGGTCGACTTGACGATGTACAGGCCCACCTCGTCGGACACGGCCACGACCTCAAGCTGCGGCTCGGCCTCCACGTCCTCGCGGCGCACATCGGTGTTGCGCGAATGCACGGCATAGAAACGGTCGTCAAAGCCGCGGACCAGCGGGCTTTGCGGCTTCACCAGATAATGCTCGAACACGCCACTCGCCTTTGCCGGCAGGTCGTACTTTTGGATACCGTAATGATGGTACAGACCGGCCTGCGCGCCCCAACAAATGTGCAGCGTAGAGTGCACGTGCGTAGTGGACCAATCCATGATCTGGCAGAGCTCGGGCCAGTAGTCGACCTCCTCGAACGGCATCTGCTCCACCGGCGCGCCCGTGATGATCAGGCCGTCGTAGTGGATGTCGCGGATGTCGTCGAACGTGCGGTAGAACGTCTCCAGGTGGCCGGCGCTCACGTGCGTGGCCTCGTGCGTTTTGGTGCGTAGCAGGTCCACCTCCACCTGCAGCGGCGTGTTGGAGAGCTTGCGCATGATCTGCGTCTCGGTGGCGATCTTGGTGGGCATGAGGTTGAGGATGAGCACGCGCAGCGGCCGGATGTCCTGGTGCAGCGCGCGGTACTCGGTCATGACAAAGATGTTCTCGCTCTCGAGCTGCGCGGCGGCAGGGAGGGCGTCGGGAATGCGAATGGGCATGGATGCTCCTTACGAGTCAGTTGCAGCTATGGTACAACGACCGGCCCCATCCGCGCGAGCGCATCGCCCAGCGATGCCGTCAGCGGCCCAAATCACTCCAAAAGTAGAGATTAAGGCATGTCCCAAAATCTACGGCGCTTTAGCCTGGCAAAGTGGCGGCAGGAAGCTACAATGGTTCGACGCGAAAAACTCGGCCGAAAGGATACATATATGTACCAGACGCGTAAGATCGGTGTGGTCGGCCAGGGCCACGTAGGAGCACATGTCGCCAACAGCCTGCTTATGCAGGGCATTGCCGATGAGCTGTACCTGTGCGATATCAACGAGGCCAAGGTGACGTCCGAGGTCCAGGACCTGCGCGACTCCCTTTCGTTTGTCCCGTACAACACCAAGATCGTCAACTGCTACGACCACTACGAGGAGCTGGCCTGCTGCGACGTCATCGTCAACGCCGCCGGCAAGGTCGCGCTGGCCGCCGGCAACCGTGACGGCGAGCTGTTCTTTACCACCGACGCCGCCCGCACCTTTGCCAAGCGCATCGTCGACGCCGGCTTTGACGGCATCTTCGTAAGCATCTCCAACCCCTGCGACGTCGTGTGCACCGAGTTGTGGCACCTGACCGGCTACGATCCCAAGAAGATCATCGGCTCGGGCTGCGGCCTGGACTCCGCCCGCCTGCGCACCGAGATCTCCAAGAAGGTCGGCGTGAGCCCCAAGTCCATCGACGCCTACATGATCGGCGAGCATGGCTTTAGCCAACTGGCAGCCTTTAAGGCCGCGACCATCGCCGGCAAGAGCCTTAACGAGCTTCAGGCCGAGAACCCCGACAAGTACGCCTTCGACCACATGGAGGTCGAGGAGCTTGCACGCAAGGGCGGCTATGTGACCTACCAGGGCAAGCAGTGCACCGAGTACGCCGTCGCCAACTCCGCCGCGCGCGTCTGCGCCGCTGTGCTTCACAACGAGCACGCCGTGCTTTCCGCCTCCACGCTCATGACCGGCCAGTATGGCGAGGAGGGCATCTTTACTTCCCTGCCGTGTGTGATCGGCGCCGAGGGCGTCGAGGAGGTCTACGCGCTCGACCTTTCCGAGTATGAGCTCGAGGGCTTCCACAAGAGCTGCCAGCACATTCGCGACAACATCGCCCAGCTCGACTGGTGGGACGCCGAGGCCTACGACGCAAAGTAGGCCGC
>CATYJC010000175.1 GCA_958407555.1 uncultured Collinsella sp. | reverse complement strand
GCCAAAAGCTCAACATGGTCGCGCTGGACATCCCAGGTGCGGCGGCCCATCTTGGACGAGTTCGAAAACGTGGGCGGGTCGACAAAAATCAGGTCCCAGCGGTTGCGCGTCTGGCGCTGGTCACGAATCCAGGCGAGCACGTCATCGCGCACAAAGTGATGCTGCGGGCCAACAAAGCCGTTCTGGCGCATGTTGCGCTCGGCCCAGTCCAGGTAGGTGTTGGAAAGGTCGACCGTCACGGTCTCCTCGACGCCGCCGTCTGCTGCATAGCAGGTGGCGGTGCCGGTGTAGGCGAACAGGTTGAGGAAGCGGCGTGCCTGTTTGGCGTGCTCGCGCACCAGGTTGCGGGTGACGCGGTGGTCCAGGAAGATGCCCACATCCAGATAGTCGTCAAAGTTGACGGCAAAGGTAAGGCCGCCCTCTTCGATGAGCGGCAGGCGACGGCGCGCGATGTTGGCACGCTCGCCCGATCCGCCCTTGCCGGCACCCTGCTTGCCGTACTGCGAGCCACCGCGCGAACGCATGCGGGCCTTGGCGTGCACATGCTCGGCGGGAACATCTAGGATGCGCGGCGCGATGGCCAGGATGTCGAGCATGCGGGCCTGGGCCAGCGTGGGATCGATGGTCTTGGGCGCGGCGTATTCGGCGATGACGAGCCAGCGGCCTGGCGTCTGCGGGCAACCCTCGTACAGGTCGATGGCGGCGGAGTAGTCGGGCAGGTCGGCATCGTAGACGCGGTAGCAGCTCACGCCCTCGCGCTTTGCCCACTTGCGACGCAGGCGGGCGTTCTTGCGCAGGCGGTTGGCGAACTGCTCGGACTCGGGGATGAGCACAGGCAGCGGCTTGCCGTCGCCCAGGTCGAGCGTGGCGGCAGGTTCGGGCATGGGAGTGTCGGCGGCTTCGTCTTGAGCGTCTGCGGTCTGCTGTTCGGCATCTGCGCTGGTCGCAGCTTCGAATGCCGCGGCGGCGTGGTCGAGCGAGGGCCAGACCTCAATAGCCGCCTCTTCGTTATTGGGCATGACGGCGATGGAGCGCGCAGGTTCGGCATGGAGCGCGCGGGCCATAAGGCCATCGCGGGTGAGCGCGGCGACCGGCGCGGCGGTAAGCTCGGGCGCGCGGCGCAGCTCGCCGATCAGCGTCATGGCGTCGTGCATGAGCGAAAGCGGGGTCTCGGTGGTGTCTGCGACCACGGCGGCGCCGGCGACAGCGCCTGCATGGTCCAGCACGGTGGCTGGTTTGGCAGCGCAGAAGTCGACGAAACGCTTGTAGCCGGCGCACTTGATCATACGCTCGGCAGTCTTGCGGGCGGCGGGGTCGATGTCTACGGCCACGATGCGCGCCTGGCGCTCGCGCGCCGTCGCCTCGCGCTCGCGCGCCTCGGCAAGCAGTTGTTCCCATAGGTCGGCATCATGCAGCTGCCAGCCCTCAAAACCCCAGTGCTTGCGTGCGGCACCCGGGGCGCGGTCGGTCAGGATATTCACGGCCTCCAGCAGCAGACCGCCGCCGGCGCACGAGGCATCGATCAGCGTGGGCAGGGCTTCATTCTCGTAATCATCGGCCGTCAGCTCGCGATCGCACAGTGCGGTCCAGCCGACCTGCGCCAGCACCAGAGCGGCGTAGTCGGGGCGCAGCACGTGCGCGCCCTCGCCGGCACGGGTCGCCGCGGGCGGCAGGCGCTTGAACAGCGGGTCGCCCGAAAGGTCTAGGCTTATGCTCGCGCGGCGCTGGCGCAACGAAAGCAGTAGGTGAACATCGGGGTCGGCGGCATCGACGTCGGCGCGACGGCCCGTGGTCTCGGCCAGGCGGTCGCACAATGCGTCCTTGGCGCGCAGGGCCGAGAAGCGCGTGTTGCGCAGCTGCTCGGTCACGCCGCGGGCGGTAATGGCGATGGTGGCGCCGGGGCGGATGATGGTCTCCCAGGCGATGTCGTAAACGCCATCGTACAGCTCGTCGGCATCCTGCGCCTCAAAGCGTCCGAGTACCACGAACACGCGGCTCGCCAAGCGCGACCGCAGACAGGCGCGGTAGCCTTCTTCGAGCTCGCCCTCAAACGTGGCGCGGCCCTTCAGCCGGCGAACATGCGAAAGCCCGAGGCGTTTAAGCTCATCGGCGAGTGCGGACTCAAAGCCCTCGGGGCAGCTTGCGTAAAATTCCATGGGTGACCTCTCTGGTTGCGTCGCTCCATTATATGATGGATGCTTCGTTTGCCCTTATCCTCGAAAGGAACCCATATGATTGATGCGTGCCCCGAATCCGCTGTGCTCTTTTTTGACGTGGACGGCACGCTGACGTCGTTCGATCCCGACGATATGACCGATAAGGACTTCAATGCAGTCCATCCGTCGAAGGCCGTTGTCGATGCATTTGGTCGCCTGCGCAATGCGGGTCACCAGGCATTTATCTGCACGGGTCGTCCCTTGTGGCTGATTGCCGATGGCCTGCGTGCGCTGAACCCGGCGGGTATCGTTGCCATGGCGGGGGCGACGCTCGAGGTCGAGGGCCGCGTGGTGCATGAGGACTGCTTTGACGAAGACATTGTTGAGGAGCTTGCGCATCGCGTTGTGGATGCCGGCATCGAGGTTTTTTTCGAGTCCAATGCTGCGACCTTTGCGCTGGAGCCTGTGGGCGTTGAGCGCTCGTCTTTAATCGGTACCTCTGTGGTGCACAGCGCCGAGGAGATGCGCATCGACGGCAGCTTGCGCGTGGGCAAGGTATGCCTCAATGTGCCCAGTTTGGCTCGTGTAGCCAACGATGACGGCTTTATCAATCGCAACTTTGAGCTGTGCAACACCGGTGGTCAGAACCGCGAGCTGAGCCCCAAGGGCATCGACAAGGGCGTGGGCGTGGCGCGAGCGCTGGCGTATCTGGGCCGCGAGGGAAATGCGCGCACCTTTGGCTTTGGCGATTCGGGCAACGACCTGGGCATGCTCGCTGCCGTCGAGACGGCTGTCGCCATGGGCAACGCCATGC
>CATYJC010000174.1 GCA_958407555.1 uncultured Collinsella sp. | reverse complement strand
GCACAACCTTGCCAAGGTTGGGGTCGCGGGTTCGAGCCCCGTTGTCCGCTCCATTTGGGCGTTTAGCTCAGGGGGAGAGCGCTTCCCTGACACGGAAGAGGTCAGAAGTTCAAATCTTCTAACGCCCACCAAATGTTCGCAGCTCAGAGGCTATGTCCTCTGGGCTGTTTTGTTTTTTGCCACCAAGCGCGCCGCCAAATAAGTCATCAAATATTGATCCAAGGTCCGTACGCGATGGTCTTCGCATCCCGTAGGGGTGCCGGCAGATTGCATGTGTCCTGGCCCATCATGACCGCAACATGTTGGTCAAGCATAATCTTTTGGATTCTTTTGGCGTGAGCGGCTTGGTTTTGGTGCTATTTGGCGGCGGCACGGTTGAGGGGGTTTCAAAACTGCTGTGCAGGTAGTTGGGTTGATAACGTTTTAGCAGCCTGCCAAGAGGCCTTCATTTATAATGCGTCTGCAAATTGACCAATTGCTTTGACCTGCTGAAACACTATATGTTGTGTTTGACCTAAAAAAAGAATACAGGATATAGATGCCTCTTTGTCGTATGATAGATGACGGACAGAGAACGAGGACCTTATTCGCCCCATTTGGATGGATCTTTGAGCCCCTTGATTGGCTGCGAGGATTGTCCGCATGAGGGCCTATGGTTATCGAGAACACAGATTGCGCAACGGCGCCGCAAGACAGGGCCAAACCCTGCCGGGCATCGTTTGGCTCTGAAGCGCAATGAGGCTACGATGCGAAAGAGGCAAGAGGATGAAGATCATCAAGCGCAGCGGCACCGAGGTTACCTTTGACATCGATAAGATCGTCAATGCGATCCGCGCCGCAAACTTGGAGGTCGAGGAAGGCTCTCGCCTTACCGACCGCCAGGTGATCTATGCGGCACAAAACGTCGCCGAGGCATGTGAGAAGGCCGGCCACACCGTATCGGTCGAGGAGATCCAGGATCTGGTCGAGGACGAGATTATGCGTCTCGACTGCTACGAGGTCGCTCGCCACTACATCATCTACCGCTATGTTCAGAGCCTGAAGCGCCAAAAGAACACGACCGATGACAAGATCCTGTCGCTGATTGAGTGCAATAACGAAGAGGTCAAGCAGGAGAACTCCAACAAGAACCCGACCGTCAACTCCGTTCAGCGCGACTACATGGCCGGCGAGATTTCCAAGGACCTGACGCAGCGCGTGCTGCTGCCCCAGGAGATCGTGGATGCCCACAACGAGGGCCTGATTCACTTCCACGATTCGGACTACTTCGCCCAGCACATGCATAACTGTGACCTGGTGAACCTGGAGGATATGCTCCAGAACGGCACCGTTATCTCGGGCACGCTGATCGAGAAGCCGCACAGCTTCTCGACTGCTTGCAATATCGCGACGCAGATCATCGCGCAGGTCGCCTCTTCCCAGTATGGCGGTCAGTCGATTTCGCTGACCCACCTGGCTCCGTTTGTCGAGGTGAGCCGTCAGAAGATTCGCGGCGAGGTTGCCCGCGAGCTCGAGGAGCTTGGCGTCTCTGCGTCTGCCGAGAAGGTCCGTGAGGTCGTTGAGGATCGTCTGCGTGACGAGATCCGTCGCGGCGTCCAGACGATTCAGTATCAGGTCGTGACCCTTATGACCACGAATGGCCAGGCGCCGTTCGTGACGGTCTTTATGTATCTCAACGAGGCCCGTACGCCTCAGGAGAAGCACGACCTTGCCATGATCGTGGAGGAGACGCTTCGCCAGCGCTACGAGGGCGTTAAGAATGAGGCCGGCGTGTGGATTACCCCGGCATTCCCCAAGCTTATCTATGTGCTCGAGGACGATAACGTTCACGAGAATTCCCCGTACTTCTACCTGACCCAGCTGGCTGCCAAGTGCACCGCCAAGCGCATGGTGCCCGACTACATCTCTGAGAAGAAGATGCGTGAGCTCAAGCTGTCTAAGGGTGAGACCGCCGGCAATGGCGATTGCTACACCTGCATGGGTTGCCGCAGCTTCCTGACGCCCGACCGTTCGGGCAACGGCTTTAACAATGTTGCCAACGCGCTGAACTATGACCCGGCCAAACCTAAGTACTATGGCCGCTTTAACCAGGGTGTTGTGACCATCAACCTGCCCGATGTCGCGCTGAGCTCGCATCAGGACATGGACAAGTTCTGGAAGATCTTCGACGAGCGCCTTGAGCTGTGCCATCGTGCCCTGCTGTGCCGTCATGAACGCCTGATGGGCACGCTTTCGGATGCCGCACCGATTCTGTGGCAGTACGGCGCCCTGGCGCGCCTTAAGAAGGGCGAGACGATCGACAAACTGCTCGTGGGCGGCTATTCCACCATCAGCCTGGGGTATGCCGGTCTGTATGAGTGCGTCAAGTACATGACGGGCCACAGCCACACCGAGAAGGAAGGCACGCCGTTTGCCATGGCCGTCATGCAGCACATGAACGACAAGTGTGCGGAGTGGAAAGCCGCGAGCGACATCGATTTCTCGCTGTACGGCACCCCGCTTGAGTCGACGACCTACAAGTTCGCCAAGTGCCTGCAGCGCCGTTTTGGTATTATCCCGGGCGTGACGGACAAGGGCTACATTACCAACAGCTACCATGTCCACGTGTCCGAGGAGATCGATGCCTTCGATAAGCTTAAGTTTGAGGGCATGTTCCAGCAGCTTTCGCCGGGCGGTGCTATCTCCTACGTCGAGGTTCCCAACATGCAGGACAACCTTAAGGCTGTCATTCGCGTGATGCAGTACATCTACGACAACATCATGTACGCCGAGCTCAACACCAAGAGCGATTACTGCCAGGTGTGCGGCTATGACGGCGAGATCAAGATTGTCGAGGATGACGGCAAGCTGGTGTGGGAGTGCCCCAACTGCGGCAACCGCGATCAGGAGAAGATGAATGTCGCCCGTCGTACGTGCGGCTACATCGGTACTCAATTCTGGAACCAGGGTCGAACCGAGGAGATCCGCGACCGCGTGCTGCATCTC
>CATYJC010000173.1 GCA_958407555.1 uncultured Collinsella sp. | reverse complement strand
TCAATCTGTAACAACCGCTCGTCAAATAGGGGCCCAGATGTTACAGGTCGAGACAAACGGGACCACCACAAAGGTGCCTGTCCCCTTTGTGGCGGTTTCGACAAAAAGAAGCCGCCCCAATAAAAAGAAGCGGCATCAAGCAAGTCTATTTTTAGCGTCCCTCAGGACCCAACGAGAACGCAGAAATGTAGCCCGGGGCTTACCCTTTCCCGAACGCGACCCTCGCGAAGCGCGTGAGCGGGCGGGAAAGGGTAAGCCCCGGGCGGACAATTAAGTGCGTTACTCGGCAGCGGCCTTGAACTTGTTGTAGTTGATCAGGCAGCCGGCCTTGACGATGGCACGCTCCTCTGCCGTCATATCGGCAATGTAGAGCTCAATCTGCTCGACCGCACCATCGGCGCGCACTACGTAGGCGGCGATGTCCTTTAGGTCACTATCGAGCACGGCACGAATCCCCGGCACAAAGACGTAGTCGCCCACCTCAAAGTTGGGCTCCGCCTCCATCTGGAAGGGCACCATGCCCCAGTTCATCACGTTGGAGCGATAGCGCTTGGTGGCGTACTCGTTGACGATGTTGGCCAGGCCGCCAATCACGCGCTGGCAGCTCGCGGCCTGCTCGCGGGCAGAGCCGTCGCCGGGCTTCTTGGCATAGATCATGGAGCCAAACTCGGTGGCCTTGGCGTCGGCCGCGACACCCGCGCCGGCCAGCGCCTCAAACACGCCAGCAAGCTCGGTATCGAGTGCCGCCAGGTCGCCTGCCGCTTCGCCGGCAACGCGGCGCTTTTCCACCGCGTCAACCTCCTTGGAACGACCCACGTAGGCCGGATCGCGGCGGCTGAGCGTAAACTCGGCCAGACCCAGCGGGTTGGAACGGAAGGAGCTCGTCTCGCCCGAGGGAATAAGCTCGTCGGTCGTAGTGACCGGGTCCATAATCTTGGAGCACACCTTGAGCAGGATGTCGTCGCCGAGGGGCTCCATCGCGGGCCACGGCTTGATGTTGGGGCCTTCGACCAGCTCGTCGGCAGGCTTCGCCTTGCCAAAGCCCCAGTACACGCGCTTTTTGTACGGCGCGTCGTCAAAGGTGTACTCGCAGGCCTCGTCCCAAGTCTCCTCGGGCAGGTCGGTCGCCGGCGTCAGGACGCCGCCGTTGGCAGCCGTCGCCGCAATGGAGCGGGCGTCCATCAGGGCCACGGCGCTCAGCTGGCCATTGCCCGGCTTGGAACCCTCGCGGTTGGGAAAGTTGCGCGTGGTGTGGCGGATGGACAGGCCGTTGTTGGCGGGCGTGTCGCCGGCGCCAAAGCACGGACCGCAGAACGCCGTGCGCACGATCGCACCGGCCTCCATGAGGTCGTAGATATAGCCGCGGCGTGTAAGCTCGAGCGCCACGGGCTGGCTTGTGGGATAGACCGACAGCGAAAACTCGCCGCAGCCGGTGTTGGCGCCCTTGAGCACGCGGGCAGCCTGGACCACGGAGTCGTAGTTGCCGCCCGAGCAGCCGGCGATAACGCCCTGCTGCACGTGCAGCTTGCCGTCGACGATCTTGTCGAGCAGGCTAAAGTGCGTCTTGCCCTCGCCGATCTTGGCGGCCTCGAGCTCGACCTCATGCAGGATGTCCTCGAGGTTCTCGTTGAGCTCCTCGATCTCAAAGCCGTTGGAAGGATGGAACGGCAGCGCGATCATGGGCTTGATGCTCGACAGGTCTACCTCGACGCAGCCGTCGTAGTAGGCAACATCGGCGGGCTTGAGCTCGCGGTAGTCGTCGCCGCGGCCGTGCATGGTCAAAAACGCGTGTGTGTCCTCGTCGGTAGCCCAGATGCTCGACAGGCAGGTGGTCTCGGTGGTCATGACGTCAACGCCGTTGCGGTAATCGGTCGTCATGCTCGCGATGCCGGGGCCCACAAACTCCATGACCTTGTTCTTAACGTAGCCCTTGGCAAAGACGGCGCGGATGATGGCGAGTGCCACATCGTGCGGGCCGACGCCGGGACGCGGGGCGCCCGTGAGGTAGATGGCGACGACGCCGGGATAGGCGACATCGTAGGTGTCGCGCAGCAGCTGCTTTGCCAGCTCGCCGCCGCCCTCGCCCACGGCTATGGTGCCCAGGGCGCCGTAGCGGGTGTGCGAGTCGGAGCCCAGGATCATCTTGCCGCAACCGGCGAAGTTCTCACGCATAAAGGAGTGGATGACGGCGATGTGCGGCGGGACGAAGATGCCGCCGTACTTCTTGGCCGCGGAAAGGCCAAAGACGTGGTCGTCCTCGTTGATGGTGCCGCCCACGGCGCACAGCGAGTTATGGCAGTTGGTGAGCACGTAGGGCAGCGGGAACTGCTCCATGCCCGAGGCGCGCGCCGTCTGGATGATGCCGACAAAGGTGATGTCGTGGCTCGCCATGGCGTCGAAGCGAATCTTGAGCGCCTCTGGGTCGCCAGACGTATTGTGCGCCTGAAGGATCGAATACGCGATGGTGCCACGCTTGGCGTCCTCGGGTGTCTGCGTAATACCGCGCTCGGCAGCCTCGGCCGCAGGCACAACCTCGCTGCCGCCGCGCAGGTAGATGCCGTCCTCGTACAGCTTGACCATACTGTCTCCCACTCTGCCCAAAAGATTTGGGCGCATAGCATACATTCGTTCAATATCGTGCCATAGAACGGTTGCGAGTGGGTTACGAATCTGCACGTTCACTTTATCTCGGTAAAGTATAGGACGAGCCTCTTGCATCACTCTCCTGACAAGGAGTGTCCCAAAGTGCCGGCACAAAAGGAACGTCCCCAAGTGCCAAGTGCCGCAAGAGCGTCCCTTTGGCTAGTCATTTAAGAACGCCCCCAATGACTACCCATAACAACGCCGATGTTTTGACGCGGACAGCGAAAGCCCACCAGAGCGAGCAAGGCAACGCCGCAGGCAGAGGACGGACAGCGAGCGCCGCCCAGAGCGAACAAGTTGGCATGAAAAAGGCAAGGCATAGACCGTCTGGTCATGCCTTGCCTTTTGAATGACAAATTGTCGCTCTGGGCGGCGCGCAGCGTCGGCCCGTTTCGCGGTTTGGTAAA
>CATYJC010000172.1 GCA_958407555.1 uncultured Collinsella sp. | reverse complement strand
TGAGGATCGCGCTCGCGCACGATCGTTTTGAGGGTGTTGAGCTCTCGACGGCTAACGATCACCATGATCACCGGCTTCTCGACGCCCGAATACATACCGGTCGCCTTTAATTTGGTGCAGCCGCGGCCCAGACCATACATGATGTCGGCCGCGATATCGGGAAAGTTATCCGAGATGATGAGCACCATACGACGCTTATTGCCGCCATCGACCACAGCATCGATCACATAGCCGCTAATCACCATCGAAAGTCCTGCGTATAGAGCATTTTCGAGCGAGAATACCGGAGCAGATGCCGCACATACGGCAACGTCGATTGCCATGACGGTCGAGCCCACCGGCAGCGAGGTGTTACGCGAGATGATTTGGCCAATCGTGTCCGAGCCGCCGGTGTTGGCGCCGGCGCGCAACACCATGCCGTAACCAATGCCCGTGATAATGCCGCCCCACATAGCGGGAAGCATCAGGTCCGCATGTGCCAGAGGCGCTACAAACGGGGCAAACAGATCGGTAAAGAAGCCCAGCAGCACAAAGCCCGTCGCCGTCTGCACTACATAGAACATGCCGCCCTCGCGCATAACGATCAGCAGCAGCAAGGCATTCATCACGATGGTCTGGATGCCGACAGGAAGCGACACGCCTCGCGCTGCGCCGACTGCCTGGATAATCGTCGCAAGGCCCGTAACGCCACCGGCTGCAAGACCGTTGGGAATCAAAAACAGGTCGGTCGCGATGGCGGCCAAGGCACACCCCAACATGATCTGGGGTAGATCGTGAAAGAAGTTCATCGAAAGAATGCGCTTGATGTCCAGACGATATGCCATGCTGCCTCCTTCAAAAAAGCGCACCCCATCGGATGCGCTTTGAACTTCTTCATGTATTCGATTCTACCGATTCGCCGGACAAAAACTACCCCTGTGCAGGATATGTTCTGGATACAAAACCACCCTGCTCGGAGGGCTTTAATCCATTTCCGCATAAACCGAGCGGCTTATGCGGACGGGGCCTCCGCGTCAGCGTTGCCGGTAGCCCAACGGTGATAGCCAATCACAAACGGATCCAGGTCGCCATCGTCAAGAACGGCCTCGACGTTGCTAGTCTCCACGCCCGTGCGCAGGTCCTTAACCATCTGGTACGGGTAGAGCACGTAGCTGCGGATCTGGTTGCCAAAACCAATTGTGGTCTTGGGTCCGCGAATCTCATCCAGGGCCTCGGCGCGCTTTTCGAGCTCAATCTCGTACAGGCGCGCCTTGAGGATCTGCATGCACGCGGCCTTGTTTTGAATCTGGCTGCGCTCGTTTTGACACGTGACCACGATACCGCTGGGGAAATGCGTCACGCGCACGGCGGAGTCGGTGGTGTTGACACCCTGGCCGCCCGGGCCGCTTGCATGGTACACGTCGACGCGAATGTCATCGGGACTAATCTCGATATCGATATCGTCGGGCAGTACCGGAATGACCTCGACGCCAGCAAACGTAGTCTGGCGGCGCTTCTTGTCATCGGTGGGGCTAATGCGCACCAGGCGGTGAACACCGGCCTCGGCACGAAGCATGCCAAAGGCATCCTTGCCTTCGACGGTAAAGGTCGCGCGATCGATGCCGATGACCTCGGCCGCGGGGCAATCGTTGATGGTGACCTTCCAACCGCGGCGCTGGCAGTACTTCATGTACATCTTAAAGAGCATGAAGGTCCAGTCCTGGGCCTCCAAACCGCCCTGCCCGGGCTTGATGGTCACAATCGCGTCGCCATGGTCGAACTCCCCGGTAAACCAGCTCGCAAGCTCAAGCTCGTCGATGGCGCGGGAAAGGCGCTCCGCCGTGGCGGCAGCCTCCTCACGCAGCGCGGCAGCATCGGGGTCATCGCCCATTTCCTCGGCAAGCTCCAGCGCGGCGCGAGCGTCGGAAAGCTCACCGCGCGCCGTATCCACGGCGGCGATGTCCTCCTTGGCGCGTGCAATCTCCTCCATCGTGGCGCGAGCGGCATCGGCATCGTCCCAAAAGCCCGGGGCGACGCTTTTGGCCTCGAGCTCCGCCACGCGGGTGCGCTTCTCGTCCAAATGGAGATATGACTCGACCTCGCCGAGTCGGTCCGCAAACGCGTCCAACTCGGCGGGAGTTACCTCTAGAGTCTCGGCCATTAACGATTCCTGCCGTGGCAGTACTTGAACTTCTTACCGCTACCGCAAGGGCACGGGTCGTTACGGCCCACGTTGACATAGGGGTCATCGCTCTCGGACTTGCGGTAGGTCGTCACCTTGCCACCGTTGTTAACGGCAGCCGGACCACCCTGGACGGCGGTGCGGGCCTGCACCTGAGCCTGCTTGCGCAGTACCGAATCGCTGTTGTCGCCATCGACCTCGGCGGGACCAGAGAAGCGCGCACCCTTAAGGGCGGGGTCCTCCTTGTGCTCCACAGCCTGCGGGGCAGCTTTGAGCTCAATGCGCAGAACAGTGCGCAGGTAATCCTCGTACATGGTATCGACGAGTATCTGGAACGCGCCGTAGGCCTCGGTCTTGTACTCAACCAGCGGGTCGCGCTGGCCGAAGCCGCGCAGGCCGATACCGGTCTTGAGGTAGTCCATCTCCTGCAGGTAGTTCATCCAGCGCGTATCGATGACGCGCAGCATGACCTGGGTATTGAGCTCGCGCATCAGGTCCTCGCCCAGGCGCTCGGCCTTCATGTTGTAGCACTTCTCAACATAAGCCAAGACATCGGCGGCCAGGGCCTCAAAGTCCTCGTCGGGGAACTGAGGGGTATCGATATGTCCGGTCAGCTCGACGACCCATTTGCGCAGACCCTCAAGATCGCGCTCGCCCTCGTGGCTGTCCTTGGTGCAGAACTCCTGCACACAACGGTACACGGTATCGTGCATGACCTCGGTGATGTGGTCGGTCAGGTCCTTGCCGTCCAGAATCTTGTTGCGCTCGGCGTAGATGACCTGGCGCTGCTTGTTCATGACGTCGTCGTACTCAAGAACGCTCTTACGCATGGAGAAGTTGATGCTCTCGACCTTGTGCTGGGCATTCTCGACGGCCTTGGAAATGATCTTGTGCTGGATGGGCATGTCGTCGCCCATGTCGGCCGTGACCATCATCTTGGAGACGCGGTCCATCCTGTCGCCGCCGAACAGGCGCATG
>CATYJC010000171.1 GCA_958407555.1 uncultured Collinsella sp. | reverse complement strand
TCCAAGGTCGCAAAGAGCGCCAGGTGCAAGGTGCCCGGATCTTGATAGAGATAGTCGGCGCTATCGGGGTCGGTGCCCTCGATGTAGTAATAGATATCCAGACGATAGGTCTGGCCAAGCCCCAGTGTGGCAAGCGTGTTTTGCGGACGCGCGGCCGTCTCGCTCGTGTCCAGCGTAAAGGCGGCTGGGTCCTGCGTCACGTTGGCACCGCAAGCAAGCTGGCCGTTTTGCCAACCCAGGAGCATGCCCTCGGTGTAGCCCGCCAGGCCCGTAGGCGCGGTCGCGGGGTGCTCGTCGCGATGGCCGCTATCGGAACTGTCGAGCTCAAAGATGTTGGTTGCAAGCACCTGGTTGCCGCTCGAGACTTTAATGCCCACGCGGGCTGCGCGCAGCAGCTCGGCGTCGGTGCCCTGCGGGACCAGCGATTCGGCCAGATACAGGTTGACCTTGCCCCTTACTTTGCTGGCGCCCGTTCCGGTAATGGTGGGGCGCAGGTCAATCCAGCCGTGATAAAACGCGGAACCGTTGTCTTTTGCCTGCTCAAACACTGTGGCATCGCCGACAGAGTTGTTTTGCGCGCAGGCAGCAAAGCCGTTGAGGTCAAAGGTCGAGACCGGGTAGAGCGTCACGGCGCCGGTCGCGTTGGAAGTCAGGGAAACGTCGCCCTGCTGCGACCAGCTGCCGCGGTCGGCGTCGCCCAGCTCCAGCACCAGCTTGGACGTGTCGCTGTGCACGCTCACCGAGTTGGTGTTGACCTTCATGTTGTTCGTGAACCACGCGTAAGTAGCGGCGCCCAGCGTGGCGGCGAGCGCCACCATAACGAGCGCGATGTAGGCACGCGCGCGGCGGGCGTGGCGGCGGGCGGCGCCCTCGAGGTGTGCACGCTCGGCGGACGCGCTGGAAGGGGCCGCGGGGCTCTCACTCTGGGTTTTGGCCTCGCAGCCATCTGCTGGCATGTGCTTCTGATCTTCCATATCGCTCGCCCCCTTATGCCTTGGCCGCGGCAAAGGCAAGCTGCAGCACCACATCGCGGGCCTGGGCCTCGTCGATGCAATTAGCGTCGCAGCCTTCCATGTACACAACGTAGCGAACGCTTGCCACCTCGTTGGCGGCCAGCGTGCAGATGGGCGTGGCGCCCGCGCGCGCCGTGGGCGTGTCGCCGGTGCCGTCCATGCTGTAGGCGCTTATGGCGCGCGCAGGGTCGGCGGTGTAGGTCCAGCCCGAGGCGCCCGCCGCCACGACCACGCCGTCTTGCGCGGTGGTGCGCCCGCTGGTGGCGCCTGCGGTGTTGCCCAGGTCGTCGCAGGTAAAGATGTGCGTCTGCGTACCCGACTGGGTCGTGATCACAAGCCCCAGGCGCAGTGCGGCCAGCAGCTGTGGGTCGCTCGTCACACTCATCTGACCCGGATACAGGTACACGTTGAGGGCGCTGTCGCCGCCCTTAAGGTACAGCGTGCCCGAAAGGGCATAGTCGTCCAGCTGCGCGGTGCAGTCGGCGTAGTCGGTCGTGATGCCCGCGGCGTTTTGGAACGTGCCGCGCCAAAAGCGGGAAAGGTCTGACGTCGAGATGGGATAGAGCGTCTTGTCGGCGGCGGTAAGCGTGGCCGTCGTGTCCCAGGGCCCGTTGGCCGAAAGGCCAATCTGCAGGTCGGAGTCCTCGTCGCTTACCGTATGTGCCACGGGCGTCACGTTGGTGTAGCGCGAGTTGCTAAACCAGGCGTAGGTGGCGGCGCTCAGAGCAGCTACCAGCACCAGCATCCATGCGGCCGCAGCAACCATGCGGCGGCGCGAGCTTAGGATATCTTTGATGTTCGATGTACTCATCCCCGGCCCCCTTACGAACGCTTGCCGGCAAAGCGCAGCGCCAGCGATTGCAGGCTGGTGGCGGCCAGGTTGTTGGTGCAGTCGGGGTCGCAGCCTTCCAGCCACACGTACACATCCACACGCACGGGCGTGCTGCGGTTGGCGCCCTTGGCGGCAGCGGGCAGGCTGCAGATCTTGGTCGTGGCCTCCTTGAGGCTCACGATACCGGTGTCTTCGTTGTAGTCACAGAAGTTTGCGCTGGTCAGCTGGTTAAAATGGACCGTGGCGCCGTCGGAGCGGCTGCTGTCGAGCACCAGGTGGTTCTGCTCGTTTTCGCCGGCGTCCTTGCCATCGAGCGTGTTGTAGCGCGCCTGGGGATTGTGCTCGCCCGAGACCTCAAAGACGTACTGGCCCGTAACGGTGTCGCTTTTGCCCGGGGCATAAGTGACCAGCCCCACGCGAAGGGCGGTGGAAATGGGACTTGCCGAATCCTGCTCGGTAAAGTCGATGCCCGACAGGTACACGTCGGTTGCGGCCGAGTTGGTGGCCAGGTACAGGGAGGTCTTGTAGTAGTCGGAGTGCTCGGCCGCGCCAAACATGCTGGCAAACAGCGAGTCCTGTGTGGTTCCGCCGGTAAAGCCCGTTACCTTTTGGAAGCCGTTGAGCACGTTGTCGGTCGAGACGGGATCGAGCAGGCCCGCAAAGCTCAAACCGGCGTTGGTTTTGTATTCGCCGTCGTACTCGTTGGAGATGAGGAAGGTTACGCCCGTGCCCGCGGCCATCTTGACGTCGGTGATATGACGGTTGGCGTTGTAGATGTACCAGGCATACGTTACAGCTCCGGCAACAGCAAGGGCCACCAGCAACGTGGCGAGCATGCGATTGAACTGTTTTCGCAACGACTGCGCGTCCGACATGCCCCTCCCCCAGATGCCGTGCTGTAAACTACCTGGACACCATTTGCCCATAATGGAGTTATTTTACGCGAATGTGCAGTTCATCGTGGGTACAAACGCGACTTTCCGCGTGCTGTTCGCACTGCATCGGGGCGGATAGGGTCACAAATCGCCGCTTTTTAAAAATAGTTCTTGCCACCGAGTGGGAGCTCCGTTATATTATTTCCTGCGCACTCGCGCACCCTTGATCGGGCGTTTAGCTCAGGGGGAGAGCGCTTCCCTGACACGGAAGAGGTCAGAAGTTCAAATCTTCTAACGCCCACCAAATGTTCGCAGCTCAGAGGCTTCGCCTCTGAGCTGTTTTGTTTTACGCCGCCAAGCCAAAAGGGCGCCGCGGCACCCAAAGCCGCTTCGACAGCTCCAATAGCCATCCCATAATCAGGTCTAATACTTTTCCCGCGAAGTGAACGAG
>CATYJC010000170.1 GCA_958407555.1 uncultured Collinsella sp. | reverse complement strand
TTGTCGAGCGTCACTACAAAGCCGCTTTCCTCGAGTGCGGGGATAAACGTTGCGGGCGAAATGAGAGAGCCGTCCTTGTCAATCCAGCGGGTGAGTGCTTCGGCGCCAATAATCTCGCCGGTTTCCATATCGACCTGGGGCTGAAGATAGTACGTGATGCGACCATTTGACAGCGCGTACTGGAATTCGGTCAGCGTGCGGTTGAACACGATTTCGCGCTTGTACTCCTCGGGGCAAAAAATGGCAATGCGCTCCTTAAAGTCGTTTTTTGCGCGCCGATTGGTAAACATGGCCTTTGCCTGCGCATCGATGGTGATCTCCTCATTGGAATCGATGGGGTAGACGCCCATGGACGGCCAAAAACCTACGCCGCCATCATGCCTGGCTACTGCCTCGCGAACGCGGTTGTAGATTTGATGGACGGTGATGTGCTTAAAGGGGATGAGTGCGCAAAAGTCATCTTGGCCCCAGTACCCTGCGACGCCCATGTCGGCATTCTCGATGTCCTTGAGGACCGTGCCCACATCGGCAAGCAGGCGGTCGCCTTCGGCCTGTCCATACCATTCGTTAAACAGGCGCATGTGGCCCATGTCGACCGTGGCGATGCACCAAGCGCCGTCGTGCCTTGCCTCGAGAAAAGCGTTGGCGCGCCGCATAAACTCGCTGGGTCGGTAGAGACCGGTGAGCATATCGATGCGTTCGGCGATTGCGCTTTTGCGTTCGACCTCGGGTATAGGGAGGCTGTCGTTGGGGACAAGCCCGCCGGCTGTGCGAAGGCGACGATCGAGTTCGCCTAAAACGGCGGTCGCCTGATGGGTTAAGTGCTCGTAAAATGCCGGGACGACAAGACAGACGGGAGTAATGGTGTCGCCCGCGATTTGCACAGGAGCGAAAACGGCCTCTTTAAGGTGGCGGGTCAGTTGCTCGAATGCCTCGTGGTCCAAATCGTTGCTGAGCACGACAAACTGGACGCTTCGTGAACGGTAGACCCGGCTCCTGCCGCGGGTGATCGACAGCATGCGGCCCGCGTATTCGGCAAGCATGTTGTCGACAGCCTCGGCCCCGTAGAGCTCGTTGAGCTTTGTCGTGCCACGAACGCGCACCGCTATAAGCCCTGTCTTGCAACGGTCAAGGCGGCAGGTATCGATAGCGTTGACCAGCATGCGCTGCGTTCCGAGGCCCGTAGCGGCGTCGACGGTTTCGGCAAGTGAGTGGTTGACGAGCTCGCCGACATAGAGCGAGGGGACATTTCCGTCGCCGTCGATACGAAACCCGCGAGCACGGCAAAGGACGTAGTCGCCGACGGCGTTGCGCACACGATACTGCATGACTCGATGGTGTTTGGAGCCGTTATAGACTTGGTCGATGTCGTCGGTAAAAGCCTCAAGGTCATCGGGATGGACGCGCGTTTTCCAGTAATCGCGGCAGTTGTCTATGTGCTCCGAGGGAAGGCCAAGATCGCGCAAGGCACCTTGTGACCAAAGGGTGCGATGTTTGTCCAAGTTCTCGATAAAGAAATAACGACCTTCGTTGAGCATCGAAAAGGCGTCGAAAACGCGGTCGCTTATTTCGAAGTCGTCGGCGTGGACTTGCGTGATATTGCGTCGATCGAGGTACACGGCATGACGTAGCTTGTAGTCGTACATGCGATGGTCGGCATCGAGTGTCATGCGATTGGGGGCTTCGCCCAGGGCGGGGTCGGCGTGTGCCACTCCGTAGCTAAACGAGTGGGGCATCTCGGAATCGTTGTTTTTGAGCAGGATCGTTCGGCAGTGTTCCAGACGTTCGGCGAGGTCGTCTTCGGTCGCAATCGTAGATAGGATGGCAAACTCGTCGCCGCCTATGCGAAACGCCGCCTCGTCCACTTTCATATACAGTTTGAGATAGAGGCTTACCTGCAAGATATAGCGGTTGCCCTCGTCATGCCCAAAGACGTCGTTGCAGTGCTTGAGATTGTCGATATCGATGAACGCCATGGTAACGGGGGTGTCCTGCTCCCAGAGCTCCTCGAGGGAACGGGCAAAGCCGCCGCGGTTGCCAAGTCCGGTAAGCTGGTCGGTAAAGGCGGTCCTAATCAGATCATCCTGACGCTTGAGAAGGTCGCGGACGGTCTTTTCGAGCGTTTCGGTGTAATTGCTGACAGTATCCATGTCGTAAGCGGCTTTCTGAGGTCGGGCGAATTGCGTCGGGCGAGCTCGTTGTGCACACGCGTTGTTGCTCAGCGTTTTGCGTGTATCCAGGCCCCCGCCTTGCTGCGTTGTTGGGTTAATTTACCGGCTAATGTTCGCTGTTGATAACTGCTGAGTAGTATAAACAACAGTGCAGAATTATATATGGGTGTACATGCTACGGGCGGCTATTATTCGCCAAACCGCAACGCCTGGGTGCGCATGAAAAATGCGACTGGGGCGGTATATGTTGACGGGTATACTTGTCCCGGTTTTAAACGCAGGAACGGAGATGGTCGCATGACACAGCCAAATATGACGCGCACGGTGGGGCTTGCGCTCGAGGGAGGCGGCTACCGCGGTATGTATACGGCGGGCGTGCTCGACGTATGGATGGAGCACGGCTTAACTTGCGACCATATGGTGGGTGTCTCGGCGGGCGCGGCATTTGGCTACAACTTTAAATCGCGCCAGATCGGCCGTGCCATTCGCTATAACAAGGCCTATTGTGCCGACAAGCGCTATGCGGGTGTAGCAAGCTGGCTGCGGACCGGCGATATGTTCAATGCCGATTTTGCCTATCACGAGGTGCCCATCGAGCGCGATCCCATTGACTTGGAGGCGTATCGCGCCTGTCCCATGCGGTTTACGTGCGTGTGCACCGATATCGAGACGGGCAAGGCCGTCTACCACGACCTGCCCTATGGCGACGAGCGGGATATCGAGTGGATCCGGGCATCGTCGGCGATTCCCGTGGCGACGCGTCCCGTTGCTATTGACGGGCATAAGTATCTGGATGGTGGCGTGGCTGATTCTATTCCCAGTGCATGGCTGTTTGCGCAGGGGTATGACCGCAATATCGTGGTACTCACGCAGCCGGCGGGCTTTGTGAAGCAGCCCAACAGCGTGATGCCCATGCTGCGGCGCGTGTTCCGTCACTATCCGGAGTTTGTCGCAGCGCTTGAGCATCGGCATGAGGTCTACAATGCCACGCTCGATGACCTGGCACGTCG
>CATYJC010000169.1 GCA_958407555.1 uncultured Collinsella sp. | reverse complement strand
TCTTTTGTCTATCTAGGAGGCTTTGCCTGATGGAGATCACCAAGGATATCCGCTACATTGGCGTCAACGATCACGACATTGACCTGTTCGAGGGCCAGTACGACGTGTCCGAGAACGGTATGGCATATAACAGCTACGTTATCTTGGGCGATAAAATCGCTGTCGCCGATTCGGTCGACGCTGGCTTTGTCGACGAGTGGCTCGGCAACCTCGAGACCGTGCTCGATGGTCGTACGCCCGACTACCTGGTTGTCCATCATATGGAGCCCGATCACTCCGCTGGCATCGCCACCTTTATGGAGCGCTATCCCCAGGCACAGATTGTGGCCAGCATGGGCGCCTTCCGCATGATGGTCAACTACTTTGGCACCGACTTCCCCGAGCGCAAGATGGTCGTCAAAGATGGCGACGTGCTCGACCTGGGCGGCCACAGCCTGACGTTTGTCGGTGCCCCCAACGTGCACTGGCCCGAGGTACTCTTCTCCTACGAGTCCACCGACAAGGTGCTCTTTAGTGCCGACGGCTTTGGCAAGTTTGGCGCCAACGACATCGAGGATCCCGAGGGCTGGGCTTGCGAAGCGCGCCGTTACTACTTTGGCATCGTGGGCAAGTTCGGCAAGTTTGTGCAGGCCGTGCTCAAGAAGGCCGCCAATCTGGACATCCAGATCATTTGCCCGCTTCACGGCCCCGTGCTGACCGAGAACCTGGGCTATTACCTCGACACCTACAACACCTGGTCGAGCTATCAGCCCGAGGACGAGGGCATCACGATTGCCTATGCGAGTGTGTATGGGCATCTGAAGGCTGCCGTTGAAGAGCTCGCATCTGCGCTCGAGGCCCGCGGCCAGAAGGTTTCCGTCTTTGACCTGGCTCGCGACGATATGGCCGAGGCTGTTGAGGATGCGTTCCGCTACGACCGCCTGGTGCTCGCCTCCATTACCTATCAGGGCGAGATCTTCCCGTTCATGAGCACCTTTATCCATACGCTTGCCGAGCACGCCTATCAGAACCGTACGGTTGCGCTCGTCGAGGCCGGTTCCTGGGCGCCTGCCGCTGCCAAGGTTATGACCAAGGAGCTCGAGGGCATGAAGGACATCACCCTGACGCAGAACAAAGTGACCGTGCTGGGCTCGCTCAACGACGCATCGCGCGCCCAGATCGAGGCCCTCGCCGACGAGCTTTCCAAGTAGCGATATTTCGCTTTTAACGCTCAACCACCACAAAGGGGACAGGCACCTTTGTGGTGGTTTTTGTTTAAGCGCCAGCGATGAGGAGATTTGGGCGGGCGTCGTCGACGATCTCGGCGATTGAGGTGGCAACGGCATGATCGGGGTCACGGTCCATCACGATGGTGTCGACATCTGCCAGCTCGGCAAAGCGGTACATGCCGCGTCCGTTAACCTTACTGGCGTCCATGAGGGCGACGCTTTGATGGGCTGCGGCGATCATAGCCGTTTTGGTCTCGGCCATTTGGGGAAAGTCGGTCGTAAAGCCGCAGCGGGGGACAAAAGCGCCGGGGCACATGACGGCAAGGTCGGCGTGGACCATTTGGAGCGCCTGCATGGTAAGTGGACCGTACAGATAGCGATGACCTTTGCGCAGTGCCCCACCCAGCATGACGACATCGACCGAGGGCATGCTCTCGTCGATATAATCGGCGATGGTAATGTCGGCCGTGATGACGGTGATGCCGTCGCGCTGATCGAGGAGCCGGACGAACTCGAGCGCCGTGGTGCCCGAGTCGACAAGCAGCGTGTCGCCATTGCCGACGAGCTCGATGGCGCTTTGCGCGATGGCCTGCTTGGCGGCGACGTTGACATTGATGCGGCGATCCTGGGTGGATACGGTCAGCCGCTTCTGGAGCGACACAGCGCCACCATGCGTGCGGCGCAGCTTGCCGGACTCGGCGAGCGCGTCCAGGTCAGCACGGGCGGTAACGGAGGACACGCCAAAGGTCTGGGCGATTTCTGCCACTTGCACCGAGGCGTTATGTTCGAGCATTTCCATAATGGCGGCACGACGCTCATCGGCGAAAGCTCGGGTTGTTGCATGGGCCATGTTTGCTCCATTCTCGGCTAAATTTGTAGGAATTGTGTTGAGTCTATTTTCGTTCATTTTCTTTTTGAGTAAGAAAACGCCTTTCGATTACTTATCTTTTCTATAAAAGAAAGACGCTGAACGCCCAAAATTCAATATCGAATACGCCCACTCGGCTCCAATTCCTTCCGTTTACTTTTCAAAAACGGCTGTATTGACCTGCATGGGCTCAATATCTCGCACATGCAAAGCCGCTGAATTTCATACAATGGGCGCAGCAAAACGCAAGGTAAAACGCCTTGCGGACACGTACGCCCGATGTCCAGATGCGGGCGAGGGAGAGGAGCAAACGCTCATGGCACTTGTTACCACCGAAAAGATGCTCAAGGACGCTCAGGCCGGCCACTACGCCGTCGGCGCGTTCAACGTCGAGAACCTCGAGTTTGTTATGGCCGTTCTGGCCGCTGCCGAGGAGACCAAGTCCCCCGTCATCATGCAGACCACCCCGGGCACCATCAAGACCGCTGGTCTGGACTACTTCTACGGCATGGTCAAGGCTGCCGCCGAGCGCGCTTCCGTGCCCGTCGCCCTGCACCTCGATCATGGCGATGGCTATGACCGCTGCATGCAGGCTTTCCGCACTGGCTACACCTCTGTCATGATCGACGGTTCGCACGAGTCCTTCGAGGACAACATCGCCCTGACCAAGTCCGTCGCCGACGCTGGCCGCGCCATGGGTGTGCCCGTCGAGGCCGAGCTTGGCAAGGTTGGCGGCAAGGAGGACGACGGTCCCGCGGTTGAGGGCGAGAGCCCCTACACCGATCCTGCCGAGGCCAAGGAGTTCGTCGAGCGCACCGGCTGCACCTCGCTGGCCATTGGCGTTGGCACCAGCCACGGCGTGTACACGAGCGATCCTCACATCGAGCAGTCCGTGGTCAAGGCCATCCGCGACGCCGTCGACGTGCCGCTGGTTCTGCACGGCACTTCCGGTGTGCCCGATGAGCAGGTCGCCGAGGCCGTGAAGAACGGCATCTGCAAGGTTAACTACGCCACCGAGCTGCGTCAGGCCTACACCAAGGGCTTCATGGCCTACATGGCCGAGAACCCCGCCTGCTTCGATCCCAAGAAGCCGGCCAAGGAGGGCATGCGTGAGATCACCGAGCTGGTTAAGATCCGCATGACCAACCTCAACTCTGTGGGCAAAGCAGAGTAAAAGCAAGGGTACTC
>CATYJC010000168.1 GCA_958407555.1 uncultured Collinsella sp. | reverse complement strand
TTAACTGTTCTTCATGACAATCGAATCCACGACATCAGCCACATTCTCGCAGCAGTCGGCGCAGTACTCCAGGAAAGCGTAGACGTCACGCCAGGCGATGACCTCGAGCGGGTCCTTGCCATTGACGTGCAGGTTGCGCATGGCGTTGATGTAGAGCTCATCGGCCTCGGACTCAATGGTGTTGATCTGGATGACCAGCTCGCGCAGGGTCTTGGACTTGCGGTAATTAGGCAGCTCGACCATAAGGTCCTTCATGGCGCGGCAGGCGTCGGTCACCTTGTGGGCGATGACAATGGCATCGGGGTGGATGCTCTGGATGTTGGTGAAGTAGACGCGCTGCACGACGCCCTCGATACGGTCAAGCACAGTGTCGAGCGAGCAGCTCATCAGGTCCAGATCCTCGCGCTCAAGCGGGGTGATAAAGGCAGTGAGCAGGGCATCCTCGAGCTCATGGTGCTTCTTGTCGGCCGCATGCTCAATCGCATGCATCTCTTCGAGCATGCCGTGGATCTGCGCGGGATCAAAGTTCTCAAAAATCTTGATGAGCAACTCTGCGGCCTGGACAGCAAGGTCGGCGCAGGCGACGTAGTTGTCAAAGTAGAACGAATCGGGTTTCTTTGCCATGAGTGGGTCCTTTCGAGGCGAAGACGGGTGGGCGAGGTATTGCGGTCCGGATGGACGTTCGGTTTGACTAGATGAACATCATGAACAGCTTGGCCATGACAAAGCTGATAAGTCCGCAGGCGGGGAAGGTGAAGAACCAGGTGAACATCATGTCCTTGACGACACCGAAGTTGATCGCCGAGAGGCGCTTGACGGCACCGACACCCATAATGGCGCAGGTCTTGATGTGCGTGGAGGACACGGGGATGCCGGTGAGCGTGGCAAGCAGCAGGTTTGCGGCGCCCGCCAGGTCGGCGGAGAAGCCCTGGTACTTTTCGAGCTTGACCATGCTCTGACCGACAGACTTGATGATGCGCTCACCGCCCACGCTGGTGCCGATGCCCATGGTGGCCGAGCACAGCAGCATGATCCAGATGGGGATGCCGGCGTCGCCGACGCTCGTCTGTCCGCTGGCAAAGGCGACACCTAAAAAGAGCACGCCGATAAACTTTTGTCCATCTTGCGCGCCGTGCATAAAGCTCATGGCCGCGGCACTTGCGATCTGAGCATATTTAAAGAAGACATTGGCACGTCGCCTGTTGGCGGCGGCGAAAAGAATCGAGACGAGCTTGCATAGGACCCAGCCCATGATAAAGCCCAAGCCGATGGAGAGCGCCAAGCCGTAGATGACCTTCATCCACTCGTGGACGTTGACGCTGCTCGCGCCGCCGAGGGCGATTGCGGCACCGGTCAGGCCGGCGATAAGGCTGTGGCTTTGCGAGGTGGGGATGCCAAAACGCGATGCCGTGGCGCCGTAGACGACGATGGAGAACAGCGCCGCGCAGAGGCATGCGAGCGCCATGGTGCTGTTTCCGCCAAAGTCGACGATATGTGAGATGGTGTTGGCGACGCTCGCGTTAAAGTGCGTCATGATGAGCACGCCGAGGAAGTTGAATGCGGCGCTCATGAGAATGGCTGCGCGGGCGGGCATGCAGCGCGTGGTGACACAGGTCGCGATGGCGTTGGGCGCGTCGGTCCATCCGTTGACGAAGATAGCGCCGAGCGCGAGGATCACGGTGACGGCAAGGACTGGGTTCGACACAATTTGGCCGAGGAAGGCTGAGAACGTTACGTCCATATATGGGCTTTCTCGAAGTTTGCAGGCACGTTACAAAAACATGATAAATCGTATCACCTCCTGCGGGTTTCTTTACCGAGTTCTGATGGGAGAAGTGAATTTTTTGGCACTAACATTGATTATTTGCCCTGTTGACCGCGGGTGTTCTTTTTGCTAGCACGCCATGAGGACACGTGCGCGCCCCAACATCCCAAAACCACAGCCTGTTCGCTTTACAATATGCAAACATGCGTTCGATAATAGGAGGCATGGAATATCGACAGACAGATGGTAAAACTCGACGCGTGCACAAGCAGTATGTGGACGTCGTGGCCCGCATCCTCGCGGGCGGACAAGTCGTGCCGGTTACCGTCTGCTGGGTCGACGGTCGCTGTTTTACGATCGACGAGATTGTCTCGTCCACCGGTTTTGGCCTAACGGTTCACGGCGTTCGTACGGCAACGTATAAGGTTCGTTTTGGTGGGCATGCGACCGAACTGTATCTGGAAGAACAGGCACGCGAGCGACCGGATGGCTCGCAGGCCCATCTGATGCGTTGGTGGGTGTGGGCATTCGACCGTACGCTCGAGAGTGGGCGCCGCAGGTAAGAGCGCGCGGCATTCGGGTACAATGGCAGGAATCTTGTCACCTACGGCGCTGTCGCGGCGCTTTTGAAAGGACGATATTATGAACGATATCCAGGGTTATCAGAACGGCCCCATTGAGACCGGCGCAAGCCGTGCCAAGGAGATGTCGCCGCGTGCGTACAACCTTGCCATGTCTGCCCTGATCTTTTTGGGCTTTTGCGCCATGGGTGCCGGTGCTTACTTTACGAGCACCATGGCGTTTGCCCGCATGATGATGAGCGGCGCCGCCTTGCCGCTGGTCTTTGGCTCGTTTATTTTGACCATCGTCGGCATGGTCATGATGTCGGCCGCCGCGGGCAAGCAGTCTGTGGGTCTGTCCCTTGTGGGCTACGTAATCTTTGCGAGTACCTTTGGCCTGACCGCGTCGTTTGGCCTTGCCAATTACGACCTGCCCACCATCAACACTGCCTTTATCGCCACGGCCGCCATCACCTTTGTCTTTGGTGCGCTGGGCGTGACCTTCCCCAAGTTCTTCCAGCGTGTGTACGGCATTGGTTTTGGCATCCTGCTTGCCACGATTCTGGTCGAGATCGTGCTGATGTTTATGGGCGTCTCGCAGTCCATCACCGACCTGATCGTGATCGTGGTGTTCGCTGGCTTTATTGGCTACGACACCTATGTGGCCACGACGGTGCCGCCCACGCTGCCCAACGCCGTGCTCATGGCATCCAACCTGTTCGTGGACATCATCAACGTGTTCCTGCGCATCCTGAACATCCTTGGTCGTCGCGACTAGTGCCAAATTGCAGCGGTGCTTGCCGCACGTGTAAATCGATGCGGAAGGCTGAACTGCCTCCCATTTCTTGGACACGAGAAATGGGAGGCTTTTTATGCGTGTCGACTTGAGAGTGAAACACGACATCGAGGCCAGGAAGGCGGCGATCGGGCTCTTCGAGCGGGGACACGGCTTCAAGTCGGCGGCGAAG
>CATYJC010000167.1 GCA_958407555.1 uncultured Collinsella sp. | reverse complement strand
GAAAACCATTGGCACTTTGGTTAATCGTTCCCTATTATTTTTCTACCTAGTCTCGATTGGGTTAAGTGTCATCGGCGGTTTCCCCTTCGACTACTTCTCCTTCGGCGATTTTTGGACACTCGTTGCGAGACTTGTTTTTTACGCAGGTTTAATATTGGTTGCGCGGAGACATTTCACGTGGGACGTCGTTCGAGACCTTTATCTGCTACTCGTCACCGTTGCTGCGCTATACCTGGTCATCCAGTATGTTTACCATCTTGCGGGCGGCGGCTATCTCCCCATTGTCATATCTGACAGCCTTGTCTTCTCACCTGAGAAGACCTTTGACACATGGACTGACAAGTACCAATGGTATTTCAGGCCGTCCTCACTCTTCCTCGAGCCCAGTTATTATTCACTCTTCACCTTGCCGGCTTTGGTTGCATTTGCCATTGGTGAGAAGGATAAATCACTTCCTAGATTTGTTTTGCTGGTGGTCACTTATGCTCTCAGCTCTGCAAACTCCGGTTTGCTTGCCTCGATCGTGGTATTGATCTTATTCCTTGCTTTCAAAAAGAAGACACAACTTGACTTTCTTGTTGGATCGTTAATGCTTCTCGCTGCTGTTCTGTACCTTCCGTTTCACAATATCGACTGGATGGCCGCGGCGGGCGAGAGGCTTGCCGCCGGAGGCTCGCTGGATAACAGAGTTATCCGTGGATTCATGTGCTTTGGACTTCTCGGTCCCTTCCATCAGGTTATTGGGGTCGGCCTTAACAACCTCGGTTCTTATATGAGCTACAACGCGCTGTCCACCGGGTTTGACAGCGACGGCCTAAATTACTGTGCAACGTGGATTCAGACGCTTAATTATTCTGGAATTGTTGGATTCTGCGCCCTTGTTATTTATGTTGGATCCTTGTTTAAGCAATGCAAAGGGCGTATGTCTCGAGCCTTGTGCGTAGTCCTGATCGTTGTCATGGCATATGAGTCAATTCTCTTTTCCTACAGATTTGCTTTCATGGTCATTCTCCTCGAGGGATTCATTCGCTACGAAAGCGCTGCCGCTGAATGCAAAGCCGGGGTGCAGCAATGAAAGTTGTCATCGCTGCACTTCAACGGCTGAGCGCCAACGGGATATGTGCACAGGCCGTTGTCTCGGAGCTAGTGCGACGCGGGCACGAGGTCGTTTGGGTTTGTAACCATGAATTTGTATCACACGACCGACAGGATGGGGTAGAGTTTCGCGAGATCGATCCCCGCTGGGTCGACGCAGCACTTGCGAGACATCCCGGTCGTTCGGCTGCCCATACTGCTATCGTCGCGGTCAACCGTATCGGAATGCTGCGCTCTTTGGGCACGTGGCCCCTTGTGTCAAAAGGCTATTCTCGACGCGTGACCAGGGCAGTTTGTGAGGCTTGCGTCGGCGCCGACATCGTGGTGGGGGCATACACTCAAATCGACGCTCTCATCGCTGCGCATGAGGCCAAATCCCGGAACCCACGGCTTCACTACATTGCTTGGTTCCTGGACAGCTTTGTGGGCGGTTATGGCCCGCGCTTTTTATCTGCAAAACAACTTGAGGAGCGAGGCAAACGTTGGGATCGCGAGTTGCTCGACAATGCCGATGTTGTCGTGTCTATGGAGTCAGCCCGCTGTTTCCATATGGATCGATGTGCTAACGAACCATGGTTCGAAAAATTGCGCTTCTTAGATCTCCCCTTGCTCGACCTTCATAGGATGGTCGATTGTTCCGACGATCCTGGTACTCCCAAAGGAGTAAAGACTATCGTCTATGCGGGCTCTCTTCCCAAGGGGATTCGCTCACCTCGCTTCTTCCTGAACGTGCTTTCCTGCATGCCGGAGGAACCGCTGCGAGTCGTGTTCGTCGGTGATGCAGCCAATGACGATCTCAATGCTGCAGCTTCGAGTGACCGACGAATTGAGATTCGGGGGCGTCTTTCGCACGGCGATGCCGTGGCGCTTTTGCGTTCGGCAGATTTCGTACTCACCCTCGGAAACCGCCTAGACAACATGACACCCTCGAAAGTGTTCGAGCTCATGGCCTTGCGCAAACCCATATTGGCTACTTATCCCATAGATGACGAGCCAAGCATGCCGTACTTGAAGCGTTACGGCGACGTGCTGCTATTGGATGAAAGGAGTGATGCCTCTGAGGCGGCGACAAAGCTTCGCGACTTCCTCCGTATGTCTCATGAACCGCCTACGGTGGAAGAGCTCGAGAAAAACTTCTGGAACAACACGCCGTCGGCGTTTTGTGACCTTATCGAATTATTAGGAGATAAATAATGAAATCAAGCACTGCATTTAAAGACAAGACCCTCATGATCACGGGCGGCACCGGCTCATTCGGCAACACCGTGCTCAAGCATTTCATGAACACCGACCTGGCCGAGATCCGCATCTTCTCGCGCGACGAGAAGAAGCAGGACGACATGCGCCACCGCCTGCAGGAGAAGTCCCCGGAGCTCGCCTCCAAGGTGCGCTTCTTCATCGGCGACGTCCGCAACGCCCAGAGCGTGCGCGACGCCATGCACGGCGTGGACTACATCTTCCACGCCGCCGCCTTGAAGCAGGTGCCCTCCTGCGAGTTCTTCCCCATGGAGGCCGTGCGCACCAACGTCATCGGAACGGACAACGTGCTGCACGCCGCCATCGAGGAGGGCGTGGACCGCGTCGTGTGCCTGTCCACCGACAAGGCCGCATACCCCATCAACGCCATGGGCAAGTCCAAGGCCATGATGGAGTCCATCATCTACGCAAACGCCCGCAACGGCGCCGGCCGCACCACCATCTGCTGCACCCGCTACGGCAACGTCATGTGCTCGCGCGGCTCTGTCATCCCGCTGTTCATCGACCGCATCCGCAAGGGCGAGCCGCTCACGGTCACCGACCCCAACATGACTCGCTTCCTCATGAACCTGGACGAGGCCGTGGACCTGGTGCAGTTCGCCTTCGAGCACGCCAACCCCGGCGACCTGTTCATCCAGAAGGCCCCTGCATCCACGATCGGCGACCTCGCCGAGGCGGTCCAGGAGGTCTTCGGCCGCGTGGGCACCCAGGTGATCGGCACCCGCCACGGCGAGAAGCTCTACGAGACCCTCATGACCCGCGAGGAGCGACTGAGGTCCGAGGACATGGGCGGCTACTACCGCGTGGCCTGCGACTCGCGCGACCTCAACTACGACAAGTTCGTCGTGGACGGCGAGGTTGAGACCCAGGCCGACGAGTCCTACACCTCCCACAACACCGAGAGGCTCGACGTGGAGGGCACCATCGCCAAGATCAAGACCGCCGAGTACGTGCGGCTGGC
>CATYJC010000166.1 GCA_958407555.1 uncultured Collinsella sp. | reverse complement strand
GGGCCAGGGCGTCCTGGTACTCCTTGACGGCCTTGAGCCTCTGCATGGGCTTCAGTCGCTCGAACATGGTGTTGCCGTGCAGGTGATCGATCTCGTGCTGTAGGCACACACAGAACAGATCGCCCGATGCCTCGTAGCGAATCAGGTTGGCGTCCAGGTCGTACGCCTCGACGACGACATGGTCGGGACGCTCGATCTCGCAGCTAATGCCAGGGATGGACAGGCAGCCCTCGCTAAACGGCACCAGATGGTCGCTCTGTTCCACGATCACGGGGTTGATGAGCACGTAGGGGTCGTAGTCGTTCTTGTCGCTGTAGTCGCAGTCGATGGTGACGAGCTGGATGAGCTCACCAATCTGTGGGGCAGCCAGGCCGCAGCCGCCGTTCTCGAACATCATCTTCTTCATCTTCTCGGCGAGTGCCTCGATCGCCGGGGTGATCTCCTCGATGACGGCGCACTCCTGACGCAGACGAGGGTCGGGCGAAAGTACGATTCCGTTGGCTTCCATGGCCATCCTTTCGGGTTGTTACATCAAATCATAGGCGTCGACGTCAACGCTCACGCTCACGCCGCGCACGGAGCCCACCTCTTTGAGGCAGGCGTCGATATCATCAGAGACATGGTACCCTACCGGCGACTTCACAAGCAGGTGGAAGCGATAACGGTCCTTGGCTCTCTCGATTACACACGAAGCCGGGCCCAGCACCTGCGGCACAGCGCTCCCCACCCGCAAAAAATCAGGCGCGGCGGCGTGCCAGCGGCGCTTGAGCAACTTTGCGATACGCCCAATGTAATCCTGCGCCTCGTCACGATTCGCCGACCACACCAAAATGTTAACCAGGCGCACAAACGGCGGATACAGCGCTTCGCGACGCTGGTCCAAGTCGTAGTCGGTAAAGATCGAGCGATCATGCTCGGCAACGGCGCGAATGACCGGGTCCTCGGGCAGATAGGTCTGGATAATGACCTCGCCAGGGCGATCGCCGCGCCCGGCACGGCCGGCGACCTGCTCCAGCAAATCGTAAGCGCGCTCTCCCGCTCTAAAATCGGGTAGCTTTAATGCAAAGTCGGCATTGACTACACCCACAAGCGTGACCTCGGGAAAGTCGAGGCCCTTGGCGATCATCTGGGTGCCCAGCAGCACCGCGCAATCGGCGGCATCGAACTGCTCGAGCAACTTCTTATGCGCGTCCTTGCCACGCGTGGAATCGGCATCCATGCGAATGATGGCGACATCCTCGGGCAGCATCTGGTGCAGCGCGTCCTCGATCTGCTGCGTGCCCAGACCCATTTTTGCCAGGTAACGGCTGCCGCACTTGGGGCAACGACTCGTGGGCGCGGGATACGGCTGCACGCGCCAGGACGAACCACAGGTGTGGCACTGCAGCGTATGGGTGCGCTCGTGGTACGTAAGCGCCGTAGAGCAGTGGTTGCAGGTGGGAACGCAACCGCACTCGCGGCACATCAAAAACGGCGCAAAACCGCGGCGGTTGTGCAGCAGCACGGCTTTTTCGCGCCGCTCGACAACGCGTTCCAAGCCTTCCATCAGCGGTTTTGAGAACATGGAACGGCTGCCGTGCGAAAACTCGCGGCGCAGGTCGGCAATGCGGACCGTGGGCAGCACGGCGTGTCCCGGGCGCTCGGGCATCTCGACACGCGTCCAGGTGACACCGTTGTACGTGCCGCGGCGGCAGCGGTCGAGGGCCTCGGCAGAAGGCGTAGCCGAGCCCAGCACGAGTGGGCAGCGATAGCGGCGCGCCATCTCGGCCGCCACCTCGCGCGCATGGTAGCGCGGACTGGAACCCTGCTTATAGCTGGTCTCGTGCTCCTCGTCGATAATGATAAGGCCCAGGTCGCTGAGCGGGCAAAAGAGCGCCGAACGCGCGCCGACGACAACACGGGCGGCACCGCTGGCAACCATGTCCCACTGGTCTAGGCGCTCACCGGCCGAAAGACGCGAATGGAAGACCGCGACCGTCTCGCCAAAGCGCGAGCGGAAGCGGCCGACGGTTTGAGCCGTCAACGAGATCTCGGGCACAAGCACGCACGCTGAGCGGCCGGCTGCGAGCACGCGCTCGATGGCGGAGAGGTAGACCTCAGTTTTACCGGATCCGGTGACGCCGTCGACAAGGACCACGTCGCCGTGTGCGTCCAGGCGAGCACGTTCAATCTGCGCGAGCGCCTGCTGCTGGCCGTCTGTAAGCGCGACCGGTGCCTTGCCGCTCGCGGAGGACAGCGTAGTCTGCTCGCTGCAGCCGCGCCAGGCACGGCGCTCTTCCACCACCACGACGCAGCGTTTTTCAAGCGCCTTGATGGTCGCCGACATATTGTTGTAGAGCAGGTTGAGGTCGCGCGTCGTGACGGGTCCGCACTGGAGCGCCTCGATGAGCTGACGCTGGCGAACGGCGGTCTTGGGCGGCGTATAGTCAAAGCCCTCAGGCGTAAGCATCACCCAACGGTTTTGGATAGGCTTGACGGCGGGGCGCTCAACCGTCCACGCCCCGTCATCACCCTTCACGACCCGCGGGCTGCCACCCGGAGGCAAGAACAGACGCAGGCATTCGGAAAGCGTCGCAACATATTCGCGGCTCATCCAACGCGCAATGCGGGCGGACTCGGCGCCAAAGAGTGGTTTGCTGAGAATCACCTCGACGGGCTTGATACGCGATGGATCAAGGACGGTGTTTCCTTGCAGCTCGCCCAGCCCAGACGCAATGTCGACGATATAGCCCGCGGCCGCACGGTTGCCAAAATGAACTAGGACGGTGGAGCCGATCTGGGCCTCGTTGGCAAGAGACTGCGGAATGCCGTAGGCAAAAAGCTCGGACAGCGCACGGGTGGGAATGTCGAGGACCAAGCTCGCGTAGGCGGCAATGGGCTCGGGTGCAGACTCAGGCTTGGCCTGCTCGGCCGTGCGGGCATGCTTCACGGGAGCTTGCTTAGGTTCAGGCGAACCAAACAGTGACAGTTGCTCGGCCATGGTCTTCTGTACCTCCCATCCCATACGTCTCTAGAAACAAGAGCCCCACTCGTGGTGAGCGGGGCTCGGATACATGCGTTTACGCGACTGTTACAGCGCCATCGTGCGGGCGCGGTCGATGCGCGCCAGGCAGTCGTCGCGGCCGACGAGCGCCATGGTCTCGCCCAGCGGAGGGCTCACCATGTTGCCGCAAACGGCGACGCGCACGGCCTGGAACACCACGCGCTTCTTGAGGTCCATCTGCTCGGGCAGCGGCTCAAGCGCGGCGTCGATGTTGTCGGCCGTCCATTCGGTAACACCCTCAAGCGCGGCCTTGGCGGCGTCCAGAATGGCACCCATGCCCTCCTTGGCCAGGCCCT
>CATYJC010000165.1 GCA_958407555.1 uncultured Collinsella sp. | reverse complement strand
CGACCTTATATGTCTGCCGCCCGGCGGCGGGGCTCCTCGCCCGAACCCCTCAGCTAGTTCTTGAGCGAGTTCAGCGGCGCCGGGAAGCGTCCACCGCGGTGGGCAAGCACGGTGCCGGCGTTGGGGTTCACCGGCATGATGGGTGCACGGCCAAACAGGCCGCCGTACTCAACGCAGTCGCCCACGCCCTTGCCGATAGCGGGAATCACGCGCACGGCCGTGGTCTTATTGTTGATGACGCCGATGGCCATCTCGTCGGCGATAATGCCGGCGATGGTCTCGACCGGGGTGTCGCCGGGGATGGCGATCATGTCCAGGCCAACGGAACACACGCAGGTCATGGCCTCGAGTTTCTCGAGCGAAAGCGCGCCGGCCTCGACGGCGGCGATCATGCCGGCGTCCTCGGACACGGGGATAAAGGCGCCCGAGAGACCGCCCACGCTGGAGCTGGCCATGACGCCGCCCTTCTTGACGGCATCGTTGAGCATGGCGAGCGCGCAGGTCGTGCCGGGGCCACCGCAGGTGCCCACGCCGATGATCTCGAGGATGCGCGCGACGGAGTCGCCGATGGCGGGCGTGGGAGCCAGCGACAGGTCGACAATGCCCTTTTCGACACCCAGGCGACGGGCGGCCTCGCGGCTCATGAGCTCGCCGGCACGGGTGATCTTAAAGGCGGTCTGCTTAATCTTCTCGGCGACTTCCATCATCGATGCGGAGTCGGGCAGCGTCTCCAGGGCTGCAGCCATAACGCCGGGACCCGAGACGCCTACGTTGATGACGGCGTCGGCCTCGCCACCTCCGTGGACGGCACCCGCCATAAACGGGGAGTCCTCGACCATGTTGGCAAAGCAGACAAACTTGGAGGCGCCAACGGAATCCTCGTCTGCCGTAAGCTTGGCGGCATCGATGATGGTCTGAGCCGCCATGAGCACGGCATCCATGTTGATACCGGCGCGCAGGCTGGCGACGTTGACGCTGGAGCAGACGCGGCTGGTGGTAGCGAGCGCCTGGGGGATGGACTGGATGACGCGGCGGTCGGCGTCGCCGATGCCCTTCTGGACGAGTGCGGAGAAACCGCCCAGGTAATCGATGCCGAGCGTCTCGGCCGCGCGGTCGAGGGCATGCGCGATGGGGGTGAGGTCCTCATCCTTGCAGCACGCGGCGATCTGTGCCACCGGGGTGACGGAAACGCGCTTGTTGACGATGGGGATACCGTACTCGCGCTCGAGGTTCTCGGCGGTCTCGACCAGGTGCTCAGCCGTGTGCGTCACGTGGTCGTAGATCTTCGTGCACATGCGGTCGAGGTTCTCGTCACCGCAACCCATGAGCGAAACACCCATGGTGATGGTCCTGATGTCGAGGTTCTGCTCCTCAACCATGCCGCGGGTTTCCGCGATTTCTGCGGGCGTGATCGCCATCCTTGCACTCCTATCTGCCAAAACGAGCATAGTCTTGTCTATTCTAACGTGCCGCACGCGTCTCGTGGCGCGTGCGGCACGTTTTGGTGCTCGGTTGTTTCCGTTGTGTTACTGTCCAAAGACCTCTTCGGCGATGCGCGCGCTCTCGGCGGCGTCCTTGGCGTAGTAGTCAGCGCCGATCTGCTTGGCGTATTCGGGGGTGAGCACGGCACCGCCTACGATGATCTTGACGCCTGGCACCTCGGCATGAAGCAGCTTGATGGTCTCCTCCATGGCGACGACCGTGGTAGTCATAAGTGCCGAGAGGCCGACGAGCTTAATGTCGCGTTCCTTGACGGTCTTGAGCACCTCCTGCGGGTCGACGTCGCGACCCAGATCAAAGACGGTGTAGCCGTAGTTATCGAGCAACATCTTGACGATGTTCTTACCGATGTCGTGGATGTCGCCCTTGACGGTGGCCACGCAGATTTTGCCCTTGTCGGCAATCTCGCCGGCGGGCATCAGGCGCTTGATGGTGTCAAAACCCACGCGCGCGGCCTCGGCCGAGGCCATGAGCTGCGGCAAGAAGAACTTTCCCTGGTCAAAGAGGACGCCAACCTCGTCAAGGGCGGGGATAAAGTGATTGTTGATGAGGTCCATGGCGTCGTGATCTGCCAGCAGACGCTCGGTCTCGGCCGCGATCTCGCCTTTGCGGCCCGAGACGACCATGCGACGAATCGGGTCGTCGTTGCTGTCAGTGCCGGCGGTGCCAGCAGCGGGCGCGGTGTCGGTCGATACTGCCTGAGCCGCCGCCGGGTTCGCGGCGATCTTGTACGGATCGGTCCAGCCGGCGTAGCGTTCGATGTATCCGGTCGAGCCCTCGTCCTCAACGCTCAGGACGCGATAGCTGTAGACGGTATCCATAAAGCGCTTGGAGCCCGGGTTCATGATGGGGGCGTCCAGGCCTGCGCCGAAGGCGGCAGCCAAAAAGACCGAGCCCAGCAGCGGGCGGGCGGGCAGACCAAAGCTGATGTTCGACACGCCGAGCGCGCATTTGACGCCCAGGCGCTCCTTGCACAGGGACATAGCACGCAGGATCTGTTCGGCCTGGCGTTGATTGGTCGAGGCGGTCATGACCAGACAGTCGATGAGGATGCGGTCCGGTCCGATGCCGTAGCGCGCAGCCTCGGCTACGATGCGCTCGGCGATGGCGAAGCGAGCCTCGGCGGTATCGGGGATGCCGCCTTCGTCGAGCGTGAGGCCGACGACGTTGGTGCCGTAGTGGGCGACCAGCGGAAAGATCTCATCCATGATCTGCTGCTTGCCATTGACCGAGTTGATGATGGGCTTGCCGGCGTAGCGGCGAACGGCGGCCTCGACGGCTGCGGGATCGGTGGAGTCGATCTGCAACGGCAGCAAGGTGGAGCCCTGGAGCTGCTCGGTTGCCTGTTGGATGATCTTGACCTCGTCGATTTCGGGCAGGCCCACGTTGACGTCCAGGATGTCGGCGCCCTGTTCCTGCTGGCTGATGCCCTGGCTCACGACGTAGTCCAGGTCGCCGTCGCGCAGGGCCTGCTGCAGGCGCTTTTTGCCGGTGGGATTGATGCGCTCGCCGATGACAGCGATTTTGTGGCCGTTGCAGGGAAGGTCTACGACCGTCTGCGCGCTCGTGACCGACATGCTGGGCTTGCGGCGGCGCGGGCTGGGCGTGTGGTTGTTGATGAGGGTGCGAAGTGCCGCCATGTGCGTGGGCGTGGTGCCACAGCAGCCACCCACGACGCTCACGCCGTCCTCAATCATGCCGGCGACGGCCTCGGCGTATTCGGGTGCCTGGATGTCAAAGACGGTATTGCCGTCATCGTCCACGCGGGGCAGTCCCGCATTGGCCTGCACCATAACGGGCTTGTCGGTAACGGTGAGCATGCGTGCGGCGAGCCCTCGGAGT
>CATYJC010000164.1 GCA_958407555.1 uncultured Collinsella sp. | reverse complement strand
ACGATACCGATGATGACGGGAAGCATGATGTCTCCGTTTCGAATGGCAGCGGCGTCTTGCGCCTGCCGTTGTTGGTATAACGTATCTAGTATACCCGCAACCTTTGGCGGTACCGAACTTTCCGGTAAGCGTTATATTTCAGCCAGGGAGGGGCGCCAATATGGAACGGGAGGTACAGGTGTAAGATATGCGACAGATTAAGGAGTGCTGTCTACACCTTGAGGATGGCGATACGGATGGACCTTCGCATCAAGAAAACCTATCGTGCTCTGTTCGATGCCTTTACCGAGCTCTTGGAAGAGCATCGGTTTGAGGATTTGACGGTTGCCATGCTTTGCGACCGGGCCCTGATTCGCCGCACGACGTTCTATAAGCACTTTCGCGATAAAAACGATTACTTTGCCTTCTATATCGATGAGCTTATGACAGGCCTGCCGCAAAACCGGACCGACGCAGCGGACGTGGAGCCGCTTGAGGACGTGCAGGCGCTTCGCCATGAGGTCTTTGACGATGCCATGAATATGATTCTGGCGCATGAGCAGCTCATGGATAACCTTTTGGCGAGCAGCATGTCGGGCATGCTGACTGGCATGATTTGCGACCGCATCGCGCGTTCCATCCGTGAGCGTGTGATGAGCTCGCTTGCCGAAGACGCCCTGGCGCCCGTTTCGCTCGAGACAACATCGGAGTTTATCGCCGGTGGCATTATTCGACTGTTCACAAATTGGTGGGAGTCGGGTCACGATCTTGAGCGTCGACCCGAGATAGCCGACGTGGTCGATGCGCTGTTTGAGCGCACCATGACGCCGGTGAATCACTAAGGTGGCGGAGAGAGGGGGATTCGAACCCCCGGAACGCTCTCGCGCTCAACGGTTTTCAAGACCGCCGCATTCAACCGCTCTGCCATCTCTCCGTGAGTCGTAATGATAGCATCGTTTTGGATTTGCAACAGGGAAGGCGAACGATGACGAGCACCGGAATCGACGAGAAGTTCATGCGCGAGGCGCTGGCGGAGGCGCGCGCCGCCGCGGCAGTGGGCGAAGTGCCCATTGGCGCTGTGGTGGTGCGCGCGGGCGAGATTGTCGCGAGGGCGCATAATCGCCGCGAACTCGACCAGGACCCTTCGGCGCATGCCGAGTTTTCGGCCCTGTGCGCCGCCGCTCAGTCGCTTGGACGCTGGCGCCTTTCCGATTGCACGGTCTATGTAACGCTCGAGCCTTGCTGCATGTGTGCGGGGCTTATGGTCAACGCGCGCGTGGGGCGTTGCGTGTATGGCGCGGCTGATGCCAAGGCGGGCGCGCTGGGTTCGCTATATGACCTGAATGCCGATTCTCGCCTGAATCATCGGTTTAACGTACGTGCCGGCGTGCTGGCGGATGAGTGTCGTGAGGTGTTGAGCAGCTATTTTAGTGGGCTGCGTGGCACCGATGGTGCTGGCTGCGGTTGTGGGGCCGATCTTGAGGCACATACCGCTCATGCCGAGGCGCTCGCGTGTGCCGAAGAGGATGCTGGCACGACGCTCAACTTTGGCTCCGTGCAGCGCCGGCCCCGCCGTGTGCTGCTGGCGTTTGATTCCTTTAAGGGCAGCGTTTCGAGCGCGCAGGCGGAGGCGGCGGTTGCCGAAGGCGTGCGCCGTGTATGGCCCAATGCCGAGGTGCGCGCATTGCCGCTGGCAGATGGTGGCGAGGGAACGCTCGATGCCGTTGCCGCGTGCGGCGGTGAGGTCGTGGCATGTGAAGTCGCAGGCCCCTTGGGGAATCGCGTGTCTGCCCGGATGCTGGTGGACGGCGCGCACGAGTCGGTTGTAATTGAGATGGCCGAGGCGGCGGGTATTGGGTATTCGCCTTGCACAGAGCCGGCGGCGTTGGCCGCTACGACCTATGGCGTGGGCGAGCTGATGCTTCGTGCGGTCCGTGCTGGGGCAAAGACTATCTATATCGGTCTGGGCGGCAGCGCCACCAACGACGGTGGCGCCGGCATGCTGCAAGCACTGGGCGCGCGTCTTGTCGATGAGTGTGGCTGCAATATCGCCCCCGGTCTCGCGGGCCTTGAACACGTGGTGAGCATCGATTTGGCACCGGCGCTTCGGGCACTGAATGGCGCGCGTGTCGTGGTGCTTTCCGATGTCGAGAATCCGCTTGTGGGGCGTCGAGGCGCGCTGGCGGTGTTTGGTGGGCAGAAGGGTTTGCCGGCGGGTGATGCCGAGGTACTGCGCAGGTACGACAGCTGGATGGTCGGCTATGGCCGCCTGCTCGATGCGGCGATTACCGGGGTGCGGGCTCAGGGGTTGTTGCGCGTGCCCGAGGGTGTGCGGACATTTGGCTCGGTGCTCGGCGTGCCCGGTGCCGGTGCTGCCGGCGGCCTGGGTGCCGCGCTGCTGGCGCTCGGGGCGGAGCTGCGTTCGGGCGTGGAGACGGTGCTCGATCTGATTGGGTTTGACGAGCGCGTGCGCGATGTCGACTTGGTCATAACGGGCGAGGGCAATATGGACGAGCAATCCGCTGCCGGCAAGGCGCCGGTGGGCGTGGCCCGCCGTGCTAAGCGCTATGGCAAGCCGGTTGTTGCCGTCGTGGGCGGTCGTGCCGACAACCTGGATGCGGTGTATGGGCAGGGTGTCGACTTAGTTCTGCCGGTCTGCCGCAGGCCCATGCCCCTTGACCAAGCGCTCGACCCCCAGGAAGCCACAACCAACCTCATCTGCGCCGGTGAAGCCGCCGCCCGATCCTACGACCTCGCCCGCCTCTAAAACCCAACTCCCTATAAGTTGCGGTGGAATAGTTCCTGTTTGGCGGCTCAGGCGGCAAAAACAGGAACTATTCCACCGCAACTTCGAGAATGGCTATCCGAGGCTGGCCACCTTGTGCCTTGGGTCGGACCGTCTGCCATGAAATGCGGCCATCTACTACGTTTAGCCGAGCATCCTCGACCATCCCGGAATATGCGAAAAGAAAACCGCAGGTAGACGGCTTGCCGATTTTCGAAAAAGCCGGCTATGGTTGACCCCTGCGGCCTAAACGTAGTAGATAGGCCCCTTTCGTGGCACAGCGTCAGACCAGTCTTTTTGGGACGGGGCTATTTTGACTACTTGCCGATCAGATTGCCCGGGTAGTCAAAATAGCCCCGTCCCAAATTAGCTACCTTGCCCTGGTGGGCGGGAGCGGGTAAGATATATCGAGCGCCTAGCGCGTTCGATGGGTTCGGATGACGACATGTTCCGAATCTGGTCAGGTCCGGAAGGAAGCAGCCATAAGGAGCCTCTGTCGGGCATCCGGATCCATCGAGCGCACGGGCGCTTTTTGGTGCCGCGGCTACCCGCGAGTGCCGGCAGGGCGCTTGGTAGTCGAGCGATCCCGCAGGCGA
>CATYJC010000163.1 GCA_958407555.1 uncultured Collinsella sp. | reverse complement strand
GTGGGCACGCAGGCCTTTGCCGATGCCGTTATCGCGCACCTGGCCTAAGGCATGCAGACTGCAAACGCCTAAATAGTACTTAAGTGTTTGCGTATAACCTGAGAATCAATACGCCCGGCGCTTTGTCGGGCGTATTCTATTGCGGACTATGTTTCCTAACAAGGAGTAACTGATATGGGTCTGATTCAAAAGAAGGACGAGAAGGACGAGATCGACGGCATCCAGATCATCGAGCGCGGCGAAGGCCCCGATGGTGATGAGGAGGAGAAGATCGATCTGGTCGCCGGTACGTCTGCCGAACATATTGCCGCCGGTACGACGGCCGAGGAGGAGGACGCTCGCCTGGAGGCAAAGATCGCCGCGGACGCCGCCGACGAGAACCTCATGCCCGAGGAGCAGGACGAGGACGACGATATCCTGGGTTCCGACGAAGACGACCGCGCATCCAAGCACAAGAAGACGATGATTGCCGCCTTTGTGGTTGCAGTCGTGATTGCTGCCGTGATTGGCTTCTTTATTGGCAATGGTGGTTTTGGCGGCAAGGGTGTCGGCTCGGCGACCCTCACCGAGGACCAGCTCGATTCGACCGTGGCAAGCTACAGCTACAACGGCAAGAAGAGCGACATCACCGCGCGCGAGGCCATTGAGAGCCAGTACAGCCTCGACACCGTCAAGGATGGCGATGGCAACTACACCGCTCCCTCTGCCGACGTCATCCTGTCCTACGTGCGCAACAAGATTCTGCTCGATGCTGCCGAGGACGAGGGCATCACCGTCTCTTCCAAGGAGATGAAGAAGTACGCCGAGGATTCCATCGGCACTTCGGACTACAAGACCATGGCCACGCAGTATGGCGTGTCCAAGGACCAGGCCAAGCAGATCGTCCGTCAGTCCGCGACGCTGCAGAAGCTCTACAAGAAGAAGGTGGGCGATAGCTCCGCAAGCATGCCGACCGCCCCGACCGAGCCTGCTGACGGCAACGAGGAGACCGCGAGCAAGGACTACGCCGATTACATCATCAAACTTGCCGGCGACGAGTGGGATAGCGAAAAGGGCACCTGGAAGGACGCCGATAGCACCTACGCTAAGGCCTTCGCTGACGATGCCTTTACGGCTGATAGCGCTACCTACAAGCAGGCCATGACCGCCTATTACACCGCCTACCAGCAGTACTCTTCGCAGGCTTCGAGCGCCAGCTCCAAGTGGACCGAGTATGCTAACGGCCTGTATGCCAAGGCCAACATCAGCATCTATGGTCTGTTTGCATAAAGATCTGTCTGAGCCGCCGAGCGCGTAACCGAAATATCTGAATAAGCCCGCTAGAACGGATGTTGTTCTAGCGGGCTATTTGCGTTTAGGCGCTGGTGGCTAAATTATGCCTATCAATCTTTAAGTCCAAAAAGGTTATCGGCTTCATCGTCAGGCATATATTCCAGTACATCGCCCGGTTGGCAGTCGAGTGCCCGACATATCGCGTCAAGAGTTGAAAAACGTATGGCAGAAACCTTGCCCGTCTTAATGCGTGACATATTGACCTGGGAGATGCCCACGCGTCCCGCAAGCTCTTTGGATGAGATCTTGCGTTCGGCGAGCATGCGGTCAAGCCGCAGAATAATCATGGATTCCTCCTAGAGCAACTCGTCATCTTGTTTTTGCAGGATATACCCGTAGCGGAAGATGCTGGCAATCAGGCAAATAATCAGGCCTGCAAAGAGCATGGAGGGCTCGAATAACTGGCCGGCGAACGCATCCGTAAAGCTGCCGCCAAATCCTAAGAGTATCATTCCCGTGATTACGGCACCAAGAAGCCTCACGGCAACGCCGCCGATAAGGAATAAATGTCCTACTCGACGAAGTGTCTGGTTACATTCAAGGTCAAAGGGCCTGCCTTCCTTTTCAATGTTGAAGAAAAGCCTGCGCACGCTTATCGCGATGGTAAGCGCGAGGCATGTCATCAAGAGGCTCCCTATGGCAGTGTGGCCATCGTGTGCGACGAGCATAAGTGGGGCCTGCGCATCGGTACCGACAATAGCCAGGCACGGCCCTTCGCCGGCTTGAAGTTCTACGGATTGGAGGCACGACCCTTGGGAGAGGCCGGGCAATATAAGTAGAAGGTCAATCGCAATGACTGCGAGGAGTCCCAGAGCGAGCGCTGTGGTAATGCAGATTGTGGCCCATTTGCAGATGCGAGCGAGCTTCCTCAGTTTGGCTATCGTCTGTTCGCGGCTGATGGTTTCATTCGATATAGATGCGTTTCGGTGGACCATAACCTCTCCAATCGGCGTTTTGGATGATACTTGTATCATATCAAAATTAACGATAAACGGTAAATAATTACGTATACTGAGTAAGTAATGATTGAAAACGATTAGCGTGAGCTATTAGCTCATTTTGGATGCCGGAGTTTGGCGTTCGGGGGATGAGGACAAATGCCAAATACTTCCCGTGATCGCGCAAGCGCTCCATCGCGCTTCCCTAATTCATCTGGGAAAACAACTGCAAACGATTGCAAGTAACCGGTGAACGGTCGAAAACTACCGTTCACCGATAATCTCAAAACTGGTTCTAACTGGTATTAAGTCAAAAAGACCAATTCACATATCTTCACAATGACCTGCAATTTTTCTTCACGCTATTTTTAGCCGCCCTGCGTTGTTTAGACACAGGAAAAGATCCGATCTTTTGCCAAAGCATTTCGAAACGGTTTCAAAACCGCAGGTAGAAGTGTTAACGACCGGTAAACGGTCGATTTATCACCGTGAGCGGTGCAAAAACGTTTTACCGTATGAATCAAGGAAAGCGACCTCTTCTGGGGTGATATAGTGACAACAACACGTCACGTGGTTACTACCAGTTTAGAAACCACTGGTCTTTAAAGAACGCTTTCCAAGAAGCTTTAAGGGCGAGCGCCCGCTGGCTTCCGAAAATCATCGGACTCAGATTGTACACACCTTCGGAAGGGAAATTTGAATGGTTGGCTTTATTCTTACCGGTCATGGACAGTTCGCACCCGGCCTTGCAAGCGCTATCGCGATGGTTGCCGGCGACCAGCCTGCTTTTACCGTCGTTCCTTTTGAGGGCGACCAGGCCGCATCCTACGGTGAGGATCTCCGCGCCGCTATTACCGCCATGCGCGAGGAGTGCGATGGCGTGCTCGTCTTTACCGACCTGCTTGGCGGCACCCCGTTCAACCAGTCGATGATGATTGCCCAGGATGTCGACAACGTCGAGGTTCTGACTGGCACCAACCTTCCCATGGTTATTGAGCTTCTGTTCCTCCGAGGCAATGCCACGCTCGCCGAGCTTGGCGAGCAGGCCGTGACCGTTGGACAGACGGGCGTCACCGCCCAGACGGTCGCATCCGTTGCCGGCTCCGAGGAAGAGGATATCTTCGGCGACGAGGACGGCATCTAATGGCCGATTTCGGA
>CATYJC010000162.1 GCA_958407555.1 uncultured Collinsella sp. | reverse complement strand
GGCTTTTTCTTTTTGGGCACATTCCAATTACGCGCAGGAGGAGGGATTCGAACCCGCCAGGGCGCGAAGCGTAAAGAAAACGCGCCAGTGGCGCGTTTTTAGCGCAGCGCGGTCGGCGTAAGCCGACCGGATAAATTTTGAGCGCCGCTCAAAATTTAGACATCCCTCCTATTCAGCCAAGCCCCCATCGCGTTCAGCATCAACCCAGATCCCCAAACATGTACACCACCCTCCAAAGATGTCGAAAAATGTCGTTTTTGGAGTGTGATGTACACGTTTGCATATGACGCGCACCGAGCATGAGTCGATTTGCTCGTATCCGGTATATTTCCCCACCTCAACGGACATAAGAGTTTGGTGTCAGCTCGAAGCGAGAGGTCCCTAATGGATACTCCTGTTCTCATTTCGCATAAAACGGCGTGGCTCGTCCATCATGCACCGCGGAACCTGGTTCAAGCCGTTGCACAACGCGACTACCAGATAGGTGTGCGGGGGCTCTCTACCCAGCAACGCATCGCGCGCATTCGGCAGGCACTTACCGACTGCGGCATTCCGTCCACCATGCTTAAGACTATCGACATCTCCGTAGTATTTGCTTTCGAGCGAATTCGCACCAACGGTGTCGCTTGCCACGTTCTTGGCCAAAATCTACCCTACGACCATATTGACGAGCTGACCCCCGGTATTTTTATCACCGACGAAGCCCTTACCTTCGTATTCGCTGCCGAGTGGATGGACAGAATCGAATATCTCGAATACGGCTACGAAGTTTGCGGTGATTATCGCATGGGGTTCAACCCCGATGACCCTTATACCGAGCAGCCAGCCACCACTTCCAAGGACGAAATTGTCGAACTGCTCGATCGTCACCCCGGCAAACCCGGTGCCACACGCGCCAGACTCGCGCTCAGGCATATCTACGACCACTCAGCCTCACCCATGGAGACCGCATCCGCTGTCGCCCTTTCACTCCCGATAAGCGAAGGCGGCGTTGGCATCCGAGGTGTCGAACTCAACAAGCCACTCGAAATCCCTAAACGACTTTGGCATTGCACCAAAGCCCGAACGCTCAAAATCGATGCCCTCATTACCTATAAGCGCAGAGAGCTCGGCATCGAATATAAGGGCGGCTTTCACGACGAGGTCGAACGCAAGGGAGCAGATGCGGAGCGGGAGGCCGTGCTCGCCCAAATGGGCTATCGCATCATCACGCTCACCTCAACGCAATTTGCCAGCCAACTCGCTTTTCACCGTGCCATGAACAATATCCGCGAAGCGCTCGGCATGCCTCGTTGCATAGATGCCGAGTATCAGCGAAAGCAAAACGAACTGCGCAAGGTACTTATCCGCAACTGGAAAAGCGATCAAGCCGAAGAGTCGACTTCTGAGTAACGACGGACCCGCTCGCCCCGCGCTCCCCAAACATGTACATCACCCTCCAAAAACGATATTTTTCGACATCTTTGGAGGCTGATGTACATACTTGAAACCTATGACCGCACCCAGTCCCGACCGTTTGCCGAGCAATAGGGTCGCAATCGGCGCCGAACATGTACTATGTACGGGCATTGTCCAAACCCATAACCCAAAGGACCCCATCTTGCCCGTCGTCGCCGCTGTAACCGTTACCTCACATGCCTCGGATGCCATGGTCGCCATCCCATTTTGGCTCGAGATGTTCGCCGTTGTCGCTGCATCGATCTCGGGCGTGCTGGTTGCGCGCGAACACAAGCTCGACCTGGTGGGCGCGGTCGCGCTCGCGGTGGTCTGCGGTCTGGGCGGCGGTCTTTTGCGTGATATGACACTCCAGGTCGGCAACGTCTACATCCTCAACCAGCCAATGGCGCTGCCGCTCTCCATCGCCACGGCGGCCATCATCTACATCTTCCCGGCAATCGTCGATAAGCCCGACAAACTCATTCCCCTGCTCGACATCATCTCAGTCGGCATCTATGCGGCAACCGGCGCAGACAAGGCACTGGTCTACGGATTTGCACCCGTCGTTTGCATCATGATGGGCTTCTTCACCGCGGTGGGCGGCGGCATGCTGCGCGACGGTTTTATGGGCGTGGTTCCGGGCATTTTCCAACGCACTAACTTTTATGCCATCGCGGCCATCGCCGGATCGGCAAGCTATGTAAGCCTCGTCATGAGTGGCTTGGTCAGCAATGTCGCCGCGCTGGTCGTATGCGTTATCGTGACCATGAGTCTGCGCTGGCTCTCGCTGCGCTTTGACATCAAAAGCCCCACCGAAGAAGACATCGCGCGCTTTTTGCATCGCGAAAAGTAGACAGCGCGGCACGACCCTTCGAAATGCAACCGAGAGGTTCTTTTAGAGCGCCCGCGCGTTGGGTACCCTGTTAGATACATGTCGAGTATCTAACGAAGGATTCACTATGCCCTGCAACCCAGCACCGTCGACCCAGCGCCGTAAAGCGCAGGGCCGCATCGTCCTCCTATTCGCACTGATTGCGCTTGCGCTGACCGTACTTCCCACGGCGTCATTCGCCGGCACAGACACCGCGGGCAACGTACTCGCAACCGAAGCTGACTCAAATCCGTCTGGCGCCGAGGGCGACCTGTACTGGGCTGGCCAAAGCCTTAACCTGGACGATGCCTCCATCGGCCGCGATATTATCGCGGCAGGCGACAGCCTGTCGATTCGCGACTGCACCGTAGGCGGCGCCATTCGCCTGGCGGCGCGCACCATCGATATCTCCAAAACCGCAATCGATGGCAGCGTGACGGTAGCCGGTCAGCACGTCGTGCTCAACACCGGTAGCACCGCCAACTGTTTTTACGCGATGGGCGAGACGGTTGCCCTGCGCGGCTCTGCCAAGTCGGCAGCGCTCGCGGGCAGTACGGTAACCATCGACGGCACCGTCGATGGCGATGTCGAGGTCTGGGCCGACAAACTCATCCTGGGCAAAAATGCCCGCGTCACCGGCACGGTGAACGCCCACATTTCCGAGGATCCCGAGCGGGCCGGGGGCGCTCAGGTCGAGGCCCTCAAGATCGACCGCACCGAGAACGAGAACACCTCTACGATTAACGACGTCATCGGCGGCATCGTCGCCGCGGCGCTTTCCACCTGCTTTGTCGCGATCCTCCTTGAGCTCGTCTTTCCGCGCGCGACCGCCAGCGCTGCCGGCATGCTCCGCCAGCGCCCCACCCCGTTGTGGGTGAGCGGTCTTTTGGGCACGGTGGCCGCCATTCCCGCCGTCCTGCTGCTCATCATCTCGATTGCAGGTCTGTCGCTCGCCGGAGCCCTCATGTGCGCCGTGATCGGTATCGCCCTAGTCTCGGCGGCATTTACGGGCACCGCGATCGCACGCATGGTTGGACACAACCAGAACCGCTACGCCATGGCCGCCGTGGGCGGTATCGCCGCGGGCGCACTCACGGCACTTCCCCTTATGGGCAGCTTTGTCAGCGGCGTAGCCT
>CATYJC010000161.1 GCA_958407555.1 uncultured Collinsella sp. | reverse complement strand
GACGCAGGTTGGGCTTCTTGTTGCCCACCATGATGTCATCGGAGCTAAAGTCGCGAATCATGCGACTGATACGGCAGAACGCCGGCGTCACCACGATGTCGTCGGCCAACACATCGAGCAGCTCTTCCTCGGAATAGGGGCGCCACTCGCCGCGCTCATAGCAGCCCACCAGACGCGAGCCTTCGATGAGCGCACACGGGTAGACTTTGACCTCGTCGGGCATAAAGGCCCCTTCGGTCATAAAGCGCTCGTAGTCGCGCTTGTCCCCCTCGGGTGTGGCGCCCAGCAAGTTGAGCATAAAATGAGCGTGGATCTTAAAGCCAAACAGGCGCGCGAGCGAAAACGCCTGCTCGATCTGCGCCACCGAAATGCGGCGCTCGTTGATATCGAGCAAATGTTGGTCGAGACTCTGAATACCCATCTGGATCTTGGTGCAGCCCAGGCGGCGGATGAGCGTGAGGGTCTGCGGCGTTACGGCATCGGGGCGCGTCTCGATAACGAGTCCCACCACGCGATGCTTCGCCGTCTCGTTGATGCGCTGCTGCCGCTCGAGCTCTTCCATCGTTGCTGTCTGCCACTCGGCGACCTCGCCCCACGGCGTACCGGGGCCGTACAGACGACGCACTGCGCGGTTATAGCCGCCCACGGCAGCATCCACACGCCCCTGGTCGTCGGCAACGCCGCTCGCAAGCTCGGCCTCGTCGGTCGCAATACCGGCAGCCCGATAGCGCTCGCGGCGCTCCGCCACCACCGGCGGCAGCGCATCGGCGGGAGCGTCATCGAGCAGGCGCCCTGCCTCGGCACGGCTGATGCCCGGACGCGCCAACATGGGGTTTGCCGCAACGCCGGCGACGGCATCGTCATTGAGCGCACGGAAAAGCTCCGACATAAACCATGCCTGATACCCTTGCGGATAGTCACTCCAGGTGCCACCGAGCACGATAAGCTCTATCTTGTCGGTCGCATGACCCATCTGCGAAAGCGCCGTCAAACGGGCACTCACCTGCAGATACGGATCGAAGCAGTTTTGCTCCGCACGGGCACACGCCGGCTCAGCGTGCAGATAGCTCTTGGGCATGCGCAGGTCGTTGGGGCAAAACAGGCAATCGCCCGAGCACGGCCACGGCTTGGTGATGACGGTAATAGTCGCCACGCCCGAAGCCGTGCGGCGCGGCTTCATGCGCAACACCTGCAGCAGTTGACGCTCTAGCTCGGCATCGACATTCCACCCAGCCCACCGAGCCGGTTCCTCGCGCTTCACCCGCTGGTAAAACGGCAGCAGGCGACGCTTGGCCAAATCGCGCTTATCGGCACCCTCGCGGCGCGCCTCGGCATGTATCAGTTTGACGAGCGCCTTGTCGTCCACGGTCTCACCGCGACGCAGAGCATCGAGTATGTTCAAGATAATCTGTTCCATGACCCCATTGTAAAGGCAAAGGCGCCGGAGCCGACCTCGGCTTCGGCGCCTTTATCAAACAGCGCGTCTATGGTTTATAAGTCTTCGATAACCACCCGTCACTCCGGATCAAACGACATGTCACCCGAACCAACCTCAAAACGATACGTGGCAGACTTATCACCGTTGTCGAATTCAAGATTCAATATGGTCTCGCCATCGTAGCCAAGCGGAAGGAAATCGCTCTCAAAGTCGCCACTGCCCACGGTGAGGCTCGCCTTAAAGCCCGTCGAGTTCGGAACCGTTATCTCCACATCGCCCGAGTCCACGCTTACGTCCATCGACCTCGCGGGGGCCTGGTAGAGCTCGAACGTCACATCGCCCGAACCGACCTCGGCATTCAGGGTATCGGTCACGGTGCCCGTAAACTCTACATCTCCCGCACCCAGGAAAAGGTCAAAACCATCACAGATGACACCGGCAATCTGCAGATCACCCGAGCCCACGTGTGCGTTGATCCCCTTCAGATGTTCGGCAACACGGCGTGGCAGCTCAACCGTAACCGAGCGGTCAATTGCCCTACCGCCATCACTTCCAGATCGGGAAACCTTGAGCGTTGAGTCCTCGACGGATGCGATGTTTTGCGTCGCGGCCTTGGAGGCATCCACGCCCTTGGCAACGCGTCCCCGCTCGATAACGCGAGCCTTGCTGCCATCAACAACCTTGACGTCCACCGTAGCCGCGGCGATATCGAAATCGAGGTAGCGAAATTGATCGGCATCAAAGGTCGTACTCGAAAGCTGCTGAGGCTGAGCGGAATATTTACCGCCATCGTTCATAAAATCGTCGTCGTCAACCACATCGTCCATATCGGACAAGCCGGATACAACATCGTCGAGATCCCACGGGCCATCAAAATGAATCAATGTCCGCGAAATGCCAAAGACAAGTCCAATGATGAGCACAAACGCTCCGACGCCAACGCCCAAGCGCACCTTAGATTCATGCGAAAGCTTCATCATTCATCACCCTCTTTGGAAATCGGTTCAGCGGTGGCCGCGGTGGCCACGTCAGCATCAGGTTCCGCAGAAGTATCCTTCCCCTGCGCCTTGACCGCCACCGGTGCCGGACCAACCTGAATATCCCCGCGTGCCCAATCACCATCGAGCGCACGCGCCACCCAGTGATAGATGGGAATCGTGAAGAAGATCAGCGCGGCAAAGGGACCGGCACCAAACAGGAACATCAGCAAAAAGAACAGTAGCCAACACACGGCCCAATACGGGAACGACTGGAACGGGCCCTTCACCGGAGTCGAGCCAACCGCGGTGCCACTCGTCGCCTGCGCCGTAGCGGCATTGGCGGCCTGTGCACTCCAGCTTGCCGCTTGCGCCGCCTTGGCCGCAGCATCACTCGCCTGCGTTGCCGCCTCGGTAGCGCGTGCCGCCGCCTCATGGGTACGGGCACGCTCTGCCGCCTCGGCCTCGCGCTGGCGGGCGCGGTCCTCGTTCTCAAACTCGATATCGTCCTCGATCTCATCGCTCGGATTGAGCAGCTCGTCAAGGCTCACGCCATAGAGTTTGGCGAGCGAGATCAGGTTCTCGGTATCGGGCGAGCTCTCCGCGCGCTCCCATTTACTGACCGCCTGGCGTGATAACCCCAGTTTTCGCGCCAGCCCCTCCTGGCTAAAGCCCTTGCTGCGACGAAGGTCGGCGAGCCGCTGCGCAGTTTCTACATTCATGGTTCCTCCTATGTGATGCCAGCCGTGCCGCCGGACCGTTTTTGTTCTTAAGGCGCCTTGTACAGTTAAAAATCTATCCGCCACCGCCAAAAGCATGCCACCTATTCTAGTGAGATTTTTGACAACCGGCGGTTGCGGGCACATATGAGCTGCGGAAATGTGTCCAAACAAAGCAATGACCCACGGCTCGGTTGTCCCCGTTGCGGCGTTAACGGTAGTATGGTCGTACTGTTTATTCCACACCGCCAACGGAGGGAATTCCGCGCCGTGAACCGTGATTTCGCCTCATCGCTCATCCAGCTCAACAATACGTTCTATCGCGAGCACTCCGCCTCCTT
>CATYJC010000160.1 GCA_958407555.1 uncultured Collinsella sp. | reverse complement strand
CGTCTTGCAGTTGCCGGTCATCGAGCGGCAGCTGTAGTGGCCGACCTCGCGGACGGTGCACAGGATGAGCGGGTACTCATCGTCGGGAAGCTCGGAGGGCGCCTCCCAGTCGTGCGCCATCAGGTTGGCGCGGCCGTCCTTGGTGGTGAACTTGCCACCAGCGAACATGTCGGGCGTACCGTGGTCGTTCACATCGGTGCTCTTGACGGGCCACTGGGCGTAACCGCCCTCGGGAGCCATCTTCTCGTAGGTCGCGCCCACAAAGTTGGGGCACAGGCTAATGCACTCGTTCCAGATCTGCTCGGTGTTGTCGTAGTGCATGGGGTAGCCCATGCGCGTAGACAGGTCCGCGAAGATCTCCCAGTCGTGACGGCACTCGCCCTTGGGCGGAACGGCCGCGTCAAAGTGCTGGAAGCTACGGTCGGATGCGGTAAAGACACCCTCGTGCTCGCCCCAAGAGGTAGCGGGCAGGATGACGTCGGCGAGCATGGTCGTCTGCGTCATAAAGATGTCCTGGCAAATGAACAGATCCAGCTCGGAGAGCGTCTTGCGCATACCGGCCGAATCGGGCTCGGTCTGCACCGGGTCCTCGCCGTAGTTGTAGAAGCAGTGCACCTTGCCCTCGTCGACCAGGTGGCCCAGGTCGGTGAGCTTGTAGCCCTCCTCGAGCGGGAGCTTTTCCTCGGGCACGCCCCAAGCCTTGGCAAACTTAGCACGCACCGCCGGGTCGGTGACCTTTTGGTAGCCAGGGTACAGGTTGGGCAGCATGCCCATATCGCAGGAGCCCTGGACGTTATTCTGACCGCGCACGGGCGCGAGGCCGGAATTGGGTTTGCCGATCTGGCCGGCAACGCAGGCGATGGAGGCGATGGTGTGCACCGTCTTCAGGTTCTGCTTCTGCTGGCATACGCCCATGCCCCAGCCAATGATGGCAGAGGGCTTCGCCGTGGCGTACATCTCGGCAGCTTGGTGGATCAACGCGGGCTCGACACCCGTGATGTCCTGTACGGATTCGGGAGTGTAGTTCTTGATGGTCTCCCACCACTCGTCAAAGCCGTTCGTGTGCTCGGCGACGAATTCCTTGTCGTAGAGGCCATCGTTGACCAGACAGTTGGCAAAGGCGTTGAGGAACGCGACGTTGCAACCGTTCTTGATCGGAAGGTAAAGATCGGCGATACGCGCGGTTTCGATATGGCGCGGGTCGGCGACGATGATCTTGCAACCCTTTTCTTTGGCTCGCACGATACGCCTTGCGACGATGGGGTGCGAATCGGCAGGGTTATAGCCGAAGAGGAAAATGCAGCCCGCATCCTCCATACCGGGGATGGAGCATGACATGCAACCTGAACCAACCGTGTCCATCAGACCGAGGACAGTAGGGCCGTGTCAAGTACGGGCGCAGTTGTCTACGCTGTGGGTGCCGATGCACGCACGCGTAAACTTCTGCATGACGTAGTTCGCCTCATTGCCGCCGCCTCGCGAAGAGCCGGTGGTCATGACAGCGTTAGGACCATATTCGTCAATTATGGCCTGCATCTTAGATGCGGTGAAATCCAGTGCCTCGTCCCAGCTTACGCGCTCAAGATCCGCGCCCTTGGTGCGACGGATCATCGGGTGCAGTACGCGAGGAGTCAAGATCTTGGTGTCGTTGATGAAGTCGTAGCCGCTCATACCCTTAAGGCACAGCTCGCCCTGATTGGTGATGCCGTTGAGCGGTTCGGTACCCACGACCTGGCCGTTTTGGACCAGGAGGTTAAACTGGCAACCGGCGCCGCAGTACGGGCAGATCACTTTATGCTTCTCCATGACACCCTCCTTCCTTTTTCTGCTACCGATTAATCGGTACGTATTTGACAATCGTTGGGCCTGTATGGCCGCCCGCTTACGCCTCGTTTTCGATGGTGGCTCGGGCACGCTCGGCGGTCAGTTCCGCCAGACGCTCCTCGTCTACCAGGGTGAGGCCCTTGGTCGGGCACGCCTCGGCACACGCCGGACCGCCGGGACGGTCCACGCACAGGTCGCACTTGAGCACGAAGCTCTTAGTCTGCGAACCCACGCGCACGTCGCCCATCAATACGGGGACCTGCGTGGTCGCCACGCTCACGGCGCCAAAGGGGCAGGCCATGACGCAGCTCTTGCAGCCGATGCAGTTGTCCTCGTTAACACCGATGCGATGGTTCTTTGGATCAAAGAACAAGGCACCCGTGGGGCAGGCCTTGGCGCACGGAGCATCCTCGCAGTGATGGCAAGCCACCGGTGCGGAGATCTCGTACGTACGCGTCACGCGCAGGCGCGGCGCAGCGATGTTGCCGGGGATGTCGTGTGCCTCGATACACGCCGCCATGCAGGTTTGACACCCAATGCAGCGCGAGGAATCGGCTACGACTCGTTTATTGCCCATGTTGTTCACTCCCTCCTGAATCCCATGCCGGAGAGACCCTGTCGACGTTGCCCCGGACCGCCCGTGGTCCGGCATCGGCGTATCGAGCGCATGCGGCGAAACAGGCACTTCGATAGAATTCCTCCAACGATATACAGGTTAAATATACGCAGTTGCAGGGGGCAAACTTGAGCATAGGCCCTGCAATACGAGTGTATTGCAGGGGTTTTGGCAGGTTGGAATTATTTTCTATAGGATATAAAGGTGAGTGTATTACACGCGTACACCTCAGAGATTTTTACGCACTCTCATTTTGGATGTACTACGCTTGTATTCAAGTTTATGGTTATTTACTTGAGCGAAATAAAGTAATCGTTATAAGATGCTCAGGTATCGGCATATGCCGCATTTGACCGACTCTATTGCACGCTCATTAAGGGGGCCAGTGATGTCATCGACTCAAAAAAGAGCCATCCTGCAGGTGCGCATTCGCGAGGAAGACAAGCAGCATGCCGAGCGTCTTTACGACGCCATGGGCACATCGCTCGCCGAGGCTGTCCGTTTATTTGTCGCGCAAAGCATTTTGATGCGCAAGCTCCCCTTTCAGCCGGTCGCCGTGCGCTCAAAGGACGGCACCGCCGCCTATGGATCGCTCAAAGCATATGGGGACCCCAATCGCCGCTCCGAGGAGCGCAATGCCTGGATTGAATACCTTGCTACAGAAAGCGACGATTCGATTTTGGGTCCCGAGGAAGTAGATATCCATGAGTAGCACCATCATCGACGAGACCGTCATCCTGCGCTACCTGCTTAACGACGACGAGGTCCTGTCACCGCGCGCCGCCAAGGTCATCGCCACGCGCACCGCTCGTGTCTACCCCGAAATCATCACGCGCGTCGTGGTCACGCTGCGCGACGTCTATAAGGTTCCCCGCGTTGAGATTGCTGCGGCCATGAAAAGGCTGCTCGATGACGTCATGGTCGACGAGCCCACCGTTGTCGCCCTTGCCGTCAAACTCTTTGGCAAAACGCATATGGACTTTACCGACTGCCTCCTCGCAGCCCGAACCGCCATCTACAACGATGATGTCGTGAGCTTTGGCAA
>CATYJC010000159.1 GCA_958407555.1 uncultured Collinsella sp. | reverse complement strand
GACTAGTCGTTTAAGAACGTCCCCAATGACTAGGTGGGGAAGGCGTGCGACAATGGTGGGTGTTGTGTTGTTCGCGCTAAGGAGTTGCCATGTTGTTGTGTCCCGTTTGCCATGAACCGTTGGTGGATGACGAACGCGGCGCTGCATGCGCGGGCGGACACCGGTTTGACCGTGCTCGCGAGGGCTATCTATATCTGCTGCGCTCGTCCAAGAGCGGCGACTCCATGGGCGATCCCAAGTCGCAGGCACGCAGCCGTCGCGACTTTCTGAACCGCGGTTACTATGCGCCGTTGCGCGATGCGATGGTCGAGCTGGTGCGCGAACGAGCTCAGCGGTGCGCAGCTACGTCGGACAAGCCGCTGGCCTTGCTCGATATTTGCTGCGGCGAGGGCTACTACACCAGCGCCATGGGCGCGGTGCCGGGCGTGGATGCTTACGGTTTCGACCTGGGCAAGGAGATGGTGCGCCTGGCCGCCAAGCGCGGCGACGCGACCTACTTCGTGGCCAACATGAAGGATATCCCCGTGGCCGATGGCGCCTTCGATATGGTGACCGAGCTCTTCGCTCCCTTTAACGAGCGTGAGTTTTCTCGCGTGCTGGCGCCCGAGGGCTCGCTCTACACCGTCGTGCCAGGTGCACGCCATCTGTTTGGGCTCAAGGAGGTGCTCTACGACACGCCGTACCTTAACGATGAGAAGCTGCCGAAGACAACCGAGCTCGAGTTAGTCGGAACGCACCGGGTATCTGCGAATATTACGCTCCAGACGCAGGCCGACATCGAGGCGGTGTTCCAGATGACGCCGTACTACTATCGCACGCGCCCTGCCGACAAAGAGCGCCTGGCAAATTTGGACACCCTTCAAACCGACATCGACTTCATCATCGCCGAGTACCGCCACTAACCTGCCAAAAAAGGGACAGGTTTATTTTGGTAGGTTTTATCTAGGCAAACGCAAAGGGCCGACCGCGGAGATGCGCGATCGGCCCTTTTTAGTTGCTTGGTTGCAACAGAGGTTATGAGAAGCGGGCGCTTACAGGCGGTCCTTGTTCTCGGCCTTAACGGCGTGTGCCTGCTGAACAAAGAACAGGTCGTAGACCACGATGACAAAGGCGATTATATTGACGGAGCTGCCGCCGAGTGCGGGAAGCGTGAGCACGGCTTGGAGGAGCGTGGCTGCCGCGGCAACGATACCGAGCTTAAATGCGCCGTCTACCTGCGAAGGCTTGTTCGCGCCCTTGATACCGGCGACGCCTGCGGCAAGGTCGACGAGGCCCTTAACAATCACCACAACAGCGGCGAGTGTGGCGTTCGATCCGTAAGCGGATCCAAAATTGCCGGTAACAATGCCGGCAATTCCGATGACGAGGCTGGCGATGCCCAGAACAAAATAAATCAGGGCAAGGATTTTGAGTGTCTTGCGAGCAGCGCTCATAGCTGGTCCTTTCGATGCGGGCGCGGAGAATCTGTCGCGCCCAGGTTACGGCACATATCGTGAAGCACATTGTAGTTCAACGGGACGATGCATGCGTTTGAAAGCGTCTCTTGCCTGTACGGTCCAACCTTTCAAAAAGGAAAGCTGGACGTAAGCCAAATCGATGGCAGCCCATGTGCGGCGCTGCGATGATGAGGCCGTAACAAGGAGCTGGTCTCAAGGAGGAGCCATGATGTACGGAACAGGGCAAGTGCGTGAGCCGCGGTCGTTGGGAAGGCGCATGGGCGATTCTGTGATCGCTGCCGTGTGCACGGGATTGATGGCGGTGCTTTGCATTGCGATGCTGTGGGCCATGTCGCATGTGGGACAATAGCGGACGGTTGGGTGCTGGCATAAACGGCGCCCCGCGTATTCGTTTTGCTTGTTAAGGAGTGTCCATGGGCGTCGTCGATCCCTTTTCTGTTGCTCGGGCCGCGGGGCTCGAGCTCGTGCGGAAGTCCGAGGGCCTCACGCTCACCGACGGCGCGATGGAGCTGCGTGCCGATTTTGCCCGCATGCTGCCACGACTCAAGCAAGGCCGTCTGCAGCAAGAGCTGCTGGTAAAGGCTGCGCGCACAAAAGGCATCGAGAGCCCATGGGCGATTGATGCCACGGCAGGCTTTGGCGAGGATTCGCTGCTGTTGGCGGCCGCGGGCTTTACCGTCGATCTGTATGAGCAGGATTGCGTGATCGCGGCGCTCCTCAAGGATGCCTTGGATCGCGCGGCGGATGATCAGGTGCTTGCGGCTGCCGTGGCTCGCATGCGCCTTCATGCGGGCGAGGACAGCATTGCCGGCCTTCGCCATACAGCTGAGCTGATCGGGCAGGGCGAGCTCGCCGCTCCCGACGCGGTGTATCTGGATCCCATGTTTCCCGAGCGCACCAAGAGTGCGGCGGTGAAAAAGAAGTTCCAACTCCTGCACCATTTGGAACAGCCGTGTGCCGATGAGGAATCGCTGGTCGAGGCGGCGCTTGCTGTGCATCCGCGCAAGGTCGTTATCAAGCGGCCGGTGAAGGGCCCGCTGCTTGCCGGAGTTAAGCCGAGCTATCAACTTGCGGGCAAGGCCGTTCGTTACGATGTTTTGGTGCCGCCGCGCCCGTAGCTTGCGCGCGATGGTTGGCGCTCCGTCAGTGCCGTGCCGATGCGAGGCCTATTTCCAAGGATGCGACGTCAGGTGCCAGCCGCCGCAGTATTCGCATTTGTAGCAGGCCAAACCACGCCGCCCGCGGTTTTCGCAGTCGGCCATAACGGCCTCGGCCTCGGCGCGCGTGTCGTAACGGTTTTTGCGTTCGCACGACTTGTAGCGCCAGGCTTCATCGCGCTCGGCGTCCAGGGCGTCGCGGCGCTCATTCTCGCGCGCAAACAGGTCGCTCATATCGCCGCCCGTGGCAGCGCCTAAAAACTCGCTTTTGGCTTTTGACCAAGCGGCTCGCTTTTTGCTCCCCATCTGCTTCGTGCCCCTCTCCAAACGCTGGTATCATTGCCCAATCAAAGTGATACCAATAAACGTGAGGTCGCCGCGTGATGATCAGAAAAACCCTCGATACCGACATTCCCGCCGTCATGGCTATCTATGACGCGGCCCGCGCCTTTATGCGCGCGCATGGCAACGCCACGCAGTGGCCCGAGGGCACGCCTTCTGCCGAGCAGCTGGCAGCCGATATCGCCGCTGGTGGCAGCTATGTGTGCGAAGTCGACGGTCGCGTGGTGGCGACGTTTGCCTTTTTACCGGGTCCGGACGAGTGCTATGACGTAATTGAGGACGGTCAATGGCATAGCGACACTCCGTACGCCGTGCTGCACCGCGTGGCATCCGACGGCACCGTGCACGGTATCGCGGCTGCGATGTTTGCCTTTGCCAAGGAGCGCGCCGATCACCTGCGTATCGACACGCATCAAGACAACCTGCCCATGCAGGGCGCCATCGCCAAGGCCGGGTTTAAGCGCGCCGGTATCGTATATGTGTCGGACGGTACGCCGCGCGTCGCGTTTGATTGGCTGCGCGAGGCATAA
>CATYJC010000158.1 GCA_958407555.1 uncultured Collinsella sp. | reverse complement strand
GCATTCGAGCCCCCTTAGTAGTTCGATTTTGCCACATTGGGTGCGCGCCGCCCGCTGAGGTGTGCCCCGTTTGCGCCCCACGACGTGCAACTCGCGCCAAGCGGTATTGCGGTGGCGAAAGATGCCTCCTGCGCCATCGAGAGCTCAGCTATCCTCAGCTTGCCAGTTCGAAAATGGACCTGCCGCGTGATTGAATCTTTATTTCAACTTTACACCTAGGTTTACAGCTGTCTTGTCAGCTGTAAACCTAGGTGTCATACTAAAGCCCCAAGATTCGCCAAAAGAGAGGGGCCTTGATGGCACAGAGCGCGAACATGGATGCGTCGGAGCTTGCACGCGATATCGCGGCTGGCCTAGCATCGGCAACGACGGCAACGGAGCGCGCGGCACTGGTGCCCGCAGAGCTTGTCGAGGCCATTCAGCAACTAAAAACCCAACGTGACGCGGTGATCCTGGCGCACTACTATGTGGCGCCCGAGGTCCAAGCCGTTGCCGATTACGTCGGCGACAGCTTTTACCTGGCAAAGCTTGCCAAAAGCCTGCCGCAGCAGACCATCGTGCTGTGCGGCGTGGAGTTTATGGGCGAGAGCGCCAAGCTGCTCAACCCCACCAAGACCGTGCTGCTGCCCGAGCCGGGCGCGGACTGCCCCATGGCTCACATGGTCAAGCGTGAGACGGTCGACGCGGCGCGCGCCGAGTACGGCGACGACCTTTCCGTGGTCTGCTACGTCAACTCGACGGTCGAGATCAAGAGCTGGAGTGACGTGTGCGTCACCAGCTCCAACGCCGTCAAGATCGTGTCCGAGCTGCCGCAGCAGCACGTCCTGTTCATCCCCGATCAAAACCTGGGCCGCTTCGTAGCCGAGCAGGTGCCGCAAAAGCACGTCATCCTCAACAATGGCTATTGCCCGCGCCATCACATCATCACCGTCGAGCAGATCGTCGATGCGCAGGAGGCGCATCCCGACGCGCTCGTGCTGGCGCACCCCGAATGCAAGGCCGACGTCCTTGCCGAGGCCGACTACATCGGCTCCACCGCCGGCATCATCAAGTACGCCGAGGATTCGGACGCGAGTGAGTTCATCATCGTGACGGTCCGCGGCGTGCTCTACGAGCTCGAGCGCCGCTGCGAGGGCACCGGCAAAAAGTTCTATTTTCCCGCGGTGCAGCCCACCTGCGTCAACATGGATCTCATCACACTCGAAAAGCTCGTGCGATGCCTGGAGACGGGCGAGGGCGAGGTACAGATCGGCGTGTCGGACGAGGCGGCCGACCAGGCCAAACTTACGCTCGACCGCATGCTCGAGTACGCGGCGCGCTAGAACGATGTGACATGAGGGGCAGTCCCTTATGTCACATTACAAGGGAGAGGATTCCTGTGGAAACCAAACAATACCCCGATATGGAGTGCGACGTTGTCATTGCCGGTTGCGGCGTGGCGGGCCTGTACGCGGCCCTCAATCTGCCGACGAGCACGCGCGTGATCATGCTCTCCAAGGGCGCTGTCGACGAGTGCGATTCGATGCTCGCGCAGGGCGGCATCTGCGTGCTGCCCGAGGGCTCGGACTACGATGCCTTCTTTGAGGACACCATGCACGCCGGCCACTACGAGAACCGCCGCGAGAGCGTCGACATCATGATTCGCTCGAGCCGCTCGGTCATCAACGACTTGCTAGCGATGGGCGTGGACTTTGAACGCAAGGCCGACGGCAGCCTCGACTTTACCCGCGAGGGCGCGCACAGCCGCCCGCGCATTGCCTTCCATGCCGATATTACGGGTAAGGAGATCACGACCAAGCTGCTCCAGGCCGTTCGCAAGCTGGATAACGTGCAGATTTTGGAGCACGTGGCCATGACCGACATCCTGACGGGCGAGCGTGATGGCGCCACGGTGTGCACCGGCGTCGTTGCCGTTTCCGTGGACGAGGACAACTCGGTTCGTCCCGCCGACGAGCTGGCAAACGCCGCCGAGGGCGTGCATGCCGGCGAGCCGTTTAAGATCCATGCCCGCCACACGCTGTGGGCTACGGGCGGTATCGGCGGCGTATACGACCATTCGACTAACTACCCGCAGCTCACGGGCGATGCCTGCTACATTGCTCAGGAGCATGGCATTAAGATGGAGCACCTGGACTACGTGCAGATTCACCCCACGGGGCTGTTCTCGCCGCAGCCGGGCCGCACCTTCCTGATCAGCGAGAGCTGCCGCGGCGAGGGCGCGATTTTGCTCAACGCCGCCGGCGAGCGCTTTACCGATGAGCTTCAGCCGCGCGATGTGGTCGCCGCAGCCATTCGCGAGCAGATGAAGCAGGACGGTACCGAGCACGAGTGGCTGAGCTTTGCCCCCGTCGAGCGCGACGTGGTGACCGGGCACTTCGCCAACATCCGCGCACGCTGCCTGGAGGACGGCCGCGACATCCTGGACGAGCCCATTCCCGTCACACCCACGCAGCATTACTTTATGGGCGGCGTGTGGGTCGACAAGGACGGCCGCACCTCGATGCCCGAGCTCTACGCCGCGGGCGAGACAGCCTGCAACGGCGTTCACGGCAAGAACCGCCTTGCATCAAACAGCCTGCTCGAAGCGCTGGTCTGGGGTCGTCGCGTCGCTTGGCGTATGCGCACCGGCGAGTCGCTTGCCGTGGAGCAGACGGGCGAGCCCGCGCTCGATGGGCACCATCGCGCCCTGAGTTCCGATAACCTTGCAATCGATGATCTGGCCCGTGCCGCCGGCACGCAGGCCGTGGAGGAGTAGACCATGAATCCCATTACCATGAAGCTCGTCGTCGATGATCTGATCCTGCAGGCCCTGCGCGAGGACATTACGTTTGAGGACGTGAGCACGGCGAGCGTGTGCCCCACGGCGCGTCCCGCCACGGTGGAGCTCATCGCCAAGGCCGATGGCATCATCGCCGGCCTGGACGTGTTCGCTCGCACCTTTGAGCTGCTGGATCCGCAGAGCTCGGTGCTGTTTGATGTCGTCGATGGCGATGAGGTGCACGCCGGCGACCACGTGGGCCAAGTGCGCGGCGACGCGCGCGTACTGCTTTCGGGCGAGCGCGTGGCGCTCAACTACCTGCAGCGCATGAGCGGCATCGCTACTTACACGCATCGGATGGCAGCTGCGCTAGAGGGCACCAAGACCGTGCTTGTCGACACGCGCAAGACCACGCCGGGCATGCGTGTCTTCGAGAAGGCTGCAGTCGAGATCGGCGGTGGCAGCAACCACCGCTATAACCTGTCGACGGCTGTCATGCTCAAGGACAACCACATCGACGCCGCCGGTGGCGTGGCACGCGCGATTGAGATGGCGCGCGCCCATGCGTCATTTACCGCGACGGTCGAGATCGAGTGCGAGAACCTGGACATGGTGCGCGAGGCTGTGGAGGCCGGCGCCGATATCATCATGCTCGACAACATGACCCACGACGACATGGCTGCCGCGATTGAGCTTATCGCCGGTCGCGCCAAGACCGAGTGCTCGGGCAA
>CATYJC010000157.1 GCA_958407555.1 uncultured Collinsella sp. | reverse complement strand
CGCGGGGTCGTGTAGCCGTCGAAGGGCTGGGAGAGCTCGCGGTCGCACCAGAGGGCTTCGCCGGTGTCGAACACCGGCGCCGCGCGGAGCCATTCCCTGCTCTCGCTGTCGATGAGCACGCCGAAGTTGTTCCAGTGCCTATCGAAGTTCGCCATGAGGTAGTCGATGGTGAGCATCTTCTCCACGTCCTCGCGCACGTCGAGCCCGTGGGCGGCGCAGGCGGACACGTAGAAATCGTGCAGCCCGAGGTCCGAGGGGCGTTTCGACGAGCAGAGCAGCGCCCAGGCCGGCACGAACTCGGTGACCTGGTCGGTCATGGGTTTGCAGCGGGAGGTCCACTTCATGAAGCCGCCGTCCTCGAGCTCGTAGGCGACGTAGTCGCCCTCGTCGAGCAGCCGCGAGCACAGGACGCTGGCGATCTTCTCGTTGAACGGTTCCTGGAACCTGCCGGAGGATCGCCCGGACTTGACCAGCATCCGCTGCCCGCCCTCGATCGTCCAGCGTTTCGGCAGGTTGCCGTTCAGGGCCGCATCGGGCGATGAGGCGAGGAGGTCGGCGTTGCCCCTGATCTTCTCGATGAGGGAGGGGACCGACGAGGCGTCGTGCGGAAGAAGCAGCTCGCCGAGCTCTTCGCTGAAATCGTTCTCGAAGCAGTTTACGTCGCGCCATGTGGATGCGGATCCGGCGGGGCGGATCCAATATTGGTCGGACAGCGATGCGCCGAAACCGGAGGCCATGAGGGAGGCGGCCGACGGGTAGCCGACGGCGCGAAGGCGGTCCGCGGCATCGGGGCGGAAATCGGGGATGCCCCTGTTCTTGAACCAGCTCGAGAGCCTGTCGCGCGTGATGTTGCCCGATGGGTCGGTCGCCATAAGGGGGGCATGCGCCGCATCGAGGACGTGGGTCTTGCCGGTCACGGCCTGGCGGTCATGGTTCCAGGTGAACTCGGCGACCTCGTGGTCGCTGCACATGAGGGTGAGCCGCGAGAGCTCGGGCGTTCTGCTGTTCATCTTCTGGCTCCAATCTTCGCGTTGCCGGTTGTATCGGTGTCGTCATTTTACAGCACGTGAGCCTCATGTGTGCGATACCGCCCGAAGGCTACTCCCAATGGCCGGCCACGTCCACGACCCAGTGCCTGCCGGTCGCCTGCTGCTCATAATGCCCCTGGTCCTCGCTGGTGGTGTAGGAGTCGTCGATTACGGAGCCACCGATACCGCCATTATCAACATCGTTATCGCACCACGACCATGCGGCGGCCTTGCTGTCAAACGGTCCGACTTTGGTTCCGCCATGGTTGACCCAGTAGCGCTCGTGTCGCACATATACCACGTTCGGGACCCAGACCTGGCCGTAGTCGGTCTCCCAGTGCCCCTGCTCGGGGACCCACTTCTTCTGGGATTGCGCGGAGCCGGATGCCGACGAGCTCGAGGACGAGCCGCCGGACGCCTGCGTCGCCGCGTTGCCCTTCGAGTCGTTCTTCTTGGTATCGGACTTGGTGTCCGCCTTGGCGCCGGAATCGTCGGCCTTCGCGCTGCCGTCCTCGGCCGTCTCGGACTTGTCGCCCTCGTCTGCCTTGGGGGCGGCTCCGGCCTCGATCTTGCCGCCGGCCGAATCGGTCACGGTTCCGGCGTTCTGCTCGTAGCCGGAGTCGTGCACGCCGTCGGAGCTCCAGACGCCATCGGATATCACATGGCCGCCCGAGCCGTTGACGACGTCCGCCGTGGTGCCGCCGGACGGTGCGGATGCGGGGGAGTTCGTGACGGCGACCTCGACGTTGCCGCCCTCGTCGACCGCGGCCCATGTGACGGTCTCGACTGTCTTGCCGCCGGTCTCGCATCCGTCGAGCGAGCGGGCGAGCGCGGCGCTGCGGCGGGCGGTGGAGTCCACGGTGGCCGCGGCATCGTCGCCGGCCCGCTGCGTCACGAGGACGCGGCCCTGGCCGGTCGTGACGGTGAGCTCGTCGGCGGGTGCGCCGACGTCCTGCCCGTCGAGCGTGAGCGTCGGGCATATCTTGGCGATGTCGGCGGGTGCGACGGATTCGGCACCGGACGCCTTATCGCCGTCGGTCTCGGTCTTCTCGACGGCGGACGGCGAGCTGTCGATCGGCTCGGGTCGGTTGGATGCGATGACGATTCCGGCCCCGCCGATGGCGAGGACGGCGACGACACCGGCGCAGATTACCGCCTTGCGGCGCGCGGCGGGCTCCGCCAAGAGGTCGCGGATCTTGTCGATAGGGTTGTTCTTCATGGCATGGTCCTTTCGAGATATATGCCTGATGGTCTTTTCGCTGCTTGTTTGGTCCCCTTCGGTGTGTCCCTAGCGCACCGAGGAGTATTCGGGGAGCGCGGGAATGCGCTCGCGGGGCGCGGACGGATGTTCCACGGGCTTCTCCTTCTTCGCTCCCGCGTGTCGGCGGCAGGCGGAGATGAGGGCCCAGGCCCCGCGTCCGACGAGGGCGACCGCCCCGATCGCGCATGAGGCGACGAGCAGGGCGAGCGATCCCGCGAGCTTGATGAGCTCATAGCCCAGCTTGATGAAGGGCCAGAGGATTGCGAGCGCGAACGCTCCGATGATGATGGTGGGCAGCATGGGTCGATCCTTTCCCTCGGGTTTTACTATGTGCTCAGTCCTCGGTATCGGGAGGATCGAGCGGCGCGATGGCGACGTAGTCCTCGTTGCGCCGGCGGAGCACGAACGTGATCCGGTGGTCGTGGGCGTTCCGGCAGAACGTGAACAGGCGGCGCAGCACCCTCGTGTATTGGTTGCAGGCGTAGTTCCCCATTGTCCTGTATCCCGGGTCCACGGGGACGATGGCGACGTATGCCCGGCCCTGCTTGAGCACGGTGCAGGGCACCGACGTGTCGTGCACCCGCTTCGCGATCGAGGCGAAGTTGTTCTTGAGCTCGGTTATGCCCACCGGCGCGGGCGGCGGCAGTTTGGCGCTTCCATCCATTTCGGCACCTCCTTCCGATAGTGCGTTTATCGAGATGGGAAGCGGTTTTATCGCTTTCTTACCTTTTTTATACCCGTTTTTATCCCCTCTTTTGTGCCTCTTTTCCATGGTGTGACATGTTTGCCGAAAATATTCAGCCGACGAATACCGTGAGGGTCCTTGCCCGGCCGCCTGCGAAGTTTCCGGTGCACGTCACGAGCGTGACGGCGCGCGTGGCGTGCGCGCACAGGTCGTCGCACCCCTCCGCCCTCGCGCTCGCCTGCGCCGAGAGGTCCGCAAGCCATGCCCGCGTCTCGGCGGCGCCGGTGAGATCGAACCTCTGGATGCCCGCAAAGCTCTTGTCGACCGACAGCGAGAATGCCGGGTGGAGGCGCATGGTGCCCCCGTCCGGCGTCGACCAATACATGTCGCCGAGCGTATCGAACTTCTCCTGTCGCCATGCGTTCCTCAGGTAGGTGAACATCTCGCTGTCGAAGTTGAGGTGGTGTCCGTAGACGAGCGCATGCCGCCCGTCGGCCGTGCCGCGCGGGTCGAGGTAGGGGCATCCGGCGAACGACCAGT
>CATYJC010000156.1 GCA_958407555.1 uncultured Collinsella sp. | reverse complement strand
CAGCTCGCAGACCCTAAACTTAACCAGGGCAAACGTCATGCCAAAGATACCAATCGGCTTGCCCAGCAGCATGCCAAAGTACACGCCGAGCGTCACCGGATCGGTGAGCAGCGTGCTCATATCCACACCCACTAGGCGAACCTGTGCGTTCACGAACGCAAAGATCGGCAGAATCACAAAGTTGACCGGCGTGGAAATCAGACGCTCCATGCGGATGAGCGGCGGGGTCACGCGGTGCATGACGCGCTCGACCCTGGTGGTCGAGACGGTAAAGTCATGCTGGCCCAGGATGTGTGCCTCGTCGTCGTAGCGGTCATCGAGCAGCGGCAGGCACTCGCCCAACCAATCGGTGAGGCTATCGAGCTTGACGCCGCACTTGGCCGGGATGGTAAAGGCCAAGATGACGCCGGCAAGCGTGGCATGTACGCCGCTCTTGAACATGCAGAACCACAACAGCAGACCCAGTACCGAATACGGGGCAAGGCGGTAATGCTGCGTCTTGTTGAGCCACACGAGGGCGCAGGTCACAAGCGCGGCGGCGCCCAACCAAAACGGATTGGGGCTCTGACCGTAGAAGATGGCGATGGCGGCGATGGAAATGAGGTCGTCGGCGATGGCGAGCGTCGAGAAGAACACGCGCACGCCGTTGGGCACGCGGTTGCCCAAAAGCGACAGCACGCCCAGCGCAAAGGCAATATCGGTTGCCATGGGGATGGCCCAACCGTTGCGGGCGCCGGCATGGTTAAAGATCAGGTAGATGCAGGCGGGAACGACGACGCCGCCCACGGCCGCCAGCATGGGAAGCATGGCCTGACGCGGATTCTTGAGCTCGCCGACCGTCATCTCGTACTTAAGCTCAATGCCCACCAACAAAAAGAAAATCGCCATGAGGAAGTCGTTGACGAAAAGCTCAACGGTAAGACCGGCCGTAAGGTTGCCCAGACCCACATACAGCGGGGTCTCCAAAAAGTGATGGATGGCCTCGTAGGCATCGGTATTGGCGCAAATGACGGCGGCGATGGCGGCGATGACCATAACCGCGGCGGAAATCGTGCCGTTCTCGGCGATGCGCTCCCAAATGTCGTGGCGTTCAAAGCGCTTGCGCTCACGGACGTTGAACAGCTGCTCGGTTGCTGCCATGGGCGGCTCCTTTCACGGGAAAGCTCCCGTCTTAAAAAAGCACGGCCCGCCCAAGTGGCGGCGCCGCGCTCTAACGTATTACGCTTGCATCTAGCCTACCCTGCACGACAAGCACGCAGGCGTGGCCGAAAAGCGGAACCACAGGTTGAACATTATTTGCTCAACGGCACGGGCACGCCTGTCCAAGAGACGACGCGGCGCATGCACAAAAAACGACCGGAGCGCGGGGCGTCCGCGATCCGGTCGTGGCGTTTGGTCAACTAAACCTAGCAGGCGGCCATGATGGGGGCAGCGACCTGCTTCTTACGGGAGAGGACACCCGGCATCCAAACGCCGTCGTGCTCGTCGGCAATGCCCAAGCCCTTCTGAGCAGCCTCGGTCTCGCCCTCGAGCAGGACCTGCGAGCCCTCCTCCATGATGTCGGTGATGCACAGGACAATGCCGTCGGCACCCTTCTCGGCGGCGTAGGCGCGCATGGCCTCGCGAATCTCGTCGATCATGCCGAGTGCGCGGGTCTTGTCGACGGTCTCGTACTGGCCGATGAGCAGCTTCTTGCCGGCGGGCTCGAACATCTTGATGTCGTTGCCGACCATCTCGGCTGCGGTGAAGGAGCCGGACGGGCGGGTGAGGAAGACCTCCATGCCAAACTTGACCGGATCGACGCCCACCTGCTCGCCGAGCTTGGCGGCGACGGCACGGTCGACATCGGTGGTGGTAGGGCTCTTGAGCATGAGCGTGTCGGTCATCATGGCCGAAAGCAGCAGCTTGGCCTGGACGTCGGAAAGCTCGACGCCGAGCACGCCGGCGAGCTTGGTGACGATGGTGCAGCTGGAGCCCCAGGGCAGGCAGATGTAGTGCAGCGGGCCGGCGGTCTCGAAGTCGCCGATGCGGTGATGGTCGACGACACCAAAGACCGTGGCGTCCTTAAGGCCGGCGACGGACTGGGCGGACTCGTTGTGGTCGGTAAGGACGACGAGCTGACCGGCCTCGACGGACTCGATCACGCGGGGCTCGGCGATGCCGGCGTCGGCGAGCAGCTTGGCGGACTCTGCCGGAAGCTGACCAAGAGCGCAGGCCTCGTAGGTGTTGCCGGCATACTCAACCTGGTTGAGCAGCTGGGACAGGACGACGGCGCTCATGATGGCGTCGTTATCGGGGTTCTGGTGACCAAAGACAAGAACGTTTGCCATGGATATCCTCCACTTGATATGTGTACTTAGACGTAGCTATGGTAGCACGCTAGCGCCGACCCTTCTGAGACGGAAGGGCCGCGGCACAATTTGGGGCAAGTGTTGGGGCGAAGTCTGCCCCCTTGCACCAGCTATTTGCCGGCAGCGCGCAAGGCTACGTAGGCGGCACCGATGATGCCGGCGTCGTTTCCGAGCGAAGCGACCTTAATGGGCGTCTCGCGCGAGGCGGAAAGCGCGTAGCGCTGGAAGTGCTCGCGGACCTTGTCGAGGTAGACATCGGCCGAGGCGGAGGCGCCGCCGCCGATGAGGAACATCTCGGGGTCGACCACGTTGGCGATAAGCGCCAGGGCGCGACCGAGATAGTCGGCCATGGTATCGGCCGCGGCCAGCGCGAGCTTGTCGCCCTCGCGGCAGGCCTGGAACACGTCCTTGGAATCGGAGGGGCCGGTGAGCTCAATGGGCTCGACGCCCGCCTTCTTGCACTCGGCAAGGTAGTTGCTCACCACGCCGGTGGCGCTGGAATACTGCTCCAGATGGCCATGGCCGCCACAGCCGCAGGTGCGCTCCTCAGCCGGGTTCAGGCACATGTGGCCAATCTCGCCGCCGGCGCCCACAACGCCCGATACCACGTCGCCGTTAACGATAACGCCGCCGCCCACGCCGGTACCGATGGTGACCATCACCACGTTCTGCACGCCCTTGGCAGAACCGAGCCAGGCCTCGCCCATGGCAGCGGCGTTGGCATCGTTCTCATACTTAACGACCGCGTCGGGGCAGTGCTCCTGAATGGCGACCCTCAGCTCGGGCAGGTTAATGGCAATGTTGGCCTTGACCTTGGCATCGCCCGATGCCGGGATGGGGCACGGAACGGCCAAGCCAATGCCCGCCACGAAGGCACGCGGAATCCGTGCCTTGGCGACCACCTGGTCGATAGCCTCGGTCACCGCGGCAAAGCCCGCGGCGTCAACGATAGGAGGCGTGGGCACGCTGGCCTTGGCAAGCAGGTTGCCGTCCTCGTCGAACAGGCCCTCCTTAACCGAAGTGCCGCCGACGTCGATGCCGATGTAGTACTGCTTAGGTTCCATGGGAGCCCACCTTTCTCGTTTAAACATTGCCTGTATGGTACCGCTCCCAAGGCAAAAACCTACCAAAAAGGGACAGGTTTGTTTTGGCAGGTTTTATCTGGG
>CATYJC010000155.1 GCA_958407555.1 uncultured Collinsella sp. | reverse complement strand
CCGTGGTCGAGACGCATGCGCCCGATGCGGACATTTCCATGAGCGGCATGGAGGTGTGGGGAAACCTTACACTTCGCGGCTCCGGTTCGCTCACGGCGACGGGCTCGCAATGCGGGATCCATGTGGCCCAGGCGCTGGTGGTGGACGGCTGCACGGTCGATGCCAGGGCCGACGGGGCAGGCGTTGTTGACCAGACTGTGGCCGGCATTGCCGCGGGTAGCTTGACCGTACGCGCCGGCGGGCACCTTGCTGCTTCGGGCGCGGGTTCCGATACTGGCCTTCGCTTTTATGGTGTGCGCTTGCTCGACGAGGGATTTGGGGCAGACGCGGCGAGCAAGACGCTTGACGTGGATGCGTCCTGGCTTGATGCAACCGGTACGGATGCTGGCGTTTTCTGCGATCGCGGGTCGCTCGTGGCCGCGCACTTTGTGACGCCCGCAGGTGGAGCCTTTGGCGCTGCCGGCGTGGTGGATGCTGACGGGGTCGTGGCACCGCACGTGGTGATCGAGCCCGATGACGCCGTTGGCCCGGCTGGGGAGACCGTTACACCCGGCGGCGAGGTGCGTGGGGATGGTACGGGCGAGCCTACTGGTGGCGCCGACCCTACTGCGGGGCAACCCGGTGCGGGACCGGCGACGGATCCCACGGTGAAACCCGCAGCTACGTCGCTCAAGACCACAGTCACCAAGAGGACAAAGCCCAAATCCACTATGGCAACAACACCGGCGCTTCCCAAGACCGGCGACAGCTGCTGGATAGCTGCCTCCTTAACGCTATTCCTGCTGGGGACAGTGCTTCTGAACGCCGCATTTCGCTGCTGATGCGGTGCGGCGCGCCTGGCAGCAATACAAGAGCTCTATAGGAGTTTTAAGGGCAACGCTTTCGGCAAGGGAGCGTTGCTTTTTTTCACGCATACAATGTCTAACGTGCAGCCATATGCGTTTCCGCAACAAGGACTATGTTTCGGCGCTGGCCCTCTGATGTTCTACTGTTGAACGGTAAATAACCCATGATTTCGACTACCGACATATCCACTGCCGCCACCCGCGCGCTAGCTCAATACGACGTCAGCGAAGCATATTTATTTGGCTCGTTTGCCCGAGGCGAGCAAACGCCCGATAGCGATATTGACTTGCGCCTAGTCTGCGGCAACACCATGACGTTCGGCATGCTTTACGAACTCTCCTATGAGCTCGAGATAGAACTTGGGCGAAAGGTTGATATCGTCACCAACCCACCAGAGCACATGCGCCCTGCCTTCCGCAAAAGCATCGAGCAGGATGAGGTGCGTGTCTATGAAGCACTGCAAGCAGGACGAGGAGCTTGCGAATGCCAGCCCGCGGCCTTTCCCTTCCAGAGAACCCAGCCCGGTGACCCTCCAGGCCATTCGCGAAGGTGATGCGTTCTTAGTGACGGGGGAGTCCGGTCGCTTCGACAACGGCGCCGATCTAATCGATGCAGCTCTAAAAGCTCCTGAAGCGTGAGAGAATTTAACCTCCGAAGAGACTGTCGTCTTGGAGGTGCCAGATCGGCGAGGTACGTACCTCGCCATTTTGTACGATTTGATCAAATGTCTAAGCATTTGAACCTGCATATCGACGAGGTCGGCAATGCGGATAAGCCTTTTCTGCCTAGTGGCAGGCTTAATTCGCGATATCCTTCATGTGTTATACTTGAGCCATAAATTCTGTTTCAAGTATTCGAAAGGCTTGAGATGAAGTTGTTAAAGGTTTGCTTCGACCATCTCTCGATGTTCGAAGACGGGTTATTCGAAATCGACCTGTTCGCCTCCGACCGCGTGACGGCCTCCGATGAGTCGGCTTTCGAACTGGCGGACCATCTCTACGTGAATAGCGTCGTTGCGCTGGCGGGCATTAACGCTACGGGCAAGACGACAGCACTGAACCTGCTGGAGCTCGCCTGCCGCATTGTTGACGGCTCTCCGGCGCGCGGCGGCGGGCTCCCATCAACGTTCCCCGCCGCGTTCGACGGCCCGTCCAAGCTCAAGTGCGTCATATGGCACGCAGATCGTCTTTACTTGCTCGAGTCGGTGCTGCAGACTGTCGAAGGAGGCGACGACGGTCCCGAGCTGACGTTCTCCGATGAGGTGATTTCTTCGCTGCCGGCCAAGGCCCTCAAGCGCTCGACCCTGGCATCCTGGGCCGAAATCGAGAAATTCGCGTCCCCGCTGTGCGACCGTGCTCAGATGCCGGACTCTTGGGCGGCGCTTACGCCGCCTGACGTTTCCGTCGCAGCCGCTGTGCTCGCCAAGGACTTCGGCCATCGCATCCGAGCGATAGCATTGCGCGACGGTGGCTTCCGCCTCACTGAGCAATTCAACGGTCTCGACGACGTGCTTCGTGTTTTCGACTCTGGCATCGAGCACCTCGAGGTCCGGGACTCCGGTCGCGCCTTCGTACTGACGTTTACAGGTCGCGAGCCCATCACGATCTCCGAGCGGGGGCTCACCGAGGTGCTCTCCTCCGGCACTGTACGTGGCCTAGGGCTGGTGCAGCGCGCAATGAGGGTCCTGCGCTCCGGCGGCTACCTTTTAGTCGACGAGGTGGAGAACCACCTTAACCGCCAACTGGTTAACGTCGTGCTTGATCTGTTTGCCGCCCGCGGGACCAACCCCAACGGCGCGACGCTGGTTTTCACGACTCACTACCCGCAGCTCCTCGATCACGTGCACCGCAAGGACAACGTGTTCTTTCTCGCCCGACGCAACAGCGGTGCGCGCGTGGTGAAGTACGCCGACCGCGTGAAACGCATCGAGAACAAGAAATCGGAGGTATTCGCCTCGAACTTTGTGAAGGGGACCGCTCCGCGCTACGCCGACGTGCGCACGCTTAAAGAGCTCGTCGCAGAGGAGGTGTCCGATGAGCGGTGATAACGGTTTTCGCTTTGCGGGATATCATCCGATCATCTCCTGCGAGGGAACAGCGGAACAGGTGGCCGTGGACATTCTCCTCGAGGCGGACGCGCTCGTCTTTTCAGAGGCCGACGTCGTGGACGTCACCCGCCTGCGCAAAGCCTCCGATATCCAAGATAACTACCTCAACTTAGACTATGACTGGCCAGTCTGCATCGTCAGGGTGCTGGACTCGAGGAAAGAACGCTTCAAACTCGGCAACCTGTACGCCGGCCGCTTCCCGGTGGTTAGCTACGTGACCCATCCCGAGATAGAGGTGCTGGCCATTATTCGAGAGGGCTCGTGGAGACGCTGGCACGGCGGACGCATGAAACCGAGCGACTTCTGCAAACAGGAGCTCGGCATGCACGAGGTAAAGAGGGAAGGCTTCCTCAAAAGTTATTGGGATGCCGATTCGCTTACGGCAGCCGCTAAGGAATACAAGCGACTTTCGAAGATCCCCAAGGGCGAGCTGTGTCTGGCGGACCTCATCCTGTAAAGGCTTGCAGCCACCGCAATACCCATAACGCTTTCCAAGACTACCGGCTGCCGCTTGATTGCCCTTTTCTCGGCGCTTTTCTTGCCGTGCACAACACAGCCATAACGCCCATTTCCGGAAGTGCGGGGAAA
>CATYJC010000154.1 GCA_958407555.1 uncultured Collinsella sp. | reverse complement strand
GAGTGGCAGTGCGAGGACCAGCTGACGATTACCGTCAAGCAGGACAAGCTGCCCGAGGCCGTTCACTACCTGTATTACGAGCGTTACGGCTGGATTCCCGTGATCATCGGCAACGACGAGCGCAGTCTGTGCGGTCGCTACGCCGTGTACTACGTCATCTCCATGGAGGGGGAGGACCCCGGCTGGGTGACCGTGCGCACCGAGGTCGATCCCGCCAAGATGACATTCCCGTCCGTGACGCCGTTCGTCCCCGCCTGCGTGTGGGGCGAGCGCGAGCTGCGCGATATGTTCGGCCTGATCCCCGAGGGTCTGCCCGATCGTCGTCGCCTGGTGCTGCCCGATGACTGGCCCAGCGGCCTGTACCCGCTGCGCAAGGACTCCATGGACTACCGCTTCCGTCCCGCTCCCGCGAGCGACATGGAAAACTATGAGTTCTTGGCCGATACCAAGGGCAAGGAGACGACGCTCGTCCCCATGGGCCCGTTGCACATTACCTCCGACGAGCCCGGCCACTTCCGCCTGTTCGTTGAGGGCGAGACGATCGTCGACGCCGACTACCGTCTGTTCTACGTACACCGCGGCATGGAGAAGGTCGCCGAGACGCGCCTGAACTATGACGCCGTGACGTTCCTCGCCGACCGTATCTGCGGTATTTGCGGCTGCGCCCACTCGGTGGCCTATGCCGAGGCCGTCGAGCGCGCCCAAGGCATCCATGTCCCGCCGCGCGCCCAGTACATCCGCGCTATCATGCTCGAGGTCGAGCGCCTGCACTCGCATCTGCTCAACATTGGCCTGGCGTCGCACTACACGGGCTTCGACTCCGGCTTCCAGCAGTTCTTCCGCGTCCGCGAGAAGTCCATGGACCTGGCCGAGAAGCTCTCCGGTCACCGCAAGACCTACGGCCTCAACGTGATCGGCGGCGTGCGTCGCGACATTTTGGCCGAGCAGAAGCTTTCCACGCTCACGACCATCCACCAGCTGCGCTCCGAGGTTCAGGAACTCGTCGACGTCTTGCTCTCCACGCCCAACTTTATTGAGCGCACGAGCGGCATCGGCATCTTGGATCGCAAGATCGCACGTGACTTCTCGCCGGTCGGCCCGCTCATGCGTGGCTCGGGCTATGCCCGCGACGTGCGCTTTGACCATCCCTTCGACGGCTACGCCGATCCGGACGTCCAAAAGATGCACGCCGCTACGGCCGACACCTGCGATGCCTTCGGCCGCACTGCCGTTCGCATCCAGGAGGTCTACGATTCGATCGACATGATCGAGACCATGCTTGAGAACTGCCCGTCGGGCCCCATCCTCACCACGGATTGGGAGTACACCCCGCACAAGTACGCCATCGGCGCCACCGAGGCGCCGCGCGGCGAGGACGTGCACTGGGCGATGCTCGGCAACAACCAGAAGTGCTACCGCTGGCGCGCCAAGGCCGCCACGTACAGCAACTGGCCGGTCCTGCGCTACATGTTCCGCGGCAACACCGTGGGCGACGCGGCGCTGATCGTCGGCTCGCTCGACCCGTGCTACTCCTGCACCGACCGCGTGACGGTGACCGATGTCGCCGCCAAGCGCGACCACGTGCTCGACAAGGAGCAGTTCGAGAACGTCTGGCGCGACAAGTCGCCGCTTGCGGGCGAGGGCACCATGGCCGCTCCGCTCGATGAGGAGGCGCTCTAATATGCTGAAGCTTTGGAAGGTTAACGCCAAGGCCGGCGACGCGACGGTCAAGTACCCGTTTGCGCCGTTCCCCACCAACAAGGACATGCGCGGCAAGCCCGAGCATAATGCCGAGCTCTGCATCGCCTGCGGTGCCTGCGGCGTGGCGTGCCCGGCCGATGCCATTCGCATGGACACCGACCTTGCGGCCGATACCATCACCTGGTCGATCGACTACGGCCGCTGCATCTTCTGCGGCCGCTGCGAGGAGGCCTGCCCCATGGAGGCCATCAAGCTCACCGAGGAGTTTGAGCTGGCCGTCATGAGCAAGGACGACCTCACCAGCAAGAGCGTCTACATGCTCGAGCACTGCTCGCGCTGCGGCAAGCCGTTTGCCCCGCACAAGGAGATCGACTACGCCAAGCGCCTGCTGCAAAAGACCGGCGGCATGGAGGCCATCCAAGCCGCCCGTACCGTCGGTATGTGCCAGGAGTGCAAGCGCGAGCTCGACGCCCTGCGCGCCGCCTCGGCCGTAAAGACCGGCAACGCTGCCGGCATGGCTGCCAACGAGACGCTTGCGTCCGGCGAGCCCCAGGGCCCTGGCATGGAGTACCTGGGCGGCCACGGCGTGAACCCGGAGTATATCGACCGCGAGCTCAACCCCGATGCGCCCGAGATTCCCGCCGGTCCTGCGCCGGTCGAGGGCATCATCATGGATTTTGATACGAAGGAGGAGTAACCATGGCCGAACCCACGCTTTTGCCCGAGCGGCTTCAGTACCGCCCGACCAAGATCGAGCTCGACGAGAGCATCGAGAAGGCCAAGGCGACCCTTCTTAAGAAGATCAAGCGCTCGGTGTACGTCTACCGTGTCGACTGCGGCGGCTGCAACGGCTGCGAGATCGAGATCTTCGGTTCCATCACGCCCGTCTTCGACGTCGAGCGCTTTGGCATCAAGGTCGTGCCCTCGCCCCGTCACGCCGATGTGCTGCTGTACACCGGCGCTGTGACGCGTGCCATGCGCATGCCGGCCCTGCGCGCCTTTGAGGCCGCACCCGATCCCAAGATCGTGGTGTCCTATGGCGCGTGCGGCTGCACCGGTGGCATCTTCTACGACAACTACTGCGTCTGGGGCGGCACGGACAAGATCTTGCCGGTCGATGTCTACATCCCCGGCTGCCCGCCCAGTCCCGCGCAGACCATCTACGGCTTTGCCATGGCGCTCGGTCTGCTGGACCAAAAGCTCCATGCCGAGACCACGGTGGAGGCCGCCGGTGAGCAGGCCGATATCCTGCACCCCGGCGTGCCGTACAAGCTGCGCGTTGCCATCGAGCGCGAGGCTCGCGCCATGAGCGGCTACCGTTACGGCCGCGACCTGGCCAACGAGTTTATGGACACGCTTGAGGGTGCGCCCAAGGGCGATATCCGCGGTGCCATGGCGCTGCTCATCGACAAGCAGGACGATCCTCGCCGCGTTGAGGTCTACTCGGCGCTGCAGGATCTGGTGCTGGCTGGAGGTCGCTAGATGGAGCTCACTGACCGCTCTGGTTACTTTGCGGGCCCCGGTATGCTCGGCGGCTCCTTTGGCGACGCCTCGCGCGCAAGCGACGAAGCTGCCGAGGGCGTCGCCGACCCCTGCCTGGGTCATGCGCCCGACCAGGTGGTCTTCTATGAGCTCACGCGTAAGTTTGTGGAGACCGAGGAAGACGTTCCCCAGGAGGCCTGCGACGTGCTGTACTACACGCTCGCCGTGGGCCACCACACCGGCGTGCTCGACTGCTTTGAGCCGCGCCTGTCGGTGCCGGTGGATGTGTTTTATTCGCTCGTCGATGCGCTGCCGGAGGGGGAGGCCAAGACCAAGTTCGAGGCCATCCGCTCCTTTGGCGAGTGCCAGCT
>CATYJC010000153.1 GCA_958407555.1 uncultured Collinsella sp. | reverse complement strand
GACTCATGGACGGCGAGGAGAACTATCTGGACATCGATACCGCCAAGGACCGCCTGCAGGGCTGGAATTTCGCCGATAGTGGTTCCGCCGTTCTACCGAACGGCGGACCTGTCGACGCTGTGGCTGCATCTGGCACATCATCTTGCCGTTCTGCTTCGGACGCGCGGGCATAAGCCCAGCGCGCCCTCGCATCACGGCAACCTGATGCACCAGCTGCACCCTCGCTGACTTTTCCAAAACATTGAGTCAGCCTCTCTAGGAGGTTTTAAACATGCCTAAACGTACCGACATCAAGCGTATCCTCGTCATTGGCTCGGGCCCCATTGTCATTGGCCAGGCCTGCGAGTTCGATTACTCCGGCGCCCAGGCCTGCAAGGTGCTCAAGGAGGATGGCTTTGAGGTCATCCTGGTCAACTCCAACCCGGCGACCATCATGACCGACCCGGGCTTGGCCGACCGCACCTATGTCGAGCCCATCACCGCCGAATTTATCGAGCGCGTGATCAAGAAGGAGCGCCCGGATGCGCTGCTGCCCACGCTGGGCGGCCAGACCGGTCTGAATGCCGCCGTCGAGCTGGCAAAGGACGGCACACTCGACAAGTACGGCGTCGAGATGATCGGCTGTGACCTTGCCGCCATCGAGCGCGGCGAGGACCGCAAGCTCTTTAACGAGGCCATGGCCGAGATCGGCCTGGAGGTCGCGCGCTCGGGCTATGCCTACAGCGTGGCAGACGCCGAGGCCATCGCCGAGCGCGTGGGCTATCCCTGCGTGCTGCGTCCGAGCTTTACCCTCGGCGGCGCCGGCGGTGGCATCGCGCATACTCACGAGGAGCTCGTCTCCATCGTGAGCCAGGGCCTCGAACTCTCGCCTGCCCACGAGGTGCTGGTCGAGGAGTCCATCGAGGGCTGGAAAGAGTACGAGATGGAGGTCATGCGCGACCACGCCGGCAACGGCATCATCGTGTGCTCCATCGAGAACCTCGACCCCATGGGCGTGCATACCGGCGACTCCATCACCGTGGCACCGGCGCAGACCCTCTCCGATCTTGAGTATCAGCGCATGCGTGTCGCCTCGCTCGCCATTTTGGAGAAGATCGGCGTCGAGACCGGCGGCTCTAACGTGCAGTTTGCCGTGAACCCCCAGACCGGTCGCCTGATCGTCATCGAAATGAACCCGCGTGTGAGCCGTTCGTCCGCACTGGCCTCCAAGGCCACGGGTTTCCCCATCGCCAAGGCCGCCGCTCGCCTGGCTGTGGGCTACACGCTCGACGAGATTGTCAACGACATTACCAAAGCTACGCCCGCCTGCTTTGAGCCCACGATCGACTACTGCGTGGTCAAGGTGCCGCGCTTTGCCTTTGAGAAATTCAAGGGCACCGACCCCACGCTCACCACGCGCATGAAGGCCGTGGGCGAGATCATGGCGATCGGCCGCACCTTTGAGGAGGCCTTTGGCAAGGCCATGCGCTCGCTGGAGGACGGGCACCAGGGCATTTGCGCTGGCGGCAAGGAGGGCGCCGATAAGCTGAGCGACGATGAACTCGCCCAGGCCGTGGGCACCCCGACTGAGCACCGCATCTTCTTTGTGGTCGAGGCCCTGCGCCGTGGCTGGGATGTTGCGCGCATCCACGCCATCTGCGGTATCGATCCGTGGTATCTCAACCGCATCAACGATATGGTGCGGGTCCAGGAGAGCGTTCGCGGCCTGCGCGTGGAGGACATTGACGCCGACGCGATGCGCCTGCTCAAGCAGTATGGCACGAGCGATGCCGAGATTGCCGCGCTGACCGGCTCGGATGAGCGTTTTGTTCGCGCTTACCGTAAGGGTCTGGGCGTGGTTCCCAGCATGAAGACGGTCGACACCTGCGCCGCCGAGTTCTCGAGTGCCACGGAATACCACTATAAGACCTACGAGAACATTTACCGCACGAGCCCGGTCGCCAAGAAGTGCGTTGCCCCCGACGAGACCACGCCGGCAAGCAAGCCCAAGGCGATGATTCTGGGTGCCGGTCCCAACCGTATCGGCCAGGGTATCGAGTTTGACTACTGCTGCGTGCACGCGAGCTATGCGCTGGCGGCCCGCGGCTTCGAGACCATCATGGTCAACTGCAACCCAGAGACCGTCTCGACCGACTACGACACGTCCGACCGACTGTACTTTGAGCCGCTCACCTACGAGGACGTCATGGACGTTATCGATGTCGAGCGCCCCGACGGCGTCGTGGTGACGCTCGGCGGCCAGACCCCGCTTAAGCTGGCGCGTATGCTCGAGGAGAGCGGCGTGAACATCATGGGTACCAAGCCCGACGCCATCGATTTTGCCGAGGACCGCGAGCGTTTTGCCGCCCTGCTCGACAAACTGGGCATTATGTATCCGCCGGCGGGTCAGGCCACCTCGTTTGAGGAGGCCGAGGTTGTTGCCGCGCACATTGGCTACCCGCTGCTGGTGCGTCCGAGCTATGTGCTGGGCGGTCGCGGCATGATGATCGCCTACGATGCCGAGCATCTGCGCGATTACATGGCCGAGGCTGCGCGCATTAGCCCTGACTACCCGGTGTATCTCGATCGCTTCCTGGAGGGTGCGATCGAGTCTGATGTCGACGCCCTGTGCGACGGCGAGGAGGTCTACATCGGCGGCATCCTGGAGCATATCGAAGAGGCCGGTATTCACTCCGGTGACTCCGCGACCTGCATTCCGCCGTTCAGCTTTAGCGAGAGCCTGCAGGCGAAGCTCCGCGAGACCACGCGCCGCATCGCGATGGCGCTGGGGGTCCGCGGCCTGGTCAACGTGCAGTATGCCATCAAGAGCGAGACCGTCTACGTGATCGAGGCCAACCCGCGCGCCAGCCGTACCGTGCCGTTCATCTCCAAGGCCACCGGCGTGCCGCTGGCCAAGTGCGCGGCGCGTATCATGGCGGGCGATACCATCGCGAGCCTGGGCCTGCCGAGCGATGAGCGCCAGCTGGACTGGTTCTGCATGAAGGAAGCTGTCATGCCCTGGGGCCGTTTCCCGGGAGCCGACGTTATCCTGGGGCCCGAGATGAAGTCGACGGGCGAGGTCATGGGTATCGCCAAGAGCTATCCTGAGGCATACGCCAAGACGCAGCTGGCGATTGACTACAAGCTGCCCGACCCGAGTTGCGGCAAGGTGTTCATCAGCGTGTGCGATCGTGATAAGCGCCATATCCTTTCGGTCGCCCGCATCCTGCGCTACTTGGGCTTTGACATCTGCTCTACCGAGGGTACGGCGCGCGTGCTGCGCGGAGGCAACGTGACGTGTGAGGTCGTGGAAAAGATCAGCGGCCCGCACGACGGCGAGCGTCCCAACATCGGTGACCTCATCGCCGATGGCAAGATCGCGGTGATCATCAACACACCGTACGGCCCGGGCTCGCGTGGCGACGGCTATCTGTTGCGCACCGAGGCGGTGCGCCGCGGCGTGACTTGCGTGACCGCGATGTCTGCCGCCAACACGTACGTGAGTGCCATCGAGGCGGTGCGTGAGGACCAGCAGGGTCACGGCAGCGCCAACGACATGGGCATGGACGTCATCGC
>CATYJC010000152.1 GCA_958407555.1 uncultured Collinsella sp. | reverse complement strand
CGAGATAGCCCTCCTGGTCGAAATGCATGATCTCGATCTTCTCGGTTTCCTTCATTTGTCTCTCCTTTCTGGGGTTGTTTCCACATCCCCCATGCCAACGGGCATCAAAACCCGCTTACATTCCGTAACACTCGGCCGCTTTGGCCTTAAGCGCATTGACTGACTCTTCGTAGCCCTCTGCCTTGACCTCCATTTGCTTGGAGACGGCATCAAGATACGGGTGCACGTCCCATGACTTCAGACGCTCGGCTATCATGGCCGCAATCGTCTGGAAGAACACAAGATTGGGAATTGCGCTGAGCAGCGGAGCCACCTGAGGCACCGCAACCTCGTGAGCCCTACCCTTGGGATGGTCCGTGAGCAGCACCGTTTTTGTCGTAACGTTCGATAGCGCATCAGCGATATTCGCAAGACGCTCCGACCCCTGCGGATCGTCGACGATAAACACCAGATAGCCCGGAACGATCTGCATCTCGGGACCGTGGACGAACTCCTCGCCTTCGTGATGCATGGCAGGAATCTTGATGGTCTCGCTCAGCTTGAGGGCCGCCTCTTCGGCAACGCCATAGTTGGGGCCGTTGCCGACGACCATGGCGGGCGTGTGCTCAGAAAGCTCGAGCATGTGGTCTTGGACATATGCCTCGGCGGTCTTGCACATCACGGCATTGGCCTGGATGGCCTCGCGCAGGTCGTCAAGACGCTGGGCAACGCCCTTGGCGTCAATCGTTCCGCGCGCCTGACCGCCGTAAATACCAAAGAGCACCAGGTACTCAACGAGCACCTCGACGCCCAGAGTCACAAAGTCCACCGACTCGACGCCCACACCGTAGTCAAGAACGATGTCAGCGTGTTCCTTGATGGGTGCCTCGACGTTTGCCGTGAGCGCAACTGCAGCCATATCGTGTGCGCGCATGTAATCGAGCGCCGCAATCGTATTGGTCGAATAGCCACTCTGCGAAACGGCAATGTTGAGCGCATGCTGCGGATAGGTGTGTTCAAAATCAACGAAGGCCTCGGGCGTCACAACGGACACCTGCATTTGCAGGGCATCTTGCAGGTAATCGCGGGCGCAATCGGCGGCATGGCGCGACGAACCCGAAGCAACGATGCGCAGCGCGTCAAAAGAACCGGACTGGAAAATATCAACGAGCTGCGCTACCAGCTCAGACGAACGCTCGAGGTTCTCCCCCATACGCACATGGGCAAGCTGAACGTAATCGAGCATCTTCATCGTCTCACCTCGTAACAAATCATTAGTATTTGATACCAATCACAGTTACAGGTTACGGCTTTTTAATACCTCTTTGTCGATTAATTTATCCCCATCGGCGAACGGTCGATTTTGAGCCCTGTAAGGTTGTATATACAGCTGACCCAACGATCAAAACTGGTTAGTTTCCCAGCCGTTATTCACAAAATACCAGCTAGTACGTATAGGTGTAGCCGCCCGTATCGCCACGATTGAAGGACTTTACATACTCGATAGCCTGACCGCTCGCGTCATAGCTCACGCATTCCAAAAGCAAAACAAGATCGCCCTGTTCCAGTCCAAGGAGGCCGGCATCTCGTGCGCCCAGCGCTTCGATATCGAGCTTTTCCTGTGCCATGACTGGCTTTCGGCCCAGCATCTCATAGGTCTCGTACAAACTGAAGACCGACACGTCAATATCTTCGATGGTTGGGAACAGCAGGCAGGGAATCAGCGCCGTCTCAATCGATACGGGGCTACCGTTTATGCAGTTCAGGCGTCGAACGGAATAGAGCAGGTCGTCCTCGGCGATGCCAAACAGGTCGGCGTAATATGGCCCCGCATAACGCTTGGAACGCGCGAGAATACGGACGGACGGCTCGCCGCCCGAAGCACGGACCGATTCACGGAAACCGACCGTGCGTTCAAAAAAAGCAGGTACTTTCTGCGCCACAAAGGCACCTTTTCCCCGAACACGGCGAATCTGCCCGCGCCGAACCAGCTCATCGACAGCGCTTCGGATGGTCAAGCGTGTCGTACCAAATTCCTCGGCGAGGTCTTTTTCGGACGGAATCATGGAACCCGTGGGATATATACCGCGCTCGATACGTTCCTCGATGCGGCGTCGAATGCGCATATAAACCGGGGTGGCATCTACTGTTTCAGCCATTGTTCACCTGCCACGCTCCTCATGCCGTTCTCTTCGCCGTTATCGGCAAAGCGGAACTTTGTGGGCAAAATCACCGATTTGCAATGCTCCACAAAACGCATGTCCTTATCAAATTCGATCGAGCTCTCATAGAACACCGGCGTTCCCTCTTCTTGCTGGAGCAGCTCGGCCTCTTCGACGTTCAAACGCGAGATGGAGATATGCTCACGTCCATGCTCAACACGCACGCCACCTTCTTTGAGCAAGACATCGTAAAGGCTCTCGCACTCAAAATCGTGCTCGGTAAGCGATGGGCACAGGGACAGGTTAACGTGAGCCGTCTCGATTGACGCCGGCTCGCCCTCAATTAGTCGAACGCGCTGCATGCGTAGCAAAGGAGCGCCTACAGACACCCCAAGCCTGTCGGCAAGCGCCTCATCCGCCTCGATGGTCCCGGTGGAAACCAGACGAGAAGAGGAGTGCAGGCCGGCAGTCCGCACAGCATCGGAAAAGTTATACGTTTCCTGGAAGATGTTCAGCGGCTTGGGAGGGCACACATACGTACCCGATCCGCGACGGCTCTCGAGCGTTCCACACGAGATGAGCCGCGTGATGCCGGCGCGCAACGCCGTACGCGAAACGCCGATCTCTTCGCACAGCACGCGCTCGGCCGGCAGGCGATCGCCGCCGGCAAGCTGGTGGTGCTGGATATACCAAAGAATTCCCTCAACAGCACAATCTTTGGGGGGAATTGCATAAGATTCGCCTGCCATTGCACAGACTCCTCATTCAGAAACGTATGCCGCCAAAATTAGACCAGCCCTCCCATGGCATCAAATTCGGCCTTGATCTTCTCGGCAACATTCCGATACGACTTATATAGACTTGAATCGCGTTTGACTTCGTCGGTCATAACGGGAATCTCTAATTTGGAAACCTCGTCTTTTCCCGTCTGAACCGCCACAACAACGCCCATACCAAGACACATATTACGCTTGGCAGCGTTTATTTTCGCCGCCTTGGCAGGATTTGCCAGGATACGCTGGGCAAATTCCTGTTTTGAAACCACTTCCTCGGCCTCCGGATCGCCCGCCTCGGCCACTTCGCACTGCAACACGTCCGTATAGTCAAAAATCTTCGGCTCGCCGCCGCGCTGATGCACGGCCCACTTGCGACGCGTGGCATCCTGGTAGATAGCCGGCAAAAACGTAAACCGCGGCGGGTCCAAAATCGTATCCGTGATGGTAAACACATCGGGATCAAAGGCATCCTGCGGGTTTTTCTTCTTGAACAGCCCCATATCCGCCTCCCGTACTAGCATTAAACAACTCTAGCTGAATATAGCACCAATTTCAAGCCGCCGCCCTACCCTATCGGCGCACGGCGTCTATGGCCTGCTTAGCGGAAAAGTTCACGGACGAGGGCCGGGGTGCCTGCCTTATTTTGAGAAGTTCGCGAAGCCCACTTCTCAAAATA
>CATYJC010000151.1 GCA_958407555.1 uncultured Collinsella sp. | reverse complement strand
CCGCCGCCCTCGTTACGTTTTCGCTGCATTTGGGTAAAGCGCCTGCTCCAAGTCGGCGTTGCCCTGTATACTAGAGCGGTTTAACTGTTATGCGGAAGGGAGCGCCTATGGCACTCAGCGAGAAAGACGTGCGCGGCATTGCCGAGTACGCAAAGATCGCACTGACCGATGACGAGCTCGCCCAGATGACGTCCTACATGAACGACGCCGTCCAGATGCTCGAGCCCGTCCTGCAATATGACTTGCCCGACGTGGAGCCCACGTTCCATCCTATCGGAAGCCTGTCCAACGTAATGGGCGACGACCTGCGCGAGTCCGAGCGCGACCTGCCGCTTGACGTCGCGCTCCAGAACGCCGGCAGCGCGCGCGACCGCTACTTCCGCGTGCCGTCCATTTTGGGAGAGGGGGAGAGCGAGTAATGGCGCAGAGCTTCGATTCCCTTACCGCTGCCCAGATTGCCGCGGGCGTTGCCGCCGGCGACTTTACCGCTACCGAGGTGGCCCAGGCCTCCCTTGCCGTCATCGAGGCGCGCGAGGGCGGGGTCCAGGCATTCCTGCAGGTGGCGCCCGAGCTTGCGTTCGAGGCCGCCGCGCGCGTGGATGCCGACCGTGCCGCAGGCAAGCCGCTGCCCCCGCTCGCGGGCGTGCCGCTGGTCATCAAGGACAACATGAACCTCGTGGGCACACGCACCACCTGCGCCTCCCGCATGCTCGAGAACTACCAGAGCGTCTACACCGCCACCTGCGTCCAGCGTATGCTCGACGCCGGCTGCCTGCCCATGGGCAAGGCCAACATGGACGAGTTTGCCTTTGGCAGCTCCACCGAGAGCTCGGCGTTCCACCGCACCAACAACCCCTGGGATACCGAGCGCGTGCCCGGCGGCTCTTCGGGCGGCTCCGCTGCAGCCGTCGCTGCGGGCGAAGTCGCGCTCTCACTGGGCTCGGACACCGGCGGCTCCATCCGCCAGCCGGCGTCGCTGTGCGGCGTGGTGGGCTTTAAGCCAACGTACGGCGCTGTGAGCCGTTACGGCGTGGTTGCCTTTGGCTCGTCGCTCGACCAGGTGGGTCCCTTCGGTCGAACGGTCGAGGACGTCGCGCTGGCCATGAATGCGCTCACCGGTGCGGGCCACGATCCGTACGACTGCACCAGCCAGGATTGCGCCGTCGACTTTACCGAGCACCTCAACGACAGCATCGAGGGCAAGCGCGTGGGCATCATTCCCGCGTTTATGGAGGCCGATGGCCTGACGCCCGAGGTCAAGGCCGCTGTTCAGCGCGCCGCCCAGGAGCTGCAGAACCAGGGCGCCGAGCTGGTCGAGGTCGACCTGCCGCACCTGGATGCCGCCATCGCCGCCTACTACGTCATCGGTCCGGCCGAGGCGTTCTCCAACCTGGCTCGCTTCGACGGCATTCGCTACGGCTACCAGGAGGAGGGCTGCGCCAACCTGTCCGACCAGAGCTCGCTGTCGCGCGCCCACGGCTTTGGCGCCGAGGCCAAGCGCCGTCAGATGCTCGGCGCCTACCTGCTGAGCTCGGGCGTGTACGACAAGTACTACTACGCTGCGCAAAAGGCCCGCACACTCATCACGCAGGACTACGACGCCGCGTATGCCAAGGTGGACACCATCCTCATGCCCGCCTCGCCGCGCACGGCCTTTAAGTTTGGCGAGATTAGCGACCCCACGCAGATGTACCTTTCGGACCTGTACACCATCTCGCTCAACATTTGCGGCAACGGTGGTATCTCGGTGCCGCTGGGCCTGGGCGAGGATACTCAGCTGCCCGTTTCTGCCCAGCTGGTGGGCCCGGCGTTTAAGGACCGTCAGCTGCTCACGTTTGCCCGCGCCCTTGAGCGCGGTTTTGCCGATACCGCCACGGGCGCGCCCGCGCTTTCCGTCGCGCCCGATTTTGCCGGGAAGGGAGGCGAGCTGTAATGAAGGAGCTTTCCGAGGTCCTGCAGGATTGGGAGGCCGTGATCGGCCTGGAGATCCACACCGAGCTCACCGCACTCGATACCAAGATGTTCTGCAACTGCAAGCTCAGCCACGATGACGAGCCCAACGCCAACGTGTGCCCGGTGTGCCTGGGCCTGCCCGGCGCCCTGCCGGTGCCCAACAAGCGCGCCATCGAGAGCATCGTCAAGGCCGGCCTCGCCACCAACTGCGAGATCCAGCGTCACTCGATGTTCTACCGCAAGCACTACTTCTATCCCGACATGGCCAAGAACTTCCAGACCACGCAGGGTCCGGTCGCCTTTGCCATGTACGGTCACCTGGATCTGGATGTGACCGGTCGCGGTGCCGCCGAGCGCCCCGACTGCGCATTCGGCGAGGCCGAGGCCCAGAGCCTGGCGAGCGCCTCGGCCAACGCCGAGGGCCTGTCCACGTCCATGACGTCGACCATGCGCGAAGGCAACCAGCGCGCCGGCCACCTGGCCAGCTACGATGCGTCCAACCTGCAGATGCTTGAGCGCCGCGAGGACGGTTCCTACACGGTGCCCATTCGCATCCTGCGCATCCACATGGAGGAGGACGCCGCCAAGATGGTCCACGTGGGCGGCGCCGAGGGCCGCATTACCGCCGCGGCCGAGTCGCTCGTCGACTACAACCGCTGCGGCACGCCGCTCATTGAGCTCGTCACCGAGCCCGATCTGCGCACGCCCGAGGAGGCTCGCCTGTTTATGGAGAAACTCCGTCGCATTTTTGTGACGCTGGGCATTTCCGATTGCTCCATGGAGAAGGGTTCCATGCGCTGCGACGGCAATGTGTCGCTGCGCCGCCGCGGCGAGACCAAGCTGGGTACTAAGACCGAGCTTAAGAACCTCAACTCGTTTAAGAGCCTGCATGACGGCCTTGCCTACGAGATCTGCCGTCAGGCCGAGGTGCTCGAGGAGGGCGGCATCATCTATCAGGAGACCCGCCACTGGGAGCCCAGCCGTAAGCGCACCGTGGTTATGCGCGTCAAGGAGACGGCCGACGACTATCGCCTGTTCCCCGATCCCGACCTGGCGCCGTTCGATCTGGACGACGAGTTTATCGACCGCTGCCGTGGCGAGATCCCTGAGCTGCCCGATGCCAAGCGCGTCCGTTTTGAGGCCGACTTTGGCATTAAGACGGCCGACGCCGAGCAGATTGCCGGCGACCCCGAGTTTGCCGACTTCTTTGAGGCCGCCGCTGCCGGTATGGCTGGCAAGGAGGCCCAGACGGTCGCGAACTTGCTGGTGAACGAGATGATTGCCTACCTTAAGGGCGCAGGCGTGTCGCTGGCCGAGTCCGGCATCGCGCCGGCTCAGGTGGCAGCCCTTGCCAAGCTGCTGGCGACCGATGCCATCAGCTCCAACCAGGCGCACGAGGTCTTTGAGGCCATGGCCCAGACCGGTGACGATCCCAACAAGATCGTCGACGAGCGCGGTATGCGTCAGGTGAGCGATGCCGGCGCGCTGCAGCCGATCGTGGACGAGGTGCTGGCAAACTGTGCCGATCAGGCGCAGCAGTATCGTGACGGCAGCCAGAAGGTTATCGGCTTTTTGGTGGGCCAGTGCATGAAGGCGAGCCGCGGCAAGGGCAATCCGAAGCTCTTCAACGAGTTGCTGAGAACGTCGCTCTCGTAGCTGCGAGGCCGGGGAAGCCCCGAGTCGCCGGGGT
>CATYJC010000150.1 GCA_958407555.1 uncultured Collinsella sp. | reverse complement strand
CCAGATAATGGTGAACGTCGGACATGCCCACTTCCTCATCGCAGCCCAGCAGCGCACGGAAGGTATAGCGCGGCACAATGCCGTGCTTGAGCAGGTAGGCGCCGGCATAGAGCGACAACACCGCCGGACCCTTGTCATCGATCACGCCACGGCCGAGCAGCCAGCCCTCGCGGCGCTCCATCGCAAACGGGTCGGTGTTCCAACCGGGGCCAGCGGGTACCACGTCCACATGGCAGATGGTCGCGAGCTGCTTATCGCCGCGGCCCGGAATATCGGCGATTCCCACAAAGCCCTCGTCGTCGCTCGTCTGGTAGCCGAGCTTTTGCGCGATGCCGAGCGCGCAATCGAGTGCGTCACGGACCGGGCGGCCAAACGGCGCGCCGGGCTCCGCATCAGCAGAAACTGCCACGGACGGATAACTCACCAGCTGCTCGATATCGGCGACGACATCCTCCCAGACCTCGTCGACATACTCGGCAACGCTCTGCTCCACCTGATTCATGGACGACCTCCTTAGCAATGAGCGGCGAGCGTGCCCGCCCCTCACATCACGTCATTAGATAGCGAAAAGTTTAGCAAGCTCGGCCACCGAGTGCACCACCGCATCGGCACCCGCCGCCTCGTGCTCGCCCGGCGCCGCCGCGCCCGAATAGATGCCGATGCACGGCACGCCCATCGCGTGCGCGCCCTCCACATCGTTAAAGCGATCGCCGATCATCACGGCCTCGTCCGCGGTCGCACCGAGCGCCGCCAGGGCATCGCGGACCGAATCTGCCTTGGTCTCGCGCCCCTGCGGCGGATTCATGCCGACCACGGCTTCGAACTGGCAAAGCCCCAGCTCACGCACCATGTCAATGCACTTTGCCTCCATGCGCGACGTCGCCACTGCCAAGCGATGCCCTTGCGCGACAAGGCCATCGAGCAGCTCGGGGATCCCGTCGAACACGGGATACTCCTCCGGTCCCAGCTCATCAAAAAAGGCGCGGTACTCGTCGGCCACCACCAGCGACTCCTCGCGGGAGAATCCATAAAAGTCGTGAAAGCTCTTCCACAGGGGCGGCCCGATCATGCGGCGCAGATCACCCATCTGCGCCTCCGAAAACCCGCGCGCAGTCAGCGCCTTGCGCGTCGAGGTCATCACCGCCCGACCCGTATCGGCCACCGTGCCATCGAAATCAAACAGCACGACCGGCCGCCTGTATATCTCCAGTGCCTCCATCGGCATCCCTCTTCCGCAGTTGATGATTTCCACACCGACACTTCAAACTGTTGACTATTCAACAATTGAACCTAGTAATGTGGAACGACTCTACTATACTTGTCGCACTTTGCTCTCAGAAGGCGGCGTGCAAGCGCCCCAACGAAAGGTGCAATTATGTCTTTTGCCATCATAACCGACTCCACGTCGGACATCTCCCCCGCCCGCGCCCAAGAGCTCGGCATTTACGTGATTCCGCTGCATGTGATTATCGAGGGCGAGGACCTGCTCGACCAGGTGCAGATTACCGCCCAGGAGTACGTCGCGCGCATGGCCGGCTCCGAGCAGCTGCCGCACACCTCGCAGCCAAGCGCCGGCGAGTTCAAGGCGCTCTTTGATCGCGTGCTCGCCGACGGCCACGACAGCGCCATCTTTATCTCGCTGTGCAGCGAGTGGTCTGCCTGCTACGCCAACGCGTGCCAGATTGCCGATACCCACGAGCTCGACGTGCGCTGCATCGACTCGCGCACCGGCTCGGCTGCCGAGGGCCTGCTGGTGGAGTACGCGCTGGCCATGCGCGAGGACGGCCGCAGCCTGGACGAGACCGAGGCGCAGATCCGCGCGACGCTGCCCGACGCCCACCTGCTGCTGATTCCCCGCACGCTCGAGAACCTCGTTAAGAACGGCCGCGCGCCCAAGCTCGCCGGCCAGCTGACGCAGATGCTCAACATTCGCCTGGCCGTTTCGCCGGAGTGGAAATCGGGCGAGATCAAGGCCATCAAAAAGGGCCGCGGCGCCAAGCGCATCGTTGCCAACACCATGGCCGATTGCCTCGCATTTTTGACCGAGCATCCGGGCTCCAGTGTGCGTGTGCTCACGACCGGCGCCGCCGAGGAGCAGGAGCTCGTCAGCCAAACGCTCGCGGGCCAGGACTACGTAGACGCCGGCACCGGCCCCATCGGCTGCACCATCGCCACCCATGTAGGCGTCGACGCCATCGCCATCAGCTACTGCCCCCGCTACCAACCCATCCACTAGGGGCACCTTTACCATTTGCGGTGAAATAGGGGCTGTTTTTGGCTTATCAGCCGCAAATCAATCCCTATTCCACCGCAACTTAGAAATCGGCAATCAGCCCTGCGGGCCCCGGAACAGTTCCTCATGCGAGCCCATTCTGACCAGTCGGATCACAGGATTAGTCTTATGCGGCAAGTACAGAACGACCACATCGACCAACCCATCGGATAGATGGAAATCGATGTGGCCGTTGTAACTGCCGCCCGGGTTTGAAAGCTCATGGGCGCCATATTCCGCGGGAAGCGAGCCGCGAGCTGCAAGCTCTGCGACTGCCGCCTTAAACTCGGTTTTTAGCTGCGGATGGATGCGCATCGTCCGTTTGTAATCCGCCTTAAACTGAGCCTCGACTTTAATCTCAAACATCGCTAGTCCTCATCGAGGAACGATATAAGCTCATCAGCGTTATTGAATGACGGGCTGTCGTCTGGCAGAATCCCCAACTCATGAGCCTCGGCAATCACCATGGCACGCCTCGTCGCCTCATTGGGAACTTCGGGCCGACCCACAATTTCAAAAGGAATCTTTCGCTGATTTACCAGCTGCCGAACAGCAAGGTTGAGATACGAATTGAGACTCAGACCAACCGTATCCAAGAACTCAGTCGCCTGTTCCTTGAGCCCCTCTTCGATGCGAACCGTCGTAGGCTTAACCGTTGCAGTAGACATACGCGACCTCCTCGCTCTCGTCTTTTGCATCAGTATACCCAATATAGATGGCAGTCTGATGTTAGCTAGCATCAGACTGCCATTATTCATCTATAAGCGAAGAAGCCTTGTCCCTACATCAGCCCACTTAGGGCAATGTCGACGGCTTCGTTGAGGTCGTCGGTGATGTGGACGAGGTCTGGATCGAGCGGGCTGATCATACCGGCGTCCATCACCGGACCGTTAAGCCAGTCGAATAGGCCCTGCCAGTACTCGGTGCCCACCAGCACGAGCGGCATGCGCTTGACCTTGTGTGTCTGCACCAGCGTGAGCACCTCGAACATTTCGTCGAGCGTACCAAAACCTCCGGGAAACACGATGGCGCCCGAGCTGTATTTGACGAACATGGTCTTGCGCACAAAGAAGTAACGGAAGTCCATGCCGAGGTTCACGTATTTATTGAGCCCATGCTCGTGCGGCAATTCAATGCCCAGGCCAACTGACTTGCCGTTGACACTCGCCGCTCCCCTGTTGGCCGCTTCCATGATGCCGGGGCCGCCACCGGTGATGACCGCCACGCCGCGCTGGGCGATTTTGCGGCCGACCGTGCGCGCCGCCTTATAGAGCGGATCGGTCTTGGGCGTGCGGGCGCTGCCGAAGATGGTCACAGCGGGCCCGAGCTCGGCAAGTGCGCCAAAGCCATCGACAAACTCGGCCTGGATGCGCAGCACGCGCCACGGATCAGCATGCAGCCAGTCGGTCGACTCCTCGGGCGCCAGCAGGTTGGCGTA
>CATYJC010000149.1 GCA_958407555.1 uncultured Collinsella sp. | reverse complement strand
CTCGAGTGTGCGAAGGGCCCTGGTTGTGACCGGCGCCATGTGCGGAACGCTGCTGGTGCTGCTGATATTGCTGACGCTGCTGGTGCTGGCCCTGTTTGGGACGCGGGGAGGTATTTGCCGCGCCGTGCTGTTGGCCATGGGCTGGCGCGATGGGACGGGGCGATTGGATGCCTCCGGGCTGCCTGCTGGGCTGTTGCGGATCGGGAATCAGTTGGCTGCGGTCGATTTGCGACATCGTGTATATTTCCTTCGAGTTTCGCCTTGCGGCTCATCGTGTTTTAACTGGGCTTGAATTATAGCGATTACGCAGTTGCTTGTGTTACGAAAACAGTGGCGATAAACGATAGGTGGGACATATGTCCCACCTATCGTTCGCTTTTGCTCGCTATCCGCATATTCCGCATTTTGCGCACGCCGAAAGCGCCGCTGGAGCCTGCGCGATGCCGCCCTTGGCCGTCTCGCGCAACGTGGCAGGCAGGGCGTGGCCCACCGAGAGCATGACGTGCGCCATCTGGTCAAACGGTACCAGGCTCTTGATGCCGGCGAGGGCGAGTTGCGCTGAGCTAAAGGCCGCGGCCACGCCGATGGCGTTGCGGTTTTGGCAGGGCACCTCGACAAGGCCACCGACGGGGTCGCAAACGAGGCCCAACAGGTTGCTCAGTGCGATGGAGCTGGCGTCGAGCGCTTGCTCGGGCGTGCCGCCCATCATTTGGACCAGCGCAGCGGCGGCCATGGCGGCAGAGCTTCCCACCTCGGCCTGGCATCCGCCCTCGGCGCCGGCGACGCAGGCGCTCGTGGTGAGGTTGAGGCCGATGGCGGCGGCGCAGTAGAGGGCATCCATGACCTGTTCGTCGTCGAGTTGGAGGTGATCGGCGAGCGCCAGCACACAGCCGGGGACGACACCCGCGGAGCCTGCCGTGGGGGCGGCGACGATCACGCCCATGGTGGCGGAGCGCTCAAGCACGGCCATCGCGCGGGCCACGGCATCGGTCTGAACGGGGCCCATCAGGCTTGCGCCCAAATCGTTGCGGTAGGTGGCATCGACGAGCTTGGCCTCGCCGCCGATAAGCCCGCCGAGCGATCGCTGCGGATTGGTGATGGGGGCCGTGGTCTCCTCGCGCATGACGTCGAGCACGCGGCGCATGGCTGCGATAGCATGGGCCTCGCCGGTTAGACGCGCCTCGCGCACGGCCATAACGGCGCCGATATTTAAACCGAGCTCGGCGCACGCATCGAGCATCTGCTCGCCGTCGTCGAAGATCTCCTTGGCCGAGACGCCGGGGGAGAGCGACGAGGCCGAGCCTGGGAGCTCGATAAACGTGGCGTAATCGACATTGTCGAGCTTGCGTAGCATAGGGACGACGGTGTCGTCGGGAGCGCCGTCGGTCTCAAAGACGGAATAGGCCTGGCCACCCACCTCGGTGCGGTAGGTGCGGCAGAAGGCGATGTTGACGTGCGCGTAGGCGAGCAGGTTCGTGAGCGCTGCGAGCACGCCGGGAACGTCCTGGTGCGCCACGAAGAGTGTGGAATACATGCCCGAGATATCGACGCCGACGCCGTTGATGCGGCTGATGCGCATCTTGCCGCCGCCGAGACTTTCGCCGCGGACCTGCGCCGTGGCGCCCGTGTTATCGACCATGTCAATGTCGACGGTGTTGGGGTGGATGGAGGCGTCGTCGCCCTTGATGTCAAAGTGAAAGTCGAGGCCCTGCTCGCGCGCGAGGTCAAAGGCCTGCTTGATGTTCTCGTCGTCGGTATCGAGGCCCAAGATACCCGCGACGAGCGCGCGGTCGGTGCCGTGGCCGCGGTAGGTGTGCGCGAAGGAGTTCCACAGGCCAAAGGTGACCTTGGTGATGCGGCCTTCCAGCAGGCTGGCGGCAACCTGGGCGCAGCGCAGGGCGCCGGCGGTGTGCGATGAGCTGGGGCCGACCATGACGGGGCCCAAGATCTCGAATGCCGAGGTCGTTGCTAGTGTTTGCGGCTTGCCTGCCATGGCTGCTCCTTCTTTATCCCGTCGTTCCGAGGGCTTTGGTATTTGGTCGCCTGCTCTACAGTCCTGGCTCGCACGGAGGCCACATTAAGTGGCCTCCGGCTCGTGCGGAACTCGCGACCGACCAAATACCAAAGCCCTCGGAACTTAGGATACATGGTAGAGGCGCGCGTGCTGCAAAATTCATCGGCTGGCGACGCAGCGTAGGCTCATATCGAAATATCTTCACCACCGGGTAAATAAAAAAAGTACCGGTTGGAGCCGGTACTTCTTTTAGTGCGTTGTTATTTGACTGTAGCTTTTCTCGTTGGCTTACAGGCCGCAGGCTGCTTTGAGTTCTTTGACTCGATCGGTCTTCTCCCAGGTGAAGTCGGGGTCTTCGCGGCCAAAGTGACCGTAGGCTGCCGTCTTCTCGTAGATGGGGCGACGCAGGTCCAGGTCGCGGATGATGGCGCCCGGGCGCAGGTCGAAGGTCTTCTCCACGGCCTCGACGATCTTGTCCTCGGCAACATGCGCGGTGCCAAAGGTGTCGACCATAATCGAAAGCGGCTTGGACACGCCGATGGCGTAGGCCAGCTCGACTTCGCAGCGGTCGGCCAGGCCGGCGGCGACCACGTTCTTCGCGACCCAGCGCGCGGCGTACGCGGCGGAGCGGTCGACCTTGGTGCAGTCCTTGCCGCTAAAGGCACCGCCACCGTGACGGCCGTAGCCGCCGTAGGTGTCGACGATGATCTTGCGACCGGTCAGGCCCGTGTCGCCCATGGGGCCGCCTACGACAAAGCGGCCGGTGGGGTTCACATAGATGTCGGCGCCGTCCCACGGCATGTTCTCGGCAGCCATGACGGGCGCGATGACATGCTCGATGAGGTCGGCCTTGATCTTGCCCATGTCCTCAATTTCGGCTGCGTGCTGCGTGGAGATGACGATGGTCGTGACCTCGACGGGCTTGCCGTCCTCATAGCGCACGGTGACCTGGGTCTTGCCGTCGGGGCGCAGGTAGGGCAGAGTGCCGTCATGGCGCACGGCGGCCAGGCGCTCGGCCAGGCGGCTTGCCAGGTAGTGCGGCATGGGCATGAGGGTCTTGGTCTCGTTGGAGGCGTAGCCGAACATCATGCCCTGGTCGCCGGCGCCGATGAGGTCGATCGGGTCGGTGGTGGCGCCGGTCTGGGTCTCAAACGACTCGTCGACGCCCTGGGCGATATCGGGGGACTGCTCGTGGATGAGGCTCATGACGCCGCAGGTATCGCAGTCAAAGCCAAACTTGGCGCGGTTGTAGCCGATGCGGCGGATAACGCCACGGGCAATTTCCTGCACGTCAACGTAGGCCTGGGTGCGGATCTCGCCGGCGACGATGACGGTGCCGGTGGTCACGAGGGTCTCGCAGGCGCAGCGGACATTCTCAACGTTGGCGGGCACGCCGTTGGGCGCAATATAGCCCTGCTCCTGCAGCTCTATTTCTTTAGCGAGGATTGCGTCGAGGACGGCATCGCTGATCTGGTCGGCGATCTTATCGGGATGGCCTTCGGTCACCGACTCCGACGTAAACACAAAGGACCCCTGCTGGGGCGGGATGGAACGAAGCTCTTCTGACATGATTGTCCTTTCAATAAACGTGTCCCGGCGACCGTTACCATTCCGCCGGGCTCTGTATGCAAGGGCACATCATAGCGCGTAAATCCAACATTCACACCCTTTCCGCACCTACTCATTGGGGACAGGCTTAAACGACCAGTCTTTGGGCAACCTGTCGGCACTTAGGGACGTTACTAGGCTGGTCGTTT
>CATYJC010000148.1 GCA_958407555.1 uncultured Collinsella sp. | reverse complement strand
TGCAAAAATCGCTGGCAGCTCGTTGACGGCTCCGCGCAGGGTCTTCGGCGCATGTGCGACATACGCGCCATCATGGATACGCCCGTCGCGGATGGTCACGGCACGGTCGGCATCAGCGGCAATGCCTGGGTCGTGCGTGATGAGCACAATGGTCTTACCGCGTTTTTGGAGCTTGTGGAACGTTTCCATGACGAGTGCCCCGGTTGTCGAGTCCAGGTTTCCCGTCGGCTCGTCGGCCAAAATGATGGGCGGATCGTTGACGAGGGCGCGCGCGATGGCGACGCGCTGCATTTGTCCACCCGAGAGTTCTGATATGCGGTGATCCCAGTGGTCGACCGGAAGTGTGACGGCTTGCAGCGCGTGCACGGCGCGCATCTCGCGCTGACTGCGCGGCACATTGGTGTAGGACAGCGGCAACATGACGTTTTCGATAACCGACAGGCGCGGCAGCAGGTTGAAACTCTGAAAGACAAAGCCTATGCTCAGCGCGCGCACCTCGGTGAGCTCATCATCGTTGAGTTCGGCTACGTTGAGCCCTTGCAGGTAATAGTCGCCCGCCGTCGGTTTGTCCAAGCAACCCAGGATGTTCATGAGCGTCGACTTGCCCGAGCCCGAGGGTCCGGTTATGGCGACGAACTCACCGGGGTCTACCGCCAGGCTCACGTTGTGCAGGATATGGGCGCAACCAGCCTCGCTCTCAAAGATGCGGTGCACGTTGCGGATGTCGATGACGGGGCGCATTACATGCCCTCGTCGGCAGGCATACTGTCGCCGCCGTCTGCTGTCATGCCCGCGCCAGTATCCATCACGATGGTGTCGCCATCGCGCAGTTTGGTAACCGGCACGTTGGGGTTGATCTCGTTGCCCTGGTCGTCGCGTTTGACCTGCGTCTTTCCGACTACGGCGTCGTTGTCGTTTTGCGTCACAACGGTCACCTTCACGCGGCGCGTCTCCTTGCCTTCGTTATCGGTGGCCAGATTGACGTAATAGTGCTCGCCGTCCTCGGTCATCAGCGCCATGGTCGGCACCATGACCACGTCGTCAAGCTGCTCGGTCACCACCGATACCTCGGCAGTCATACCGGGCTTAAGGCGGCTGTCGGGTGCTTCGATGAGGATGTCGACGTTAAAGGTCACGCTGCCGCCACCACCGTTGGCGGCGTCGGAGTTTGCCACCGACGCGATCGCCGTGACGGTGCCCTGGCTCACGATATCGGGAAACGCGGGATAGGTAACGTTGGCGCTCTGGCCCACAGCGATCTTGGCGATGTCCTTTTCGCCCACCTGAACCGTCACCTTCATCTTGGAGAGGTCGGCGATCTGCATGCACTGCTTGCCGCCGCTTGTGTCTCCTTCGCCCATGACCATGCCTCCGGTCACCGTGGCACCCACTTTGGCGTTGAGCTCGACAATACTACCCGAACTGGGGGCCTTTACGGTGCGTTCGGCCGCCTTGGCGTTTGCCTGGTCCAGGGTTGCCTGGGCCGAGGCGAGATTGCGCTGGGCGCTCGAGACGGCGCTGGCGTCGGCGGTTGCATCCGTCGGGGCGGTCGCTGCGCCGGCATCCAGCGTCGGTGCTGCCTGTGCGGCGGCGAGCGCTGCCCGCGCGTTTTTCAGGTCTTCCTGGGCGGCCGCGACCGCGCGCTGTGCCTCGGCAACGGCGTTATCGAGCTCGTCGTTTTTGATCGTCATGAGCACGTCGCCCTCGTTGACGCTCTGACCGGCCTGCACGTTGATCGATGCCACCGTACCGTCGACAGAAGGGGAGACGACTGAGGCCGAGATGGGCATGAGCTGTCCTTTTGCCTCGACGGTCGTGGTAAAGGTGCCTTCCATGACCATGTCGGTAACAGGTCCGCCTGCAGATTGCGGCTGCGAGGTAAGGACAACGCTCACAATAATGGCTATCAGAATCATGCCGCCTACGATGCCGGAAGCGATGCCGCGTCGGATGAGCTTTTTGCGCCGACGCTCGGCACGCTTCGCCTTGAGCTTGGCGTAGGCCTCATCGTCGGATATCCCGGCGCTGCCTTGTTTGTTGTCGTTTTGCTGTGCCGTGGGGGCGTTTGTGATAAGCGGCAGGGTTTCGGTCGCGCCTTCCGGCGAGTGCCCGGTACCGTCGGGGTCCGGAGTGATGGTGGGGACATTTGACATGGCGTCTCCTTTATAGAACATACCTCGATAAGTATATGCGCCCGCCGGTTGGGGCGGGCGCATAGGCACGTTTCTTTCAGCATCGAAAGGTAGGCGGCGCTGGACTTTATTGTGACGCGCGAGATGCGCTAGGAGTGCACGACCACGCACAGACCGACTTTGATGCAATCGTGCAGCGCCTTGGCATCGACCAAGCGCAGATTGATGCAGCCGTGGCTACCGCACCACTTGTACGATTCGGCGCTATCGAAACTCGAATCGTTTTGCCAGGTGGCGTCGTGGAAGCCAACCATGTTGCCCTCAAACGGCATCCAATAGCTCACTGGGCTCTCGTATTTGGGCTTACCGGTCTTGGGGTCCTTGGCGCCGATAAGCTTGGTGGCGCCGTCGTTGCTGTTGATCTGCCACACGCCCTCGGGGGTGGCGTCTTCACCCGGTTTGCCGGAAATAAAGTTGGCCTCCCAAACGATATTGCCGCTCTCGTCATAGTAGCGCGCGTGCTGCTCGGACAGGTCGACGTCGATATACGCCTTCCAATCGGGCTCGCCCTTGGCGGTAAAGGTGTCGGCCTTCTGGGAGTAATTGATCTCAATCTCGCCGGTCTGCTTGTTGTTAATAGCATCCTCGACCTGCTTTGCAAGCGTACTGCTATCGATAGACCAACCAAAGTCACCGCCTTCGACGGCACATTGCTTGCCATCGGCGCGCGTCCACCAACGAGTGGAGCCCACGGTGTTAAAGCCATTGGCGAGGTCTGCTGCCCAGTTGCTGATCTGGGAGGTGTCGAGTGTGGGGTTTGCAGGGTCGGCAAAGCTGATCCACTGCAGCACCGAGCTGCCGTCGACCTTGCCGGCATCGTTGCCGTTGAGCTTAAGGGTCACGTTAACGCCCTGGAAGTTGTTGGCGGCATCGCATGCGGCCTGGATCTGGTCGTTGGTGAGCGTGCCGTTGAGCGGCTCGTAGGCATCGTTGCCGATCTTGGTGATATCGACGGACTCGGCCAGCGATGCGAGCTCGAGCTCGGCATACTTGATCACGTGTTCGCGGTTGAGCTTCTCGTTGGAGCGGGCCTTCTCCACGGTAAACTTGCCAGCCTGCTCGTCGTAGGAGCTCGATGCCTCAAAGGTACCCGAGCGGCCCTCGTTGAATGCGTCGATGGCGGCACCCAGATCCTCCTCGAACTGCTTTTGGTCGAAGGTGTCCGAGAGCATGGACAGGTCGACGTCCTGTTCCAGGTCGATGGTAGCGTTTTTGGTCGCGCTAACGTTCTTGCCGCCGAGCGAGGCAATCAGGCGCGAAGGCCACAGCAGCGGCTCGTTGTTGCCGATAATCTCGTGGGCAGCTGCCTCGCCGTCGACGATGGGCTCGTCGGATTTAGGCTGATAGGTCCAGCTAAAGTCGTCACCCGAAACGGTGAGCTTGTAGTGCTTCCAGGCCGAGTTGACCTTGGTGGCGGCGGAAGAGGCGTTGGAAAATGAGATATCGACGCCAGCGATGGTGGTGTTGGGGTAGGCAATCTGCGAAAATGCCACGACGCCCACGATATAGACGATAGCGACAAGGCCGAGGACGACGAAGAGCGCCGTCTTGCCGCCCTTCTTATTGCCCTTTGCGGAGCGGTTGTCGGCGGGGCCGCGGTTGTTGGAAACTCGAGTGTGCGAAGGGCCCTGGTTGTGACCGGCGCCATGTGCGGAACGCTGCTG
>CATYJC010000147.1 GCA_958407555.1 uncultured Collinsella sp. | reverse complement strand
CTGCCCCGTTTGGCTCAATCGACATGATGCCGGCCCAGTCTAGGCGCTCTGCCATATCGAGCGGCATGAGAAGTTTTGCGCTCTGCTCCGCTTGGGAAAGGGATTCGTGGAGGGACGAGGGCGCGGGCGTGTGGCGCTCCACGGAATCGTCGGTAAGGGCAAGGCCTTCGATTTTGTCCATGCGGTAGGAGCGCTGCCCATCAACTTCGACATCCCAGGCAATCAGGTAGGTTTGATCGCCATGCGTCGCGATGCGCAGGGGGTCGATGAGGCGCTCGCGCGGCCGTGCCTCGTCCATCGAACGGTAGGTGATGCGGCATCGAACGCCGTCTTGAATCGCGCAATTCAGCTGTTGCCAGTGCGATCCTCGGGCAACGGTATCGACGACGCGCTGGTTGTAGCCGAGTTTCTCGGGTAGGAGGGCGTGTCGGATACGCTCTGCTGCCCGAGAGTCGATTCCCATCGATTCGAGTTCGTGGTTGAGCACGGCACCTTCGGCGGCACTTAGGCGCAAGGGCAGCACACGCCCCGCATCGCCTGTCAGGATGATGCACTCGCCGTGGCGTTCGCAGATGATGCGTGCGCCCGACTCACGGTCAGCGAGGGTCGAGACGATATCGATAATTTCGTCGAGCGCCGCACCCGTGATATCAAAACGGCTGCAGATATCCCCTCGTGTCATACCGGTCTCACCGGCAGCGTAGAGGGCCTCCATGATGTCAATCGCACGCGAGAGCCTTTGCTCGCTGGTGAGTTTACGCGCGGGCATGCTCGTGCACCGTCCTTTCGATGAGGTGGTTCCACGCCAGTTTAAGTGCATCGGGGGCAACGGGTCTCATGCCGTCCATGGCGTGCTCCATGCAAAACGAGGCAGCGGCATTAAGGTCGCGCACGCCGACGGTCCAGGTCCAACCCTCTTCGGTGTGTGTGAGCTCCCCGCGACCGCGCGTAAGGCCACTGACCATGTCGGCCTGGGCTTGCGGAGCAAACGAAAAGGTTGCCGTAACGGGCTTGCAATCGGCAAAATCAAACTCAAAGAACAGGCGATCGTTCAGATTAAAGTCGGCGGGGATGGAGTAAGCCTTCGATGGACGCCATGCGCGAACGATACGGTCGCAGCGAAACGTCCTGATTTCGTCGGTGGCGTTGTCGAGTCCGCAAAAATACGCCGCGCCCTCGTGCTCGAACATGCCGTATACGCAGACGGTGCGCTCTTTTTGCTCCCCGTGCCCGTTTTGATACAAAAAGCGCAGTGCGCAGCGTTCGGCGAAAGCGCTCCACACCGCATCGACGGCGGGTAAGCGACGGGCGGGAGGCTCTTCTGCGGTCGATGCGCCGGTGAGGTAGGCGATCTTGGAGCGTATGTCTGCAAGCGGCGTGGCAAACGCGGCCGAACCGGTCGCAAGGGTCTGGTCGATAGCGTCGAGCAAGATATCCGCGTCGTCTGCAGTGATGAGGCCACCGGCCGCAAACGTGTGCTCGCGATCGATGGTCCACGCGCTTTCTTCGGTTTCTTGGGCGCCTGCTGCGCGGACTTCTTTGATCGTGATTCCGCGTTCGAGGAGTTTTTCGCGATCGCGGCGAAACTTGCGCTTGTCCGAGTCGATATTGCCCGACCCATAGCCAAGATCGGAATCCAGGACAATTTGCTCTGTGGTCAGTGGCTCGGGAGAGCTGTTAAGGACAAAGAACAGATTGAGGATGCGCTGGGCGGTCTTGTCGAAACCGGGCCCCGGCGCCTCCTTTTTATTCGTTACGGTTGTATCGCTTGCCGTCATAGAATCCTCGCATGGGAAGGTGTTTGATGCCATGATTTTAGTCCGATATGGAGATTAGGCTATATCCTTGTCCGCTTGGGGCGTTAAGATGCCCAGAATTCGGCCGTTTGCGCCCGCTCGGGGTATACTTTCGACTATATACGGTTCTAATGTGCATACATTGGGCCTATTTGTCGGATTATGGATGTGGAGCGCATATGGCGAACACCCAGAACTATATTAACCACCTGCTGCAGAACACTGGTATCACGCCGGCGTGCAGCGAAGAAGAGCGCTTGGCTGCCGAAGATATCGCTCAAATTTTCCGCAACCACGGCTTTGATTCCGAGGTGCAGGAGTTTAATGCTCCCGCGCCGAGCAGGATGGCATTTGCCGTTACGGGCATTCTGGCGTTTGCCGGTGCCCTGCTTATGGGTATCGGCGGCGGTATCGGCTTAGTCGGCACCCTGTTGGCCATTGTCGGAGCCGTGCTCTATGTGCTCGAGCGAACCGGGCGCCCCGTGATCTCGCGCCTGGGCAAGACGGGCGTGAGCCAAAACGTCATCGCCTACCACAAGGCGTCGGGCCCGCTTGCCTCTCCGCGCAATCGCCCGGTTGTCGTTGTCGCGCACTATGACTCCCCGCGCGCCGAACTGCTCGCTCGCGAGCCCTATGCGCCGTACCGAGCGCTGATCGCCAAATTGCTCCCGATTGCCACGATTGCTCCCGCGGCTATTGCCATCCTGCGCATCTTGCCGCTTCCCGGCGCGTTGAAGGTCCTGCTGTGGGTTGTCGCGATCCTTGCCTCTCTCGTGGCTCTTGCCAATGCCGCCAATATTATTTCCAATCGTTTTGTTCTTCCCTACACGTCCGGCTCGGTTTGCAACAAGTCGTCTGTTGCCGCCATGTTGGGTGTCATGGATAACGTCGCCCCCTATCAGGGTGAGAACGAGTTCCCTGACGATATTCCGTTTGACACGTATTTTGGCGAGCAGAAGCGTCGCGCCGAGGAGATGGCGCGTGCAGCGGCCGAGTATGCCGCGGCCCAGCAGCAAAACGATTACGGCAACACCATCGAGTACGAAGAGCCTGCCTATACCGAGGATGAGTATGGTCAGCCGGTCACTCCCGAGGGTGAGCAGGGCGAGGCTTTTGATGAGCAAATCGATGGATTCGAAGATGCCTCTGCCGACGAGACCCTGATTGGCGTCATCGCGCCCGAGGCTCAGGTCCAAGATATTCCGGCCGAGGAGCCCGTTGCGGACGAGTCCACTGCCGAGCCGGCAGAGGAGCCTGTCGCGGCTGAGGAGGCCGCGCCCGAGCCCAAGCTTTATCGCAATGCCGCCGGCAACATCCGATTTGGATCGGATGCCATCCGTGCCCTGGGCATGCTTCCCGAGTCCTGCACGCTCGATTACGAAGAGGGCGAGGAACCGACGTTCGAGCCCGCGCCCCAGCCCGATCCGGTCGTGGCTGCACAGCCCGATGAGGCCAATGCCGTCGAGACGGAAGCCGATGCGGAGACTGCTATCGATCCCGCAGCCGGTCTGGACGTCATGGCGCCTGCCCCGGCGCCCGAGGAGCTCGATAATACCGAGGACGACTACGATGCGTATCCGCAGCGTGTGTCCTACGAGAGCGACACCGATTTTTCTGCCGAGCTTCCGGTGACGACGCCCCATGCCGATATCGCTTCCGCGTTTTCTTCGATCGGTGCCAGCGCCTCCCATTTCTTTAAGGGGGCATTCGAAAAGGGCAAGAAACTCGTTGACGACTTTGAGGAAAAGCGCGCTGCTGCTCGCGAGGCAGCCGAGCGCGATGCTGCGGCCCAACAACAGGCGGCCGAGGCCGAGCGTGAGCGCGCGGCACAGGAATTTGAGCAAAACGACGCCGAGCAGCCGGTATCCGTTGATGTTGCCGACGCCACGACGTCTTTCGAGGCACCGCAGCCTCCGTCTGCGGATGTTGCCGGGGAGACGGCGACCTTCGAAACCCAACAGCCGGTTGACAGCACTGTGTCGTTTGATGCCACGATGACGTTTGAGAAACAGGGCACCGCTATCGCCGAGCCCCTTTCCGCTCCTGTCGAGGACGAGCCCGCTG
>CATYJC010000146.1 GCA_958407555.1 uncultured Collinsella sp. | reverse complement strand
AACCCGCGACCCCAACCTTGGCAAGGTTGTGCTCTACCAACTGAGCCATGTCCGCATATGTAAAACAAAACGGGCGCCGGAGCGCCCGGATGTTGCCTGGAGGCGAAGCCCGGATTCGAACCGGGGGTAAAGGCTTTGCAGGCCTCTGCCTTACCACTTGGCCACTTCGCCGAAAAAGGACCGTTAAGAACGGTCCGGAAATGCAATGGAGCGGACAACGGGGCTCGAACCCGCGACCCCAACCTTGGCAAGGTTGTGCTCTACCAACTGAGCCATGTCCGCTTGCGGGTTATTAATTTACGCGAGTTATCCAAAAGACGCAAGTACTTTTTTCAAAAAAGTTGCTCAAAGCAAGTTCACGCAGGGAAATCATGTCAACCCAAGGCGCTAAGCGCACGATTCCAATGCCGAGCTAAACAGCTTCACCATCCGAACGCGTGTGCCGGCACCATCCGTGCGACGGGTAACCTCCACATTATCGACGAGCATGCGCATAAGCTTGATACCACGTCCGCGTTCCTCGGATGCCACCGGCTCGCTCGCCCCATCGATAGAATAGCCAGCGCCCCGATCAAGCACCTCGAGCACAACACGGTCCCCATAGGCCTGAACCGTCAGGATACAGCCAACACCGCCCGCATGGTCATACGCGTTACCCAATGCCTCCCCCAGCGCCAATGCGACGTCATAACGTTCATCACGCCTCAGGGGAAGTGATTCGAGAAGCTCGGCCACACGGTGCCGATAATACGGGAGATTCTCGATACCTCGCTGCACTTCGATGCTCTTGCTCCATCGTGGCAACTCTCCCACCGGAATGGCGGGAATCGACTCACGCGCCGGACCCGCAACATGAAGGATGTCAACAAGTCGGGCAATCTCCAAAAAGCGAACGACCTCATCGGAGGCGTTAACGAGCGAAAGCAGACCCTCTCGCCTCATGAGCTCTCTGGCACGTGTAAGCAAAAACGCCAAACCCGTCGAGTCGATAAAGCCCACAGCCTGGCAATTGATGACAACGCGACGCACGCCCCGGTCGATCAAATTATCCAACCGTCGGCGCAGCACGGACACCGAGGCGATGTCGACATCACCCGGTGGCGTCAGAACCGCTATGTCATTCCACTCATTCATACGACCATGGTTCCCCAAAAGAGCTCGCTCGATGCATACGTATCTGCAACCGCGCAGATTTTGCCCGTCAAGTATCGCGGTCTACGATCGACCCCGTAAAAACTCAAGGGAAACCAGCGCGATGTCATCGTCCAGCGCAGACTCGGTAAAGCGGTCAAGCTCGCTCAAGACCTTACCGCAGATTCCCGATACGCCCTCACCCGAGACAGAGAGCAAAAGGTCACGAAGGCGCTGCTCGCCAAAGAAAGCACCCGAGCGATCACGTGCTTCGATTGTTCCGTCGGTATACATAAATAGCATGTCACCAGGAGCGAACGTAAAAACGCCTGTCTCGTACACCATGCTCTCAAAGGCGCCGATCACGCCCGATTGGCACCCAAGAAGCTCCACTTCTCCCCCTCGGATTTCTCCACCGCCAAGCGGCGTCGACGAGGGCCTAATGACCATAGTGGGAGGATGTCCCGCAGAGCAATAGGTAGCGCGACCCGCTTTAAGATCAATCTTGGCGATAAACGCCGTCACAAACGTCTCGACCCTCGAAAAGCCCATGAGCATGCTATTGAGCGAGCGGGCCATACGGGCGGGCCCAGCACCCTCCCAGGCATAGGCCGTCAGCGCCGTCTTGACGAGCGCTGACATCGACGCCGCCTCGATTCCTTTGCCGGATACATCGCCCAAAATCATAACGGCGCAATCGTCGGGAAGACGGACAAGAGTATAAAAGTCGCCACCGACCAACGCCGAATTCGTTGCCGAAAGGTATACCGAATCGGTCGCGATACCCGGAACGTCACCAAGCGAATTTCTCATGCCAATCTGGAGGGTCTGAGCGATATGGCGCTCCTCGCGCTTTTGAGATTCGCCCTCGTAGATCAGTTCAAAGTCATGCGCCAAGTGCACCAAGTAGTCATATTCAAGGTCATCAATCGGCTCTTGACTACCGTCACGAAGCAGCAGCGCGCGCGTCGTCGGGCCTTTCGCAACAGAAGCAGGAACGATCGCGTCGTTGCTGTGCTTGCCATCACCCTCAGAGCGCGGGCGCCCCGCCTCGATGCCGGTGTCGACGTAGAGACCCTGGCAAGGCAGACCATGCGCCCTAAGCCAGCCTCCCATAGGCATCGATTCGTCAACGCGAGTTATACGGACGTGTTTAAGATCCTCGGCACTCGTGCCGCCCAAAACAGACGCCTCAAAGCCATCAGAGCCAACCCCCAGACGTGCCGCTGGCGCCGTCGTGGAAAAGAAAAGCTTCTCGGGATCGTCCGGCAAAGCAACGCGACTGCCGCCTTCAAAATCTATGACATAGGAGCCCAGACTGGCGTCATACTCAACAGGGCAAAAATGACAGTTGAGCATATTGCAAATCTCGGACGATACCGCCTGGGTAGCCGCGGCGGAATCGTCTAGAAAGGTAAACAACTCATCACGTAAGACATTGAGCGAGCGGCCAAGCTCGGCCGTGCGACGAGAGCGAAGGCTCGATGCCATGCCGACCAGCTGGATGGACAGGTAATCGCAAATGACCTCGAGTACATTAACGTCATAGGCGAGCGGTGCCTGAGGGCGCTTCCAACCAACTTCCAGCACGCCAAGGATCTGCGTACCGTAAAAAACGGGAAGGCAGATCTCGCTGCGGTACGGAGGCATATCCTGCACGCGCAACAGGTGCTTAGAACGATTGTCCAGGTCCATGAACATACCGGAGGCAGCCCTATCACCCTCAAGGTCCTGTTGAATCGACAAACGACAGGCACGCGACTCGCGAAGCACATACGTCGGAATGCCAGCGCCATACGGCAAAAACTCGGGCAGGTAGCTGTCGTGCAGCTCCTTGGAAACACCGCGAAGCTTAAAACCGCCGCTCTCAGAAAAATAAATAGCGGCACCCGAAGCATCGAGCGTTCCTACAAGCTGGTTCAAAACGGTATCTAACAAACTAGGCAGCTCATCGGAGCCCACCGTGCTCATAATGACCGACAAAGTGCCCGAAAGGCGCTTATTCGCCACTCTAAGCTCCGAAAGCGCACGCTTGAGCTGGCGGTCGTGCGAGTACTGCTCTTCGATGCTATGAAGCGCCACCAGAACACGCGGCGCGCGGCGCCCAAAAATACGAGGCGGTGTAACCGAGCCGGCACAAACCAAGACGGGAATAAAGGAGCCGTCACTCAGCTTGAGCATCAACTCGCTCTCGGTTCCATTGGTCTCAAAAGGAAGACGATGCTCTGACGCGCGTTCAAATGCTGATGAGTACAAGAGGTCTTTAACGTCCCCGTTGATCACATCGGAACGCTCCTCGCACATCAAGTCGAGCAAGCGGTTATTCACATGCAGAATGGTTCCGTCGAGCTCACAAATGATGACAGCATCGCTCGTGATCTCGACCAGTTGGGCAACGTCCGCCCACTCGTTGCGCTCAAGCGTTTCCATCGTGAACCTCACCGTCTATCGGTAACAAAAAAGCCTCCGAAGAGGCTTCTCAAATGCGATGGTGTCGGAGGCGGGACTTGAACCCGCATGACCAAAAAGCGGTCACTAGCACCTCAAGCTAGCGCGTCTGCCAATTCCGCCACTCCGACATGCTATGTTGTTGATTCGCGGTTCATTTTGTTGAACCCGCGCGTTCAACGAGGAAAATAATAACCTATGTTTCGAGAACTGCGCAAGCACTTTTTTGAAAAAAGTTTACGAATTTGTAAATGCGCTGGTAGACAGACCTGTTCGGGCCGGAATGAGGTTGCTTTCCAACGC
>CATYJC010000145.1 GCA_958407555.1 uncultured Collinsella sp. | reverse complement strand
GTTTTGGAAAGTAACCCAAAGCGGCCCGGCGGGGGTCCTGTGTAGTCACCCTTTAGGCGGAACTCTCCTAATTATTTGGATGAGTCGTTTACTTACTTGTGCTGTTACCGTCTTCCCGCTGTTGTTGGGGTATGCTTTGTTCGTATGTAAACGTTTGACATGTTGATGGGGGAGGGTGCTATGGCTCGCGAGGGCGCTCGTTCTAAGGATTCTGCTAAGCCTGGCATCAAGGAAGTTGCAGCGGTGGCGGGGGTTTCGCCTACTACGGTATCTCGCGTGCTTAATAATCGCGGCTATATTAGCCAAGAGACCCGCGATAAGGTCCATGCCGCGATGGAGCGCATCAACTATACGCCCAACGATATCGCCCGTGCCATGCTCAACGGTCGCCTGAATCTTATCGGTATGATCGTTCCCTTTGTGAGCAGCCCGTTCCATGCTCAGGTTGTGCAGGCGGTCGAGCGCACGTTAGCGGAAAACGGCTTTAAGATGTTGCTGTGCAACAGCGCCAATCGACCCGATCTTGAGCGTTCCTATATTGACATGCTCCGCCGCAATATGGTCGACGGCGTCATCGTCAACTCCCTCAATATCGGTGCCGAGGCATATGCCGAGATGGGCTTGAGCCTGGTTGGCATCGACTGCGATCTTGGCGAGGGCTCTGTCCAGATTGCAAGTGACAGCTATGGCATTGGCGAGCTCGCCACGCGCCGTCTGATTGATGACGGCTGCAGGCGTATCCTGTGCCTGCGCAGCAATAGCCGCATGCGCATGCCTGCCAATAAGCGTACCGATGCCTACCTCGATGTTGTTGAGCAGGCCGGTTTGTCCGCGCTTGTCCGTGAGGTCGAGTTCGTTAAGCCCGACGACGAAAAGGGCGCGGTCGTTGCGAAGATCCTCGATGAGAACCCCGATATTGACGGCATCTTTGCGGGAGACGATACGATGGCGGCCATCTGTCTCAACGTGATGAAGCAGCGCGGCTTGAGCGCTCCGGACGATATTAAGGTCGTGGGCGCGGATGGTGCCCGCCGAACTATGACGTTTATGCCTGACTTAACAACCGTACGTCAAGATATCGATCGCATCGGAGAGCTCGCGGCGCAATCCATCATTGCTCTTATTAACGGGGAAAAGCCCGAGTCGAATATCAAGCTTCCCGTTGAGCTTATCGAGGGCAAAACCGCGTAATTCGCCCCGTGCCAAAAGAATTCCTCAAACGCCTCTGATGACCGTTCGCCGGCATATGTCAACCGTTTACCGACGACTGGAACTGCGAAAAGACGTATTGGTATGAAAACGTTTGACATATGAAAACGATTGACATATCTTGCCATTGTACCGAGTTAGTATGTCGTGGAAAGGAAGTCTCGGATGCACAAGGTGTATTACCAGCCTGAGGGAATTTGGGTAGGCGACATCATGCCGTACGGCGAGGACGGCACGTTCTATCTCTATCATCAGCGTGACACGCGTAACCCCGAACCTTTCGGAGAGCCGTTTGGCTGGGCACTCGCTACGACCAAGGATTTCGTCAACTACAAGGACTTTGGCGAGAGCCTTGAGCGTGGCGGCGACGAGGAAGTCGACCAGTACATTTATGCCGGCACGGTGTTTAAGGTGGGCGACAAGTACCATGCGCTCTACACTGGTTGCAATCGCGATAAGGTCCGCGCACGTTTGATGAAGCAGGTTCTTCTTCACGCAACGAGCGACGACGCCGTCAAGTGGGAGAAGAACATCGCCGAGACGCTGCTTCCGCCCCAGGAGGGTTACGATGACCGCAACTGGCGCGATCCCTTTGTGCTTTGGGATGAGGAGAACGAAGAGTACATGCTCATCCTCGGAACGCGTGTGGGCGAGGACAAGCGTCTGATGACCGGCCGCCTGGTCAAGTTCACCTCCAAGGATCTGACCAACTGGGAGTTCCAGGGCGACTGGTGGAACCCGGGCCTGTACACCATGTTTGAGATGCCTGATCTCTTTAAGATGGGCGACTGGTGGTACCTCGTCTTTTCCGAGTACAGCGACGGCAACAAGACCCGTTACCGCATGTCCAAGTCCATCAACGGTCCTTGGATTACCCCCGCTGACGACTCCTTCGACGGCCGCGCGTACTACGCCGCTCGCACCGCATTCGATGGCGAGCGTCGCGTTCTCTTTGGTTGGGTTCCTACGCGTGACGAGGGCGGCGACCCCAGCTCTTACCTATGGGGTGGCACCTTTATGCCCCTCGAGATCGTTCAGCGTGCCGACGGAACGCTCGGCACCAAGCTCCCCGACAGCATGCTTGGCGCCTTTGGCGAGGCTAAGGCAGTCGAGACCTTTGAGCTTTCCTGCGAGTCGGGCAAGGTCGAGCAGGTTTTGTCTGCAGACGCCGGCTCCACCTACTTGCTCGATGCCGACATCGAGCTCGCCGGTAACGCTGCCGGCTTCTCGGTCAAGTTCGCCGAGGACGCCGAGACCGGTCTTGCCTATGAGTTCCGCGCCAACCTGCGCGAGGGCAAGCTCGAGTTCACGCCGGCTCCCCAGTACCCGTGGTTCCAGGTCAACAACATGGGCCTCGAGCGTCCGTTGTTCTTTAAGGGCGAGGGCACTCACCATGTGCGTCTGGTCGTCGACGACGACATCGCGACCATCTTTGTCGATGATGTTGCGCTCAACGCTCGCTTCTGCAACAAGCAGGGCCAGGGTGTGGCGCTTACCGTCACCGACGGTGCGCTCAAGTGCGCAAACGCAACGATCGCGTCTCTGTAGCGGCAACGAACCGTTTTATGATTTAGAAAAGGAATGGAGAGGAACATGGACTACAAGGCAGTGTCCCAGCAAGTCGTCGACAACGTCGGCGGACTGGAGAACATCGAGGGCGCCACGCATTGCGTGACCCGTCTGCGTCTGGTGCTCAAGGATACGAGCAAATACAACAAGGCCGAGCTCGAGAACATCGATGGCGTCAAGGGCGTGCTGTACAACAGCGGCCAGCTCATGATCATCTTCGGTACCGGTACCGTCAACAAGGTTTACGATGAGTTTATGGCTCTGACGGGCGTTAAGGAGATCAGCGCTTCCGAGGTCAAGGGCGCCGAGGCGGACAAGAAGGGCAAGTTCTTCTCGGTCCTCAAGGTATTCTCGGACATCTTTATCCCCATCATTCCCGCCTTCGTCGGCGCTGCAATCATCATCGGCCTTAAGTCGCTGATCGTTGCCAACGGCCTCTTCGGCATGGAGGGCAGCCTCGCCGATCACAGCGAGTTCCTCAAGAACCTCGCAAGCTTCTTTGCCATTATCGCCACCACCTTTGACTACCTGCCTGTCCTGGTTATGTATAGCGCGGTCAAGCGTTTTGGCGGCAACCCGATCCTGGGCATCCTCGTCGGTATCGTCATGGTTCACCCGAGTCTTATGAACCGTAACACGTTCGTTATGGACCCGGCGGGTGCTGAGTACTGGAACTTCGGTCCGCTCTCCATCCCCATGGTTGCTTTCCAGGGCGGCGTGTTCCCTGCAATCCTGACTGCCTGGTTTATGGCCAAGGTCGAAAAGATTGCCCAGAAGTACATCCCCGAGGTCGTCTCGTTTGTCTTTGTCCCGACCGTTACCCTGATTCTTGCTAACGTTGCCCTGTTCACCGTGTTCGGCCCGCTCGGCAACCTGATCGGCGACGTCCTCGCTGGCGTAATCGATGTCCTGTACAACAGGATGGGCGTCTTTGGTGCCTTTGTCTTCGCCGCGTTCCTGCAGCCGCTCGTCGTTACCGGTACGCATCAGTTCATCCAGGGTATCGAGGCAAACCTCGTTGCCACGACTGGCTTCAACTACATCCAGGCCATCTGGTCGGTCTCCATCATCGCCCAGGGCGGCGGCGCCATCGGCATGTACCTCATTCACAAGAAGCAC
>CATYJC010000144.1 GCA_958407555.1 uncultured Collinsella sp. | reverse complement strand
AAGTCGCGCAAATAGTCAAGTCATACCTGTTTGAACAAAGTAGCGGCAGTACAAGCGCATTCGCGCTTGCCTAAAATCGATATTAATGAACAGCCTGCTTATATCTGTAAAGTACATGGCTTGATGAGCAACGCCTTGGCGGGTAATGAGTCAAATAGCAGTAACGTAATCAACTTGTAACAAACTTAGACGTTTAAACAAATAATGCAACCTTTTACGAATTTAGCTATAATTCCACAAACCAAACAGGTATACTCCTTTCATGTCGTGTAGGAATTACGTAGACAAAAAGGAGGTTATGTGATGGTAAGTATTGTTCTTGCTAGCCACGGGGACTTGGCAGCTGGAATCAAGCAGACGGGCTCGATGGTCTTTGGCGATCAGCCGTCTGTGGCCGTGGTCTCGCTCGAGCCGAGCATGGGCCCCGACGACTTCCGTGCTAAGGTCGAGGAAGCAATCGCTTCCTTCGAGGACCAGGAGCAGGTGCTCTTCCTCGTTGATCTGTGGGGCGGCACGCCGTTCAACCAGATTAGCGGGCTCATCGAGGGCCATGATTCCTGGGCTATCGTCACCGGTGTCAACCTGCCTATGCTCATCGAGGCATATTCGCAGCGCTTTGACGCAAAGAACACTGCACATGCGATCGCAAAACATCTCGTGACTGAGGCTAAGGCTGGCGTGCGCGTCAAGCCCGAGTCTCTGGAGCCCGAGGAGAAGAAGCCGGCTACGGCCGCCGCTGCTCCTGCAGGCGCCATCCCTCCGGGAACGGTCATCGGCGATGGGCACATCAAGATCGCCCACGTCCGTATCGACACCCGTCTGCTGCATGGTCAGGTGGCCACCACGTGGACCAAGCAGATTAACCCCAACCGCATCATCGTGGTTTCCGACGGCGTTGCTCACGACGAGCTCCGCAAGACCATGATCGAGCAGGCTGCCCCTCCGGGAGTCCATGCCAACGTCGTGCCCATCAAGAAGATGGCTGAGGTCGTCAAGGACACGCGTTTTGGTGACACCAAGGCGATGCTGCTCTTCGAGAACCCGCAGGATCTGCTCAGGGCCATCGAGGCCGGCGTCGACATCAAGGAAGTCAACATCGGTTCCATGGCTCACTCCAAGGGCAAGGTCGTCGTCACCAACGCCGTCGCTATGGGCGAGGACGACGTTAAGACCCTCGAGGCCCTCAAGGCCAAGGGCGTCAAGTTCGAAGTCCGCAAGGTTCCTTCGGATTCCTCCGAGGATCTCGACGCCATGTTGAAGAAAGCTAAGGCCGAACTGGCCGCTCAAGCATAGTAAAGGAGGGTCCGATACATGTCTGCAATCACTATTCTGCTTGTTGCGATTGTCGCGTTGTTTGCCGGTATGGAAGGCATTCTGGATGAGTTCCAGTTCCATCAGCCGCTCGTGGCATGCACGCTTATCGGTCTCGTAACCGGTCACCTTCAGGAGGGCATCCTCCTGGGCGGTTCGCTCCAGATGATGGCTCTTGGCTGGGCTAACATCGGCGCCGCCGTCGCGCCTGACGCCGCTCTGGCCTCGGTCGCTTCTTCGATCATCATGGTGCTCGCCCTCAACGGCGGCGCCACTGATTCGGCCAAGGCCGTTACCGCGGCCATCGCCGTCGCCGTCCCGCTGTCGGTCGCTGGTCTGTTCCTGACCATGATCTGCCGTACCATTGCTACCGCTATCGCTCACGCCATGGACGGTTGCGCCGAGAAGGGCGACTTCTCCGGCATCGAGCGCTGGCAGTACGCTGCCATCCTCATGCAGGGCCTTCGTATCGCCATCCCGGCAGTACTTCTGTGCGTTATCCCGGCCGAGGCCGTTACCAACGCGCTTAACGCTATGCCCGACTGGCTGTCCGGTGGCATGGCTGTCGGCGGCGGCATGGTCGCTTCCGTCGGTTACGCCATGGTCATCAACATGATGGCCACCAAGGAGACCTGGCCGTTCTTCATCCTCGGCTTTGTCCTTGCTGCCATCCCTCAGCTCACGCTGATCGCCCTTGGCCTCATCGGCATCTCCCTTGCCCTCATCTACCTTGGCCTTAAGGATCTGGCCAAGCAGGGTGGCGGCATGGGCGGTGGCTCCGGCGACCCGCTCGGCGACATTCTGAACGATTACGAGTAGGAGGGGAGTGATACATATGGCAGAGAACAAGATTCAGCTCACCAAGGCTGACCGCAAGAAGGTTTGCTTCCGTCATCAGTTCCTTCAGGGCTCGTGGAACTACGAGCGTATGCAGAACGGCGGTTGGTGCTTCGCAATGATCCCTGCGATCAAGAAGCTCTACACCAACAAGGATGACCAGATTGCCGCTCTTAAGCGCCACCTGGAGTTCTATAACACCCACCCCTATGTTTCCGCCCCCGTCATTGGCGTTACCCTCGCCCTCGAGGAGGAGCGCGCCAACGGTGCTCCGATCGATGACGTCGCCATCCAGGGCGTCAAGGTCGGTATGATGGGCCCGCTCGCCGGCGTCGGTGACCCCGTCTTCTGGTTCACCCTTCGCCCGATTCTGGGCGCTCTGGGCGCTTCCCTGGCCATGTCCGGCAGCATCGTCGGTCCGCTGCTGTTCTTCTTCGCGTGGAACATCATCCGTTACGCTTTCCTGTGGTACACACAGGAGTTTGGCTACAAGGTCGGCTCCTCTATCGCCAAGGACCTCTCCGGCGGTCTGATGGGCAAGGTCACCGAGGGCGCTTCCATCCTGGGTATGTTCATCATCGGCGCCCTGGTCGAACGCTGGGTGTCCATTTCCTTCACCCCGATCGTCTCCACGGTCAAGCAGTCTGCTGGCGCCTTTATCGACTGGGCTAGCCTGCCCTCCGGTTCCGAGGGTATCAAGGAAGCGCTGACGATGTACAACTCCGTCGGTGCTACCGCCCTTGATCAGATGAAGGTCACCACGCTCCAGGGTAACCTCGATCAGCTCATCCCCGGCCTTGCCGCCGTGTGCCTGACCCTGCTGGTCTGCAAGCTCCTCAAGAAGAAGGTTAGCCCGATCGTCATCATCCTGGCTCTCTTCGCCGTCGGCATCATCGGTCGCTTCTGCGGCTTCATGTAAGCACGCTTCGGCTTAAGACCGAGAGTTGCTAGGTAAGGGCTTTTGAGCCATTGAAACGGACCGCACCCGGTGGGTACACTGGATGCGGTCCGATTGTTTTTTATTGGAGGGCGAGGCGCGTATGGCGCAATCTCAGAACAGCACGGTCGATCTGGCAACGCCGGCAACCTGCCTGATGGGGCTTACCAGCCACGGTAACGTGATGGTGGGCAATAAGGCGTTCGAGTACTATAACGAGCGCAATCCCGAGGATTATATTCAAATCCCGTGGGACGAGGTCGACTATATTGCCGCCGAGGTTTTGCGCGGCACCAAGAAGATTACGCGTTTTGCCATCTTCACCAAGGACAACGGTCACTTTACGTTTTCCACGCGCGACGACAAAGAGACGCTTCGTGCGGTCCGCAAGTACGTTGACGAGGATGAACTCGTGCGTTCGCCCGACTTTATCGATGTGACGGCCAAGGGCGCCAAGAGCATCCCTTCCGTCATCAAAGGCCTCTTCCACAAAGGCAACTAGCTCCTCATAAGTTGCGGTGAAATAGTTTCTAAATACGGCTTTAGATGCTTCAGACAGGAACTATTCCACCGCAACTTCGAAGTCTAGTCATGCGACGTATGGCGATGCAGTAAATCTGCTACACTAGTACAGCATGCCTCCGTAGCTCAGGGGATAGAGCACCGCTCTCCTAAAGCGGGTGTCGACGGTTCGAATCCGCCCGGGGGCACCAGGGAATATGACGGCGTCGCGAGAGCGGTGCCGTTTCTGGTTTGTGGGAGCCGTCGGCGGATTCGGACCGTCGACACCCGCGTCACCAATTTCCCCGCGGGGGGAGTTTT
>CATYJC010000143.1 GCA_958407555.1 uncultured Collinsella sp. | reverse complement strand
CCCACGGCGATTCCCGCCGATTCCTGGCCGCGATGCTGCAACGCGCGCAGACCAAAGTACGTCAGCCGAGCCACATCGCGATCGGGTGCCCACACACCAAAGATGCCGCATTCCTCATGCAGCTGGTCGGAGTCCGGATCATACGTCGACATGGCCGTCACCTGTCCCGTGGCACGCTCGGCCGCGCGGATGGTTTCTTGAGACATGGCATCCCCTCAGAGCCTCGTTATTTGGCGTTACCCGCCCTATTATACGCACGGCAAGACAAGCACTCCCGCGCATGAGCAGCGCTTTTTAAAAGCCCACCGAGCTTATAATCCGTTTTGCGGCCAAACATTTTATTGGGAAACCCGCCCTCGGGGCCGACGGCCCCGTATGCTTCCGTCGCGACGCGTCTCGCCCACCGTTAGGGCCTACATTGCTGCAATTGGGACGTTCGTCCTGTCTTTTGGCAGGTCGGCGGCGTATCCTTGTAATCTACAACAAAACGAGAAAGGTTGTGTATGGATCGAAACGAACTCGACCCCAGCGTCCCCAGCGCCACGGAGGTCAAGAAGATCCCCCTCATCATTAAGGTGTATGCCGTCCTGTGCATCCTGTCCGGCGTGGGCACGCTCCCGTCGGTCGCCGCCTTTATGTGGCAGGTCATCACCGCGCTCATCAACGGCAACGCCGCCACCAAGCTCGGCGACAACACGCTCGTCGCGGTCGGCCTTATCGTCGCCGGCATCATGCTTTCGGCGGCGAGCGCGGTCATCTTAATCATCTTCGGCCTGGACCTTATCAAGAACCAGCGCCGCAATGCCGCCCGTCTGTCCTATATCCTTATCGCGTTTACCGTCGTCGAGCTTTTGGTTGACGTGATGCTCCAGGGCATCGGGCCCTTCTTGCTGCGCCCTGCCATCCAGCTCGGCATCCTCGTCGCGCTTTCGGCCACCGTCGACCCCACACTGCGCCAGGAGCGCGAGCTGCAGCGCCGCCTGCAGGAGATGCTCGACCGCGACGCCGCCGCCGAGGGCATGCTCGGGCGCGATGAAACCGGCGAGGGCTACATCAAGCTCAACTACTTCAACCTGTTCTGGGTATTCTTTGTCTGCTGCGTGCTCGGCCTGGTCCTGGAGGATATCTGGCATATGACCGTCAACGATCCGGGTGTCTACCAGGACCGCGCCGGTATGCTGTTTGGCCCCTTCAGCCCCATCTACGGCTTTGGTGCCGTGCTCATGACCATGGTGCTCAACCGCTTCTATAAAAAGAACCCCATCATCATTTTCCTGGTGAGCGCCCTGCTCGGCGCCAGCTTTGAGGTGTTCGTGGGCTGGTTTATGCAGACCGCGTTTGGCGTGGTCTCGTGGAGCTACTCGCACATAACGCTGTTCGGTATGCCCGACCCGCTCGTGGTCCTCACGGGCGGACGCACCTGCACGGGCTTCGCCTGTCTGTGGGGCCTGGGTGGCCTCATCTGGATCAAGCTGCTGCTGCCGAGGCTGCTCAAGCTCATCAACATGATTCCGTGGAAGAGCCGCTACTCGGCTACCGTCATCTTCACCATCATTATGCTGGTCGATGGCGTTATGACGCTGCAGTCGCTCGATTATTGGTATCAGCGCGTCAACGGCACGGAACCGGATATTCCCGTTGCGCAGTTCTACGGCAAGTACTTCGATAATGACTTTATGGAGAATCGCTTCCAGAGCATGACCATGAGCCCCAAGGATGCGACGCGCGTGTAGCGTCAACCGCGTCCAAAACGCAAAATGCCCGCCGGTATCACACGTACCGGCAGGCATTTTTATAAACGAGTCTTCTATCGACGCAAGCCTCTACGCCTCGCGCTCGACCTCACTCACGCATTCGTTCTTGATGGTGCCAACGAGTGCCTGCAGCGCATCGACCACGTGCGGGCGAATGTCCCCGCCGATGAGCACGAGCATGATGTCGTCACCCACGGCGAGCTCGCCGCTTGCCAGCCACACGCGCACATAGCCGATACCCGGCATCGCGCTCGTGGCCTCGATAGCAGCCTGCACCTTCTGAGCATCGAAGCCGAACACCATGCCGCCCACCTTGTGGCCCGGCGCCACGCCATCGGTCTCGACACCGCGCGCCTCGGACTTGGGCGTCGCGCGCACCACACCGTTATGCGTCAGATACATCCCACAGCCTGCCGCCGAAGCATCGGCCTTGGCCTCGCGCAGCCAAGCATCAACCGAAGGCATCGTTTTGCCATTCTCGAGCATCATTTCCCCTTTCACCGTCATTGAGTAGCCCATTATCTATTCCTCGACCGGCGTGAGCACCATGACGGCACGTGTGTTGCTCAGCGATAACGAACGACAGGTCACAAGCGTTACGACCTTGGTTGCCGAGGCGGCGCGGTCGCCTGCATCACTCGCCACTGCCGAAGCACCGTCGAGCATCTCGGACAGGTAGTTCTTGAGCCCGTCGTCGCCCTCAAAATTGGTCGTGCGCGCCTTGGCATACGTGTCCTCGACCACCTTGGTCGCCAGCGGTCGCAGCTTATACGTTACATCGCGCGTGATGTAATACACGTACTCGATGCTATCGAATGTCGCTTGGTCGGTGGTGTCCGAAATCACGTTGAACATCGACCCGTCATTCATGTGGTGGCCGTAGATCGTGGTCTGCTGGTCAACCATTCCCGGCGCGGTGTCATCGCTATCCAGGAAAATGGCCCCGGACGCATTGGCCGTACCGTCGAACAGCGTGTTGAGGTATTTGGAGTTGTTGTTGGTCTGCACCACGGGATAGTTGATGTTGGTTCCCGGCACGTAAATCCAACCCACAATCTCGGGGTTTGTCTGAGCAAGCGCATCGAAGTCGATAATCGGCACGCCGCTGGCGTCCTTATCGCTTACATATTGCTTCTCGATTTTCTGGTATGAATCGCTCGCCTGCTTATAGCCAATCTGAGCATTGATAAAGATGGCGGCGGCGGCGACAATCAGACCGATGCCCACGATGATGAGCAGAATGGGGATGATGGAGCGGCGTTTCTTGCGCGGCGGCTCGGTGTAGCTGGACGGAGCGCCGCTCGGTTGCCTCGTCGTCCGGGTCCGCTTCTTTGCCGTGCCATATGACGAGGGGCGATACGCAGCCGGCGTATCCTGACGGCGATGGGACGTCGGCGTTACGGGGCGCGGCGCACGAGCCTGCTGAGGAGAGGATGCCCGACCATGCTGCATGGAGCGGGCCGATCCCGGCTTGGATGGATCGGGGATCTGAGAAGCCGAGAAACGTTTTCCCTGATAGTCGGACATGATTCTCCCTGTGATTACAACGGAACGGCAAGCCGTTTAGGCGTCGGCCATCTCCTGCTTCATCTTCTCGATAACCTTGCGGTACTCGGGGTCGCAGGCGCCAAGAATCTGCGTGGCATAGATGGCGGCGTTCTTAGCGCCGTTGATGGCAACGCAGGCCACGGGCACGCCCGAAGGCATCTGCACCATAGACAGCAGCGAATCCATACCGCCCAGGTCACTCGTCTTCATAGGCACGCCGATAACCGGCAGCGGTGTAAAGGCAGCCACGACACCACCTAGGTGAGCGGCCTTGCCGGCGGCGGCGATAATCACTTTAATGCCGCGATCGGCGGCAGTCGAAGCCCACTCGTGGACCTTCGCCGGTGTGCGGTGCGCGCTCGCAATGACGAGCTCATAGGGCACACCGAGTGCCTCGAGCTCGGCGGTGCAGCCTTCCATAACGCCCAGATCGGACTTGGAACCCATGATGATCCCGACAACCGGCTTTTGATCTGCCATAAACAAAGACCTCCTGTTGAGAGCGGCGACGCGGCGGATCCGCGACCCTTAACTACTGAGAGTAGTATAGCTGCTCCCGTCCCTGCGGTCTTTGTGGTGGCGGGGGGGGCCGTAGCCCCGGGACAGGGGGGGCGGCCCGTGACCCCGGGGGAAGCGGAGCCCCCCCCCCCC
>CATYJC010000142.1 GCA_958407555.1 uncultured Collinsella sp. | reverse complement strand
TGCTTGGGCTGTGGTGCCTGCGTCAAAGTTTGTCCCGAACATGCGCTCAAGCTGGTTGAGCATGATGCATCCAACTTGGTCGTCGTCGACCCCGAGGCCGAGGAAAAGGCTGCCCAGAAGGCGAAGGCTCACGAAGAAGCTGAGAAGGTCAAGGCCGAGGCAAAGGCCAAGCTCGACAAGATGCTCGATCGGGTGGAGAAGCTCGCGGACTAGCCAGCGACCCCAATCTCTGCTTCATTTGCGCCGCCGTGGCGTCCGGGTTCGCCCAGATGCTGCGGCGGCGCTATACTTATGCAGTTTGAAGTACCTGTACCAAAAGGAGCTGTCGTGTCCCTTTCCATCGGTATCGTGGGCCTGCCCAACGTGGGCAAGTCGACGCTGTTCACCGCGCTTACCAAAAAGACTGGCCTTGCCGCCAACTACCCGTTTGCCACAATCGACCCCAACGTGGGTATCGTCGATGTGCCCGATAGCCGCCTGCAAAAGCTCGCCGACATCGTCAACCCCGGCCGCATTGTGCCGGCTACGGTCGAGTTTGTCGACATCGCAGGTCTGGTGAAGGGCGCTAACGAGGGCGAGGGTCTGGGCAACCAGTTCTTGGCAAACATCCGCGAGACCGACGCTATCTGCGAGGTCGTGCGTTACTTTAAGGACCCCAACGTCATGCGTGAGGTGGGCCGCACGGGCGAGTTCGTCGATCCCGCCGGCGATGCCGACACCATCATGACCGAGCTCATCCTGGCCGACATGGGCACGCTCGAGAAGCAGCTGCCCAAGCTCGAGAAGGAGGCCAAGCGCGACAAGGAGCTCATGCCCAAGTTTGAGGTCGCCAAGCGCCTGCTTGCCTGGCTCAACGAGGGCAAGCGCGCCGCGTCCATGGAGATGACCGACGAGGAGCGCGCCGCTGCCAAGGGCTTGTTCCTGCTCACCATGAAGCCCATCCTGTATGTGGCCAACGTAGACGAGGACATGCTCAACGAGGACCTGGCGCCCATTGATGGCGTCAAGCCGCTGCCGATCTGCGCCAAGATCGAGGCCGAGCTTTCCGAGCTCGATCCCGAGGACGCTGCCGACTACCTGGAGAGCCTGGGCCTGGAGCAGCCCGGTCTGGACGTGCTCGCTCAGGCTGCCTACAAGCTGCTCGGCCTGCAGTCGTTCTTTACGGCTGGCGAGATGGAGGTCAAGGCCTGGACGGTGCGTCAGGGCGCGACCGCCCCGCAGGCCGCCGGTGTCATCCACACCGACTTTGAGCGTGGCTTTATTAAGGCCGAGGTCATTGGCTACGACGACTACATCGAGCTCGGTGGCGAGCAGGGCGCCAAGGCTGCCGGCAAGCTGCGTATTGAGGGCAAGGACTATGTCATGGCCGATGGCGACGTCGTGCACTTCCGCTTTAACGTGTAAGGACGACGCATATGTTTAAATATGGCAAAAAAGCTGGCTACATGGGTATTGCGCTGCTCGTACTTGCGGTGATTCCGCTGGTGGTCGCAGCGTGTGTTATCCCCAACATTGGTCCCGAGGTGGCAACGAAGTTTAATGCCGCCGGCGAGGCGACGCGCTGGGGCAAGAGTTACGAGCTGCTGGCGTTGCCGGTGCTCAATCTGCTGCTGAGCGTGGCGACGTACTTTACGGCGGGACGCCAGGCTAAAAACAATGATGACTCCGCCGCCATGGCGCGCATCGTGTGCGAGCGCTACCTGCGAAACGGCTGCATCACGGGTGTGTTTCTCAACGTAATCAACGTCTACTTTATGTATTCGGCGATTACCGGTATGGGCTTTGGCCTGGGCTTTTAGCTTGCGCCTTTAGGCAACGAGCCTGCAAGCATATTCGATGGCTGCTGCGAGGCCGCCGCTCGATCGTGGTTGAAAGACTACATCGGCGGCGGCCTCGTTTTCGTATCCGGCACCGCGAAGGGCGAGCGCGACGCCGGCTTCCAAAAGGAGCGACAGGCCGCGTTGGCTGGTTACGATTACGGCGGCCTGATTGAGCGAGCAGCTGTGCGCTTGGCATTGGATGGCAAGTTCACCTTGCGCCGGGCAAGGGACCAAAACGGCGGCGACGCGACTTGATAGCAATGCAAATGCTGTGCGCTCATCGGGCGAAAGACATTCTGCTTCAACGACGACGAGCTTGGGCGGTGCGCTGTTTGTGCGAAGCGCGGCTCGGTACGTGCGGACCGAAGAACCCGACATAGAAAACTCCTGTGTATTCGGCAAAACGTAAACTATAGTTTACGTTTATGTTCGGCTCCATTTCAAACTCGGCTGCATGGACGAACGTGCGAAACAGATTCTTGGCAGGCGGGTCGAAGAGACACGCAGAGACCTTGGTATCTCCAAGGTTGATTTTTGTGTGGCGACAGGAATCAGCCGACCCTACCTCGACCGAATCGAAGATGGGACGGCAAATTTCACGCTCAAGGTTCTATTTAAGATCGCACCCGCACTCGGCATGACGGTGTCAGAGCTTCTCGAGGGCATCGAGTAGCCTTTTTTGCTAGATTTGCCGCTTGTTGAACGGGGCCCCCGACGGCGGCGTGCAAAAACGCGAGTATTCAGCATCCCTCAATAATTTGACGGCAGCCGGGGCCACAAATACGACGCGTAATGTTTTGGATTATCCACAAAATTCAATAATATGAGGAAAAACATACGCGTGGAACGAGTCGGTCGAACCGAAAAAAATTTCAGCCAGCGGTTTTAACATTCCCGTAAGGGGCGGATGCTGAAAACTCCGCTTTTTGCACGTTCCGAGGGGTACCACGTGCCCTACAAGGCCCAAAGAGGCGGATTTTGTTTTTTTGCTACACCATCGGGATGCGGTCGTGGTTGACTTGGCTGTAGAACAGGCGCTGAATCTCGGCCGCATCACGTGACTGGCCGAGCGCCCACATGGTTTTGGCCACGAGCGTCTCGGTGGTCATGTCGTCGCCGCGCAAAATACCCGGATGATCGGCGTAAGCTCGGCCGACCTCATAAACACCCAGGTCAAGGCCCTCCTCGGGGACCTGCGTGGTCATAACGACGGTGCGGCCCGAATCGACCCAGCGGAAAATCGCCTCCTGGAATGACTCGCCGGACTCGCCAAACTCGGGAATACCGCCAATGCCAAAGGTCTCAAGAATTACAGCATCGTAGCTATCGGCTAGGGCGTCCAGGATACCCGGGTTCACGCCGGGCGTAAGCTTAAGGACAAACACGCGCGGGTCGATGCTGTCGTAGAAACGCACTGGGTTTTCGCCCTGATGAGTGCCGTGGAGCCCGTTGCGCACGATGCGGTCGTTGCGGATGTAGGCAATGGGCGGATAGTTGACGCTAATGAACGCGTTAAAGCTCATGGTGCGCTGCTTGCGGGCGCGCGTGCCGGCAATGGCGACGCCACCAAACACAATCGACACATCGTGCGAGTGCTCGTCGAGCGCATAGAGCAGGCTCTGGTACAGGTTGAGTTTGGCATCAGTAAAAGGGTTGCCCATGGGCTTTTGCGAGCCGGTGAGTACGATGGGCTTGGGGCTGTCCTGAATCAGGTAGGAAAGCGCTGCCGCGGTGTAGCTCATGGTGTCGGTGCCGTGCAGAATCACGAAGCCGTCGTGGTCGGCATAACCCTCGACAATGACGTCGCGGATGCGCATCCAGTCGCTCGGGCGCATATTGGTGCTGTCGATGTTCATGGGCTGCACCACGTCGAGCTCGCAGAGGCCCGAGATCTCGGGGACGCTCTGGGCGAGCTCCTCACCGGTCAGGGCGGGGGAGAGGCCGTTGCCGTCCTCGGTCGATGCGATGGTGCCGCCCGTGGCGATGAGAAGGATGCGCTTCATGCTGGTATTCCTATCGTATTTGCCGCCACAGAGGCGGAATCGTTCGGCAGTATTGTGGCACAGGGCGTCCAATGTTCAAACGTATTACATCATCTGTAACGTTTGGTAACACTTCAATTGCCGTCAAATAGGGGCC
>CATYJC010000141.1 GCA_958407555.1 uncultured Collinsella sp. | reverse complement strand
GACTGGTCCTGTAGGCTCGTTTCCTGCTCGCCGACGTGCATCGATTCTTCCATAGTGCCTCACAACCGTTCTATCACACTCATATATCAGCTGTTAATTATGCCGCGAATCAGCTCTCCGCGGTGGGTAATTCGGCTGTTGCCCAAGAACTATTGCGGCATCTTAGTCTGTATTTGCGCAGGGCTGTGCCCAATGTTGCCGTATCATAAGCCGTCGCAAACGTGAAATAGAAAGAAGGACTCCCATATGCAACTGGCAAATATCGTACGCGAGCGCTGGAAAGGCGTCTTGTTCTGCCTGATCATCGCCATTCCCGCGACGTTGCTCGGCAAACAAATTGAGGTGGTCGGCGGTCCGGTATTTGCCATTCTCTTTGGCATGGTCCTGGCGCTCGTCTTTCCCAAGAATCGTCGCGAACAACTCGCTGCCGGTGTTACCTATACGTCCAAAAAAGTCTTGCAGTACGCGGTTATCCTGCTTGGCTTTGGCATGAACCTCTCGCAGATTCTGTCCAAAGGCGCCCAGTCGCTGCCGATTATTGTGGCGACGATCTCGACCTCGCTTGTCATTGCCTTTGTGCTCTGCCGCGTTATGAACGTGCCGGGCAAGATCGCGACGCTTGTGGGTGTGGGCTCGTCGATTTGCGGCGGTTCGGCCATCGCTGCGACCGCGCCCGTCATCGATGCCGACGATCGCGAGATTGCCCAAGCCATTTCGGTCATCTTCCTGTTTAACGTTATCGCGGCGCTCGTGTTTCCGACGCTCGGCGGCATGCTCGGGCTGACCAACGAGGGCTTTGGCCTGTTTGCCGGCACCGCCATCAACGACACCTCGTCGGTAACGGCTGCGGCGAGCGCCTGGGATAGCATGCATCCCGGCGCCAATGTGCTCGAAAGCGCCACAGTGGTTAAGCTCACCAGGACGCTGGCCATTATTCCCATTACATTGGCCCTCGCATGCTGGCAGATGCATCTGGCGCGCAAGGCCGGCGGCGACGCCAAAAGCACGTTCTCGCTTAAACGTGCGTTTCCCATGTTTGTGTTGTTCTTTGTGCTGGCGAGCGTGATCACCACGGTGCTTCAGCTTCCTGCGTCCATTACGGCGCCCATCAAGGAGCTGTCGAAGTTCTTTATTGTGATGGCCATGGCGGCTATTGGCTTTAATACCGATATCGTCGAGCTGGTCAAAAAGGGCGGCAAGCCTATCGCGTTGGGCTTTTGCTGCTGGATTGGCATTGCGTGCATGAGTTTGGGAATGCAGCACGTGCTGGGAATCTGGTAGAGAAGTAGCTGATTTGCGTGCTGCGTGCTGGCGAGCGCATGCCTGCGGTGGAGCGATAGGAGCTCTTGCGGGTATGGCTTGTCCGCAGGTTGATAGGTCCCGAAGAGCTCTTATCGCCCCGCCAGGATGGCGATGCGGGGCAACTCATATACTCGCAGGACGGCGACTTCTGCCCTATAGTGTTTGGTGAACATTATCGTTCAATTTTGAAACACTTGAGATGCCGGGTCTCAGATGGGGCCGCGGCTGGAGACGGGACGAACCATGGACAGCGATGCCAAGCTGCAGATTCTGATTGAGGCATTGTCCGCAGCCGGAGCATCGGCGCTGGCAATCGACGAGCGCGGTGGCGTTGTGATCTCGACTATGAGTGACGCGGCGCTCGAGCAGGATATCGCTGTTTTTGTTTCCGAGCGTCTCGCTCGCGTGGGCGATGGGGCGCGCCTGGTGATGGGCCACGAGGGCGTGCGGTTGAGCTTGACGGTGCGCCCGACGGCCAAGGAGCGCGGAGCGCTTTGGGTGGTCGTGGCGCATGAGGTGCGCGCCGCTGCGACGCATGCGGGCATCGAGTGGCTCAATGCCGACGAAGTCGAGGCTCGCTACGCGTCGAGCACGTACGGCATCGTCGAAGACGCGGCGGCGGTCGCTGCCCCCGTACGGGAGAGCTATGCGCGTGGGGTGCCCCTTATGCTCGAGGGCGAGCTGGGCGCGGGGCAGGATCAGATTGCAAAACGCCTGTACCTGGATGGACCCTATGCCGATCAGCCCTTTGTGTCCGTTGCGCTCGATGAGCTTACGGATCGCGGCTGGCGCCATCTGCTCAAAAGTTTCGAATCGCCGCTATTCCAAACGGGGCTGACACTTTGCATGGGCGGCTGGCATGCTGTTGGCCCCCAACGTCTGCGCGAGCTCGTGTCCGCAATGATCGACACGGCGCTCGCAACTCGTTGCCATGTGGTGTTGACGGCAAACGATATGCCGGGCGGCGGCGAAAGCGATCAGGCTGCTTTTGTAACCGAGCGCTTGGCATGTGCAGTGAGTGTGGCGCCGGCGATTGCCGAGCAGAACGGCGCGTCGGAAAAGGTTGCGCGCTATCTGGGGTATCTGGCAGATATGTTTAAGACGGGTGCCCCCATGTTGTCCGCCGCCGCGGCAGAGACGCTCGATGCGTACCGTTGGCCCCGCAATTACCTGCAGCTGCGTGAAGTCTCTGAACGACTCTATATATTAGTGGGGGCTGGAACGGTGGAGCGCGCCGTGGCGAAAGAGGTGCTTGCCCAGGAGGACGTTATCAAGACCGCGACCTTTGGCGCCCCGGCGCTCGAAAGCGATTTGTACATCTTGCGTCCCCTGGCCGATACCGAGCGCGATGTGGCACGGTTGGTCCTGCAGTACCTTCACGGCAACAGGACACGTGCGGCAGAGGTGCTCGGTATAAGCCGCACGACTTTATGGCGCCTGCTGAAGGACAACGACCGCTGAGCGAGGCGCCGTGACCGCGTGCGGCGCGTGTGATACAGTCCAAAGAAGCATTGTTTCGATTGTGTTACGGCGTGCGGGGGAGTATGGCGGAGACTTCAAAAACGAACCGAACAAAGCGAAGTGCGGCGCCGGTCGGCCGGCGTACGACTTCGCGGACGTGGGGCAAAAGCGCCTCGGGGTTCGACGGCTCGTTCAAGCGCACAAAATATGGCTATCCTTCGGCAAGCGCTCGCTTGGCCATGCAGGCCGAGTCCTCGTTGTGGGGACGAAGGCGCGTGGTGGGCTCAAAGCTCAAGCACGATGGAACGCTTGGCTACATTAGCCGCGGTGCTGCCCGCCGTAGCGGCCTCAATCCTGCAGGCTGGCATCGTTACGTGCCGATCGTGGTCGTTGCCGCGATAATCGTCATCGCGCTCGCGGCGCTCGGATATGCCGGCGACGGCGCGAGTCTGGGCGCGATGTTCAAATCGCCTGAACTTGCGCGTGCTGGCACGGAGCTTGTTGAAGGCGCACAAGACCAGACGGGTGTGGCGCCCCAGCGCGGTATGGTCGCAGCTGCTGCCACCATTGCCGATGCTCAAAAGGACGAAGGCGGGCAAAGCGACGACGCCGATGCGAGTCAGACGAGCGAAACGGCAACAACTCCATCGGCAAGATAAGTTGCGAGTGGGGCAGCAAATATGGGACGGGGCCTTTCAGCGGGTCCGCCGTTCGTTAGAACGGCGGAACTAATCACCTGACGTAAACGACGTTGTCGCGGCGAGGCTTGGCCTCGGGAAGCGCGTCCTCGGCGTAGCCCAGGATGCAGTTGCCCACACCGCGCAGGCTTCCGTCGGCGGGCAGACCCCACTTGGCCAGCAGCTCCAGACCCTCGGGCGAATCGAAAACCTCGTGGGCGCGATGAATCCAGCACGAATCAACGCCCAGCGCATAGGCAGCATTGAGTAGGTTGCCCATGGCAAGCGAACCGTCTTCCAGGTGCGTCGGCACGCTGCGGTCGACCAGTACCACCACAACGGTTTTGGCACCGTAGAAGGGGTCGCCGTTGCTGCCCATGACTTGCGCATTGAGCTGCGAGAGGCGCTCGACGGTCGCGGGGTCGGTGACGGCGACGAACGTCACCGGCTGGCGCCCCATGCCGCTGGGCGCATACTGGCCTGCCTCGATAATGCGTGCGAGTTTTTCTGCCTCGACGGGGCGATCGCTGTAGTTGCGGCAGCTACGGCGATGGATGA
>CATYJC010000140.1 GCA_958407555.1 uncultured Collinsella sp. | reverse complement strand
CCATGTGGTCGCGACCGTTCCGCAGCGCGCGTCGCTCGTGAGCGGCACCATCCGCAGTAACCTGACCTGGCGCAACGAGGCGGCAACCGACGAGGAGCTCTGGGCGGCGCTCGATATGGCGCAGGCCAGCGAGTTCGTGCGCAACAAGCCCCAGGGCTTAGATGCCCCGGTCGAGGCGGGCGGCAAGAACTTTAGCGGCGGCCAGCGTCAGCGTCTGACTATCGCGCGCGCCTTAGTGGGCTCGCCGCAGGTTCTGATCATGGACGATTCTGCCTCGGCGCTCGACTTTAAGACCGATGCCGCGCTTCGCCACGCCATTCGCGAGCGCAGCATGCGCGGTGCCGCCGAGGGCGGGCTGCCGCTGACCGCGGTGATTGTGAGCCAGCGCGTCTCGACCGTGCGCGACGCCGACATGATCTGCGTGCTCAATCACGGCTCGGTCGCGGGCCTGGGCACGCACGATGAGCTGTACGCGGCCTGTCAGCTCTATCGCGAGATTTGCCAGTCGCAGCTGCGCCGCGAGGAGCTCGAGGGCCAGCAGGGGAGCACGACGCCCGCGTCCGCTCCGACCGCCCCCGCATCCGTCTGCGCAAAGGAGGGCTGCTAAATGAATCCGTACACTTCCTCCGGTTCGGTCGCCACGATGACGGCCAACGTGTCCGGCAACGATAACCTCAGCGACTTGGGTGACGGCCCGCGTCAGCCCGGCGACCCCGAGCGCTATCCCGTGGGCGCGGTAACTCGCCGCCTACTGGGCTACGTCCGTCCGCACCGCGTCTCGTTTACGGCGTCGTTTGTGAGCGCCGCCATCTCGGTGATCTTGCAACTCTATACGCCCATCCTCATCGGCGAGGGCATCGACCTTATCGTCGCCGCCGGGCAGGTGGACTTTGACGCGCTGCTGCCGCTCGTTACCAAGCTCGCGATTGTCGTGGTGGGCGCGGCGGCCTTCCAGTGGCTGCAGGGCTACTGCGTCAACCGTTTGTCCTACGAAACGGTGCGCGACATGCGCGTGGAGGCGAGCGATAAGCTCAGCCGCATGCCGCTCAGCTTTATCGACAGCCATGCCCACGGCGACCTTATGAGCCGCGTGGTCAACGACGTCGATCAGGTGGGCGACGGTCTGCTGCAGGGCTTTACCCAGCTTTTCACCGGCGTTATCACCATTGTGGGCACGCTCGCGTTTATGCTCTCCATCAACCTGACCATGACGCTCGTGGTGGTGCTCGTCACGCCGCTTTCCATTTTTGCAGCTGGTGCCATCGCCAAGCTTTCCAATAAGAGCTTCACTGCTCAACAGCGCATCCAGGGTCAACTCGGCGGTCATATCGAGGAGTACGTAGGCGAGCAGAAGCTCGTGGACGCCTTCGCCTACGGCCCGCACGCCCAAGCGCGCTTTGATGCCCTCAATGCCGAGCTCTATAAGGCGGGCGAGCGCGCACAGTTTATGGGTTCGCTTTCCAACCCCGGTACGCGCTTTATCAATAACATCATCTACGCCGTGGTCGCCGTGATCGGCTGCGCGGGCGTGATCACGGGCGTGCCTGCGGCGCTCACGGTGGGCGGCGTGCAGATCTTCCTGTCCTACGCCAACCAGTACACTAAACCGTTCAACGAGGTTACGAACGTCATCACGCAGATTCAGACCGCGTACGCCTCGGCACGTCGTATGTTTGCGCTGCTCGATGCCCGCGAGCAGGAGCCCGACGCGTCGGACGCTGTAAAGCTTGCCGCCCCGCAGGGCGAGGTGACCTTTGAACACGTGGACTTTAGCTATGTGCCCGACCGCAAACTGCTGCAGGATATCTGCATCGATGCCAAGCCCGGTATGCGCTTTGCCCTCGTCGGCCCCACGGGCTGTGGCAAGACGACGCTCATCAACCTGCTGCTGCGCTTTTATGATATCGATGCTGGGCGCATCGCGGTCGATGGCAAGGCTTCGCGTGACTACACACGCTCGAGTCTGCGGCGTGCTTTTGGCATGGTGCTGCAGGATACGTGGCTGTTCGAGGGTACGGTGGCGGAAAACATCGCCTACGGTTGCCCAGGAGCCACGCGCGAGCAGGTTATCGAAGCTGCCAAGCGTGCGCACGCGCACAAGTTTATCGTGCAGCTGCCAGGCGGCTACGATACGGTCATCGGCGAGGACGGCGGCACGTTTAGCCAGGGCCAAAAGCAGCTGTTGTGCATCGCACGCGTTATGCTCACCGATCCGGCTATCTTGCTGCTGGACGAGGCGACTTCGAGTATCGATACGCGCACCGAGCTGCAGGTGCAGGCGGCATTCGACGAGCTTATGGCCGGCCGCACAAGCTTTGTGGTGGCGCACCGCCTGTCGACGATCCGCAACGCCGATTGCATTCTGGTCATGCGCGACGGCCAGATTATCGAGCGCGGCACGCACGATGAACTGCTCGCGGCAGGCGGCTTTTACGCCGAGCTTTACCGCAGCCAGTTCGCCCAGTGAGCAAGACGCGGGACGTGTAACGCAGCGCTAGGGCGCGAGCGTGTCAACGGGGGCGACGATGATGCCCTCGGGCGTCGTATGGGCCGGCATGCCGAACCCGATGACGATGAGCTTGGCCGCGGGTGGTCTCTCGCCACGCTCGACAAGTTTGCGCTCGAGTCGAAGCAGGTTCGCAGATGCCTCGGGGATCTGCGGACTTCCGAGTTTTACTTCCACGGCAATCCAAGTTCCATCGCGCCTGCGTATAACGGCATCGACCTCGAGATCGTCGGCGTCATGGTAGTGGGACACCGATGAGTCATTTGCGGCTGCATAGACCTTAAGGTCGTGCAGGACGAGGGATTCGAAGAGCAGTCCCAGCGTCTTCGGGTCGGATGCCAATGACTCCGGATTTGCTCCGAGCAGTGCGACGGCAAGAGAAGGGTCGGCGAGGTGCCTTTTCGCACTTTGCCGTAGCTTTACCGGAGACCTGAGCGCCGGATGCCAAGCCGGGATATCATCGATGATGTGTATTCTGCGCAAGGCATCCGTATAGCGCCGCAGCGTACTTCTCGATACATCACCGCCGAGGTCTTTCTCAAGAGACTTTTCGCCGGCAAGAGTGGATTCGTTGCGCGCAAGCGAAGACAGAAGAGCCCTGACTTTCTCCGGGTCACGCTTCACGCCGTCAACCCTCGAAACATCCGATTCGCAGACACCGTCGATGTAGGCGGCGGATATACGCATTGCATCGGCAGTCGTCTTGCCAACCGCCTGAGGCCAACCACCACGACATAGCAAATCGGCGATATCGGCGATGCCGTTGATGGATCCAAGTGCCGCTTTGATGGGGCATTCGTTAAGCAGCGATTCGAGCGAGACCGCCCCTGAGGAAACTCCGAGTTCGGCCAGAGTCATTGTTTCCATGCGCAAGCGTGATATGCGCCCGATGCCGCTGTGCATCGGTTGGTCGGCGCCGTTTGGTGTTGCTGACCCCGTAAGCAAAAACTGCCCTGGCTCACCGGTCCGACGATCGCATTCGAAACGTATTGCGTCCCACAGTTTTGGCTCTTCTTGCCACTCATCGATGAGTCTCGGCGTTGCGCCGACTATTGCTTGAGCTGGGTCGATCCTGGCAAGCTGCAGTGCGGCAAAGTCTCCGGCAGGGTCGGAGAGAGACAGCGATGATTCAGCGAATCGCTGGGCCGTAGTCGTCTTTCCGCACCACTTCGGTCCCTGAATGAGCACGGCACCAAAAATGCCAAGATCGCGTTCGATTGAGCGATCGATACATCTACTCATATACCTAGTCATCGTACTTCCGCCATTCAAAGAAACATTTTGTTTTATAGCATCTTACCAGCGCGTAAAACATTTTGACGAAAAACCATGACACAATTTGACGGTATTATATGAAACAATTTGACGGCGTTTTGTGAAACAGTTTTTCGGACATTCGTGAAACGCTCTGCGGCGGTTTCAATCCGAAGTACATACTGTTCGAAATCTGTCCAAAGATGTCGTCTGCGTCGCCAATCGACAGACGGTGGTTTACATCTGTCACGTTAGTACTAAGATATTCATCAAATAAATTGCATTAGTGGCTTTAGTTTTGGGGGATACGAGGCAACGTGACTATGACGTGCTCTTTGGTGGTTAACAGCAAGAGCGGTAAT
>CATYJC010000139.1 GCA_958407555.1 uncultured Collinsella sp. | reverse complement strand
AAAACTCGGACTAATCTAGAAATACAAATTGGTCAAAACTCGGACAATCGAATGGCGGGAGAGATGAATAGTGCAGTTAGCCTGGTCGATTTCGATCGGATGCTCAATGGACTCGACCATATCTATTCGGAGTTCTCGCGCACCTGCGGCCTTTCGGACTGCGCCTATTGGATGCTCGTCGACACCAGCACGGCGGGCGGTAGCATCGCTGTGAGTCGTCTGACAAGCGAATGGTTCTATAGCAAACAGACCATCAATTCGGCCATTAAAACCTTGACGGCGCGGGGTTTCGCCACGCTTGGGTTTGCCGAAGGCAGTCGCAAGAACAAGGTTGTGAGCCTGACCGAAGAGGGTAGGCGATTTGCCGAGCGTTATGCGCTGCCGGCACTCAAGGCCGAACAGCGAGCCTTTGGCGCACTTGAGCCATGTGAGCAGCGCGAGATTATGCGCTTAATCGGCAAATTCTCTCAGGTGCTTGGCGAGGAGTGCGAGACATTTAAGCAGCAGGTGGCAGCCGCAAGCCAGATGCAAGATCGACGTGAGGGGGAGTCGTGCGACTGTTAATGAGGTTTTTGAAGCCCTATCGAGGGCTTGTCGCAGTGACGCTGCTGGTGCTGCTGGTGGATAACGTCGGTACGCTGTTGGTTCCCACGATGCTGGCGAACATGGTCAATACCGGTATTACTACGGGCGATGTCGACTACATTTTACGCAACGGCCTATACATGTTTATCGCGACCAGCATGGCTAGCGGCGGCACGGTGCTGGGCTGCTATCTTTCGGCGCGCCTGGCCGCCAACGTGGCCTGCGATATCCGCAATGCCGTGTACGACAAATCGCTTGAGTTGTCCGCCAGCGATTTTGAGCGCTTTGGCACCGGATCTATGATCACGCGCTCGCTCAACGACATCAACGTGATTCAACAGGCTATCCTGCAGACGATTCAGTTGGTGCTGCCGGTGCCGTTCTTGGCCGTCGCGGGCATCATTTTTGCTTGGTTCATCGATCCCGCCATGGGAACGCTGCTGGGCGTGGTGGTTGCGATCGTGTTGGTGGCGGCGGTCTTTACGGTGGCTAACGCCGCGCCGATTTTTATGCGCCTTCAGAGCTTTATCGACCGTATGAACGTGGTACTGCGCGAGAACATCGTGGGCGTTCGCGTCATTCGCGCTTTCAATAAGGAGCGCCACGAGGAGCAGCGCCTGGACGAGGTGTTTAGCGATTACGCCGCCAACGCCATCAAAGTCAACCACCTGTTTGTGGGGCTCGACAGCTCCAGCTTCTTTTTGATGAACATCGCCGAGGTGGCGGTGCTGTGGGTGGGCGGCAACCGCGTGGGCGCCCATGCCATGCAAATCGGCAGCATCTCGGCCGTACTGGAATACGCGATCCTGATCCTTTTCTTTGTGATGATGGCGCAGATGGTGATTCTGACGCTTCCGCGCGCTGCGGCGTGCCTCAACCGCGCGCAACAGGTGTTGGAGATTGAGCCGAGCATTGTGGACGGCAAGCGCACGCTGGATACGTGCGCGGCGGAGCCTGTTGACAGTGCCGACGCGGTCGCCGCGTTCGATCACGTGTCGTTTCGTTTCGACGACGCCGACGAGGACACGCTGTGCGATCTGAACTTTACCTGTCGCCGCGGTCAGACGACCGCTATCGTCGGCTCGACGGGCTCGGGCAAATCGACGGTGGCCAAGCTCTTACTACGCTTCCACGATGCCACCAAGGGCGCCATTCGCCTGGACGGCGCCGATCTGCGCGAGCTTTCGCAAGGCGAGATTCGCGGGCGCATTGCCTATGTGCCGCAAAAGGCGTGGCTGTTTTCGGGCACCGTGGCAAGCAATCTGCGCTTTGGCAATGAAGACGCGACTGAGGCCGACATGCTTCATGCGCTCCGTGTTGCCCAGAGCACCTTTGTACTCGATCAGCCGCAGGGGCTCGACACCCCGGTGGCGCAGGGCGGCACGAACTTTTCGGGCGGTCAGCGCCAGCGTCTGGCCATCGCCCGTGCGCTCATGAAGCATGCCGATCTATATATCTTCGATGACAGTTTCTCGGCCCTGGACTTTAAGACCGATGCCGCCCTGCGCCATGCGCTGCAAGACGAGACGCGTGACGCTGCGGTGCTCATCATCGCGCAGCGCATCTCGACGATCTTGCACGCCGATCAGATCGTCGTGCTCAAGGACGGTGAGGTTGTGGGCCTGGGCACGCATGGCGAGCTTATGGAAACCTGCGAGGTGTACCGTGCCATCGCGGAATCGCAAATGAAGGGAGGTGAGTAGCATGACCGAGGAGCTCAGGAAACAAGGCGGTGTTGTCAATACCGCCGCTGCGGACGCTGCCGATAAAACGGTCGACCAGGCTGCCGTAACGCCCGAGCTGGATGAAGCCGCCAAGGCTGCAGCCGCGCGCGAGGCTCGCCGCCAGGCGCTCTATGAGGAAAACGAGCGCGCGGAGGATGAGCGCGCCCGAGCCGAGGCGGAACGCATGCGCGACGTGGACGATAGCGACGAGGACGAGACGCCTCGGGATACCTGGGCGACGGTGCGCCGCCTGTGGAGCGAGGCTGCCGGCGACCACTGGCGCTTCTATATCGTGTTCGCGAGCATTGTGTTCTATGCCATCTTTAACACCGCTGCGCCGGCATATAGCGCCCGCGTGATCGATGAGCTGTGGGGCCACATTCAGGTGGCGTTTGCCAACGACACGCCCTTCAACATCACCTGGGAGAACTGCGGCAGGACCATCTTCATCTACTTTATGATCTGGACGGCCGCCGCCTCGTTCTACGCGCTCCAGAGCTTTTTGATGTCGAGCGTGGCCGAACGCCTCAACCTGCGTCTGCGTAACCGCATCGCTCAAAAGCTCAATCGTCTGCCACTCGCCTATTTTGACGCGCATCGTCCCGGCGAGGTCGTCAGCCGCGCGACCAACGACCTGGACAAGATGTCCGAGAGCATGCAGCGCGGATTGCTGCAGCTGCTGGTTTCGATTGGTACGGTAGTGGGCGCTGTGGGCGTGATGTTTGTGTTCAGTGTGCCACTTACGCTGGTCTTTTTGTTCTTTACGGCGTTGTCACTGCTGGTGACCAAGGTGGTCTCACGCCACACGCATGACGTAACCGGTGAGCGCCAGGAGTGGATGTCCAAGATTACGAGTGCGGTCGAGGAAGGCTACTCGGGCCGTCTGGTGATTCGCGCGTTTAACCGCGAGCGTCAGAGTTCTGCCGAGGTACATCAGGCCTCGGGCGAGCTGGCGCGCGTGAGTGCCAAGGCCGACTTTATGATTAACGCCGTTGGCCCCGCGGTGCGTTTTATCGGTCGCCTGGCACAGATCGTGATTGCGATTGTGGGCTGCAGCATGTTGGTTGCCGGCCACATGACCGTCGGTGTGTTTCAGGCGTTCTTCCAGTTTATCTACGAGGCATCTGAGCCCATGACGCAGCTGTCGTTTACCTTCAACTCGCTACAGAGCGCGCTGGCGAGCGCAGAGCGCGTGTTCGACCTGCTCGATGAACCCGAGATGGAAGCCGATCCGCAGCCGGGCGAGGCCGCCAGGCTGCCGGGTCGCGTGGAGGGCCGCGTCGCCTTTGAGCATGTGCGCTTTGGCTACGCACCCGAAAAGCCGCTCATGCGCGACGTGTCGTTTACCGCCGAGCCGGGCCAGAAGATCGCCGTGGTGGGAACCACGGGTGCGGGCAAGACCACGCTCATCAACCTGCTCATGCGCTTTTACGAGATCGACGGCGGCCGCATTACGCTCGACGGCGTAGATACGAGCCGCATGGATCGTGGCGAGCTGCGCCAGCAGTTTGGCATGGTGTTGCAGGACGCCTGGCTGTTCGACGGAACGATTGCCGAGAATATCGCCTACGGCTGCCCCGAGGCAACGCGCGACGAGATCGTGGCCGCTGCCCGCGCCGCGCAGGTCGATTTCTTTGTGCGTACCATGCCACAGGGCTACGACACGCATGTGGCCAACGATGCCGAAAGCATCAGCCAGGGTCAGCGCCAGCTGCTGACCATCGCACGCGTGCTGCTCAACAACCCGGCGATCCTCATCCTGGACGAGGCGACATCGAGCGTGGACACGCGTACCGAGCTTGCCATCGGCCGTGCCATGGATGCGCTTA
>CATYJC010000138.1 GCA_958407555.1 uncultured Collinsella sp. | reverse complement strand
CATAGTAGACGGGAATCAGAAAGACCAGAAAGAGCCCCATGCCCCACGTGCCGCAGACGATGCCGAGCGCGAGATAGGCGAGGACGACAAGTGCAGGAAAGGGAAACTTGTTCCATGCGCGACCGAGCTTAGTGTGGAAATGCTTGCCATGATGGTCGAGCTTGTCGTGTGCCTCTTTCCAGCTCGAAAAGGTCTCGCCGTCGATGGTAACGGTGCCGTCGGCATTGGTATGTACGCTGTGTCCATCGTCCTCTAGCGTATCGATATGCAATCCGCCCGGCCCGACATGGACCTCTTCACCCTTGCGCTTGTTAGCCACATGGATACCATCCCAGCCAACATGGACCTCTTCGCCTTTGTTGGGATCAATAACGTGGATACCATGTGCGAGAGAAATATCGACAAGTGGCTTGCCGTCAGGATCCACGTGCTCGGTAGAAGACTCGGTGCCTTCAGTCTCGTCGTAATTATTTGCGTCAACGTCATCGTCGGCCGAGGTGTCGACATCGCTAGCCGCTTCCCCATATAGCAACTCATCCAGTGACACGCCATACAGCGCGGCGAGTGCAATAAGGTTATCGGTATCGGGTGAGGATTCGCTGCGTTCCCATTTGCTGACAGCCTGGCGGCTTACACCCAACTGGACAGCAAGAGCCTCTTGGGAAAGACCGGCGGCTTTGCGGCGATCGACGAGGCGCTGCGCCATCGCAAGATCCATAGCAGTTCCTTTCATGTGGCGACCGTAATCGAATGAGCCGAGTATGCCGAGAACAACCGGTAGCGACCACCATTTCTAGTTAGAATCTGCTCCAACCCTACCGCAACTACGAGTAGCAACCCCTAATGGCCTGCCATTTCATGACAAATGTCAGTACGCATAACAGCCAAGAGCCCTCTCAATATGTTGCGGTGGAATAGTTCCTGTTTGGCATAGCAGAGCCATAAAACAGGAACTATTCCACCGCAACTTACTATCAGGCCACGCACCCGCAGAGTAGCTACAGGTGCCTAGGGTAGGATGCGACGTGCATTTTTGGGAGTATTCAGCAGCCGAGGGTGCCTGCATACTGGATTTTGGGCGAAAGGCAGGCACCATGGGCCGCATCCTGTAAAAAAACGAGCGGCTCTAGAGGCGTTGGGGCTCAGAATCGGGGCTTTCAGCGCAGTTTTGCACCCCCGCGCCCGCGCCCGCGGACCCCGGGATGTTGAATACTCCGGAATTTGTACGGCGCCCCCTGGGGTACCTGTGGGCAAAAAGCAATCGCCCCGCCGAAATATGCATTTAGCGGGGCAGTTTATGCAAAAATACTGCTGTGGGCGCGTCGGCAGCTCGCCAGAACTTGAATCCCAGGACAGGCTACTCGGCGCTCTTGAGGGCGCCGACCATGTCGATCCTATTGAGAGTGCGATTGGTAGTGAGGTTGACGATAAACGTAAAGACAAAGGAAAGCACTACGGCGAGCACATAACTCAGCGGCTGGACCTCAACGTCAAAGTAGAGCGACGGCATCTGCAGAATGTACGTAAAGCTCTCGGCCAGCAGGCTACCCAGCGGCACGCCCAGCGCGGCGCCAATTGCCGTGAGGATTAACGTCTCCTTGTTGACGTAGTGGTGCACCTCGCCACGGCGGAAGCCCAGCACCTTAATGGTCGCCAGCTCGCGCTCGCGCTCGGAGATATTCGTGTTGGACAGTGTAAACACAACCACAAACGACAGGCACGCCGCCATAAAGGTCACGAGCGCCACGACCGAATTGATAATCGTAAAGTTCGCATCAGCGTTCGCCTGATGCTCGGCCGTACTCGAAATCGTAAGCCAGCCGTCACTCTTAATCTTCTTGCTAAACGCAATCTGGTCGGCCGACGAGCCCTTCAGCAACGCAAGGACACCGTTAAGGCGCGCGCTTCGACCGAACGCGCGCTCATAGGTGCCCTGCGTCATATAGAGTGTGTTACCAAGATAGTTGAGCGAAATGTCGCTGACTTTGACCTTGGCAGCATTGAGCGACGAATCCTGGACGTGCGCCGTATCACCCGGCTGAATCCCCAGCGCCAGCTGTGAACTCTTGCTCAGATACACATCTCCGTCACGCAAAGACAGCGACTCTTTGGACTCGTCCTCAAGGCGCACGTAGTCGTCCAGATCGTTCACGCGGTCATCGGGCACCACGATTAACAGCACTGTCTCGCTTTTGCCGCCAAATGTAAAGGTGACGTTATCGGTCGTAATCGGCAGCGTCGAAGTCACGGTCACACCGGAATCCTTGACCGCGCCTCGCTCGTCGAGCGCCGCGCACGCCTGCGTAAAGTCGTCGGGATTGGCGACCGCCAGCAAGTCGTAGCGCGTGATATGCCCGTACTGTTTGGGCGAAAGCGCTATCGACGTATCGCGGATGCCCAGAGCGCAGATCACGAGCGCCGTGCAGCCGGCGATACCAAAGATGGTCATAAGGGCACGCTTTTTGTAGCGGAACAGGTTACGCGCCGCCACCTTGTTCAAAAAGCCCATACGGTGCCAGATAAAGCCGATGCGCTCAAGCAAAATGCGCGAGCCGGCACGCGGGGCCTTGGGACGCATGAGCGAGGCTGGGGTCTCGGCCATCTCGTGGCGGCAGGCGATAATCGTGGCGCCCACCACGCCCACGGCAAACAGCGCCACCGAGACGATTGAGGACACGATGTCGTACGAAAGCAGCATCTGGGGCAGTGAGTACATGTCGTCGAACACCGTGAACAGGAACAGTGGTAGGCCCACAAATCCGACAATGTTGCCAAGCACGCCGCCGATCAGACAAGCCCACAGTGAATAGTTCACGTATTTGGACAGGATACGCCCGCGTGAATAGCCGAGCGCCTTGTACAGACCAATGAGCGTGCGCTCCTCCTCGACCATGCGCGTGGCGGTGGTAAGGCTAATGAGCACGGCGACGACAAAGAAGATGAATGGGAAAACCGTGGCGATGGCTTCGATCGAAGAGCTGTCGCTCTCCACGCTCGAGTAGCTTGTGATGCTATCGCGGTCTTGGATGTACCAAGTGCATTCGCCCAGATCGGAAAGCTCGGTACGGGCATCGGCAAATTGCTGGTCGGCGGCTGCGCGGCGCTGGTTCAAATCGGCCTGTGCCTGAACGCGCTCCTCGCTGCCCTCGGCCATGCGATTGATGTTGTCCTGCTCTATCCCAAAGAGCATATTCGTCTGGCGCTCAGCCGCATCCAAGCTTGCCGGCGTGTCGACCGTCAGTTCCTGAACACGCGCCTTCTCGCGCTCATCGCGGATCTCCTCGATATTACTCTTGACCTCGTTGATCTTTGTCGTGTAGGCATCGGAATAGGAGTTGAGGCTCTTGGCTCCCTCAACAATCACGTGGACGGCGGAGTAGGAGGAAGATGTCGCGGCATCCTCGCTCACATAGAACTTATAGTCCGCAGCCGAAGCAGCGCGAAAGTCGTTGACGGTCGAGTCGGAGCTCACATCGGTGGAATCGAGGACCTCGGCCGTAATGGTGTAATCGCCCGCGGCAAACTGGTCCTTGGCGCTTTGGTTCGACGAGCTCGCGTCATTGGCGGCAAAGCTCACGGTATCGCCGAGCTTTTTGCCCGAAGCCTTCAGAAACTTCGATGTCACCGCAACCTCACCGGCACTCTCGGGCAAATCGCCGCTCACCAGCACCGGCTGATCGATATTCTCCTTGGAAAGGCTCTGCACGACCACGCGCTCGCGCGTTGTGCCCACGGCGGTGTAGGCGGTCTCGGTGTAGATGCCCTCGGCCGTCTCGACGCCGTCGACCTCTTGGATAGCCGCCAGATCGTCGCGTGTAAGGCCATAGGTCGACTGCACGTTAATGTCATAGACACTCTGCTGGTCAAAGTAGGCGTCAACCGAATCGCGCAGATCCTCGCAGCCCGCCTTAAGGCCGCACATCACGCTCACGCCAAGCGCGGTGATGACCACGATTGACAAGAAGCGCTTAAGACTGCCTCGGATTGTGCGGTAGATGCCACGGCGAAAAACCGTCGGGACCATATCGTTTGAGCTTTGGGCAGTGCGGTAGGTCGCGAACTCCCCGTCGTGGCCTGCGTGCTCCGTATCGTGGTTTTGGCTGTTTTGGCGATGTTGGTCCATGGGCGCTACCACTCGATCGTCTCGATAGGCACGGGATTTTGCTGGA
>CATYJC010000137.1 GCA_958407555.1 uncultured Collinsella sp. | reverse complement strand
TGCGAGCGTTCCCACCATGAGCGCTACCGAGACAAACAAGATGATGAGCTGCGAGATGGCGAGGTCGGGGGCCAGGCGTGTCACGAATGTGATGCCGATGCCCGAGAGCACAAAGACGATGGGCAGGATGGCGGGGTCGGCGCCGGGCGCCAGGATGCGCACGGCGATATGCGCCGCGGCGAAGGCGGCGAACAGGCCGATCGGCACGGCGAGCGTCTCAAAGGAAATCGTGGCACCCGCGGTGAGCACGTACATCGCATAGAGCAGGATGACGGGGAACGCCGAGGCGATGAGCAAGAGCAGTTCGGTGTTGCGGCGACTCATAAGCGGCACTCCCTTTCTAATTCTTATCGGAGGCTTCGGCCTCGGCGGACTGTTCGGCGGTATTCTCGGAATCCGATTCGGAGGTCGAACCCTGGTCGGTGTTATTGCGGATCGTTTGCGCGTCGATCACCTGACGGGTCTGCTCCTCGTCGATCTGATGGCGGTACTTGGAGATGGTGTCCTGTGCGTCGTCGATGCTCGTCTGCTGAATACCTGCCTTAAGGCGATTTTGTGTGTCTTCGGGCAGGTCGGACAGTTTGATGGTGGTCGTGCTGTCGAGCCAGTGCAGCTTAAGGCCGAGCGGCTTGCCGGGAATGCCCCGGTAGACCGCGACGGTGTCCTTGTAGGTGCCCAGGTAGTACGAGCCGGTGATGCCTGCGTAGGCCCAGATGGCTGCCGCCAGCACAAAAGCGATGCCCAGTACGGTGGCAATGGTGATGTTGCGGCGGCGGACGCGCTTTGCCTCGCGCATGACGCCATCGTCGACCAGGTCAACGACAAGCACGGTGACGTTGTCGTGCCCGCCGGCGACCAGTGCCGCGTCAACAAGGTTGTCGACGCAAATCTGCGCGGTCGAGGACTGTGTGGCGATGTTTTCGATATCGCTATCGGGAATCATGCTCGAAAGACCGTCCGAGCACAGGATCAGGCGGTCGCCTTCCTCGATATGCAGGGTAAAGTGGTCGGCATACATGGCGGGATCCGAGCCCAGCGCGCGGGTGATGACCGAGCGGTTGGGGTGGACGCGAGCCTCGTCTGCCGTAATTTCGCCGGCGTCCACGAGCTCCTCCACATAGGAGTGGTCGCGGGTCACGCGGATGAGCGTGCCCTCGTGGAGCAGATAGGCGCGCGAGTCGCCCACGTGGGCGATGGCGAGCATGTCGTTTTCGATATAGGCGCAGGTTGCCGTGCAGCCCATGCCGGGCTTGCCAAGCCCGTTGAGCGCAGCCTCGATGACCGCGGCGTTTGCAGCTTCGACGGCGGCCGCCAGTCGTGCGGCGTCGGCTGCCTGCGGCGCTGTCTTGGCAATGGTCTCGACGGCGATGGAGGAGGCTACCTCACCGGCGGCGTGGCCGCCCATGCCGTCGCATACGCAAAAGAGCGGCGATTGCACCAGATAGGAGTCTTCGTTATGCGGGCGCACACAGCCAACATCGGAGCGGGCGCCCCACATGAGCTGCGTGGTCGTGCCGGCGTCGTAGGTCGAGTCAGTCTCGACGCGCTCGTCGGTCAGCGGCTCAAAACTCATGGTCGAGCCGGGGTCCTTAAGCTTGGCCTCCACGGCGGCAACGTCAATCTCGGCCGTATCGCCGGGCGAGACGGTGTCGGCATCGTTGCTCGGGTCGTTGACGTTGGGCGTGGCTGGCTCTTCGGTTGTACGGTCGACAGGCTCGTCGTCTTGCGGGGCGACGGCTGCAGACTCGGGCGTCGCGAAGTGCGCGGGCGCGGGCGTGCCGTGGGATTGGGAGACATCCTCCGTCGTTGCTGCGGGTACGTCTTCGGTTACAGACTGCATGGCTTCGGGCGCCGATGCGTCCGCGGGGGAGGGCGCCGCCGCGGGTTCCGGTGCAGATGCGGACTCGGGTACTGCGGCGGGTGCCGGCGCTACGGGAAACACCGGTGCCGCGGGCTCGGGAGCCGCAAATACCGCGGAGCTCTCGGTAATCGCCGTGGCGACGGGTTCGGCAAAGTGAGCCGGCGCGGGCATGTCTTGCGGGACCGCGGGCTGCTCGGCAGCGGCGTGCACGCCGATGGGGGTGTTACCGCCGTCAGCGTTGTCCTCGGTATCCTCGTCGTCGGTCAGCGTCGGATATTCTTGCGTTACATGCGAAAGAGGCAGGGAGAACACAGTGTCCTCGGGCTCCACGGGCGCATGGCCCGCCGGGGCGGCATGAGCCGGCGCGGTCGCGGGGGCGGCCGACGTCTCTGGCATGGTTGCGGACTTGTTCTCCTCGTCGATCATCGACGGTTCACCTTCATGACCACGTCGCCAATCTGGACTTCATCGCCCTCGCGCAGCGTTGCGGGCTCCACCAGCTGACGGCCGTTAACGAGCGTGCCGTTCAGCGAGTTGAGGTCTTCGATGATGAGTGCCGGGCCCTGCAGCGAAAAGCGTGCGTGCGAGGCCGAGACAAACGGTTCGTTGATGCAGATGTCCGAGGACGGCGAGCGGCCCACGATGACGGGGCCGAGCATATCTACATGGATGCCACGGATGCCGCGCGGACCCTTGTCCACATCGATCGTCCAGATAGCGGAGTCGCGGCGCTGGCCGCGTACGAGTCCCACGCTGGTTTTCATGACGGCGAACAGGAAGATGTAGAGCAGGGCGACCAGGACGATGCGGCCTGCAAAAAGGACGATATCGATGTTCATAAGCGACTATCCCCTAAATTCAAAGGTGCTCAGGCCAAACGTCAGCAGATCGCCGTTGCGCAGCGGGCAGCGCGTGATGCGGCGGTTGTTGACGAGCGTGCCGTTGGTGGAGTTGAGGTCCTCGATCGACCAGTCCGAGCCGGTAAAGGTGAGCTGGGCATGACGGCGCGACACGTTGGGGTCGCGCAGGGCGATGTCGGAAACCGAGCGCTCGCGACCGATGGTCACCTGTGCGGAGGTGATGGCGTGGCTCTCGCCGCTCACGACATCGACGAGCTGGGCGAGCGGACGCTGCGGGGCGCGAGAGCTTGCCATGTTGGAGGCGATGCTGGCTGCGGCGCCAAGGCCAGCGGCGGCGCCGGTCGCGGCGGCTCCGCCCATGCCGGCAAGCGCGTCGCGCGAGACGGTTTGGGGCACGGGAATGGGTGCGGCGGCGGGATCGGGCATATTGGGCGCAAAGGGGTCGGCCACGGCAAGCGGGTCGGGAGTGGCAGCACGAGGTGCCGGCTGCTGCTGCGGCATAGCAGCGGGGTGTTGCTGCGGGGCGGCAAACTGCTGCTGGCCGGCGCGCGGGGCGCTGGCGGCACGGCTCGCGGCTGAGTTGTTCTGGCCCAGGCCGTTTTGGTAGGCGCGCTCTTCCTCGTACAGGCGACCGAGCGTGGGGGCATCGACGTTCTCGGCAAAGACCGAGAACTTGCCGCCGCGCAGCTGCGGGTCGATCATAAAGCGAACGAGGGGCTCACCGACAAAGACGTAGCGGCGCTTTTCGGCCTGCGCTTTCACAAACTCGCGGACCTCGCGCGAAAGCTCGGGATAGAACGGGGCGAGCATGGGATCGTCGTCGGCGGCAATCAGGATGGTATAGAGCGCCGGCGCGGTGTTGACGCCGTTGATCACCAGAGTCTGATCCTCCATGTCGCGAGCGGCCTGCTTGGCAAGCTTCTTAAAGGAGAACGGGGCACGGGTGGCACCGAAGATGCCGGCCACGTGGTCCTCGAAGATGTTCAGGAAGTTCACGAAAGATCACTCTCCGTATAGGTTCTTTGGTATCCGAGCAAATAAAGGCATATCCCGACGATTATAGAGGATAGGATTCCCGTAACCGCCGCCTTGGCGACGACCGGGCCCGCAAGGCTGGCAATTTCCATATGGTGTGCAAGACAAAACGATACGGCCGAGCCGATGCCGGCGACGGCAATTGCGACGATGGCGGCAAGGTTCGATCCCTGCTCGGCGCGCTTGGCATAAGCATTGAGCAGCAGCGATGTTGCCGCGGCTGTTGCTGCAACCAGCACGATTGCAGCGAGAAGGAGCGCGTCTCCCAGCGCTGCGGCGACATTGCTAAGCCCCAGTGCGCCTCCCGCAGAGAGAGCCGCTGCAGCAAGGCGGGCAAAGAGTGCGCCCATGCCCGTGGCCGCCGCGGCGCTTCCCGGGCTGGTCGTGGCGGCCGTCGCCATTGGCGCGGCGGCAGGC
>CATYJC010000136.1 GCA_958407555.1 uncultured Collinsella sp. | reverse complement strand
GACAAATTGTGATTTGACGACGTCATCGCAGGCTGTAAGCAGCTGCCTGTAGTGAGACCTCGTTTCTTGTGCGGTCCAGAGTATGTCGGCAAGATCTTCTTGCTTAGCGATGCTGGGAAGCTCGAATTCAAATTGCGAAAGGCTCTGCCACTTGACTCTTGGCGAGAGGGAGCCTGCCGAATTGGTGATGGCGTGCTCGAATAGGGCGTCGTTCTGGATGATGAACGGGAGCAGCCTCGGAGAGAGGTTGTCCTTGGGGGCGATGACAGTGATGTCTCCAGAGCAGATTCCGTCGAATGGAGCGACGGCCGCTTTACGCAGGTAGGCCCTGCGACGCCCGAACAGCACCTGCCCCTTTGAGAAAGCCTTAGTGAAGGTGGTCTCGACACCTTCGTCCCAATGGGCGAGTTCGACTTCGCCGGGGTCCAGATGCTCAAGGCCGACCGTCGGCAGCTCTTGGTCTACAGGGACCTTCTGTTTGATTTCGCGGGCCACATCGCCCAGGCAAACGCGGGTCATGTTACTCACCATCGTTTTCATGCAATTTCGCAGCAATATCATCGAGCAGGGACGCGGCCTCTGTGGAGGCGGTTCTCCAGCTTCCTATCGTTTCCTCGATGCTTCTATCGTCAGTGTTTTCATCATCGGAGGGCTTCACGTACAGAGGGATGGAGAGCGAGAAAGCGTTGTCCTCGATCTTACTAAACGATGCGTGGGATGAGAAACCTTCGATGTCTTCGTCAGATCGGTAAGCCTCGACGATTCTCTGGATGTGTCGAGGCTCAAGGTAGCTTTGCGCGTTCTTGCGGGTTACCTCGGCAGAGGCGTCCACGAACAGTATCTCCTTGCGCCGGTTCGGCGCTTTCTCGCTGCGGCAGATGAGGATGCAGGCCTCCATGGGCGAGTTGAAGAAGAGGTTTGCACCGAGTCCGATGACTGCCTCGACGAGATCGCTTCTCACGAGCTTTTCGCGCATCTCCGATTCCTCGTTACGGAAGAGTACGCCGTGGGGGAGGAGTATGGCGCACCTGCCGCTCTTCGGGTCCATGCTCTTGAGGATGTGTTGGATGAAGGCATAGTCGGCTCGTCCCTGCGGGGGCGTGCCGAGGAAATTGCGGCCATAGGGGTCGGATGCGAACGACTCGCGATCCCACTGTTTGATGGAGTAGGGAGGATTGGCGAGCACCATGTCGAAGGTGCGCAGCTTACCCGCTTCGAGGAAGGTGGGGTGACGCAGTGTGTCGTCGTTGGCGATTTCGAAGTCCTCGACGCCGTGAAGGAACAGATTCATACGGCCGATGGCGGATGAGAGCTGGTTGATCTCCTGCCCGTAGGCGTGGACGTTGCGCCATTCCTCCCCGTGCTGCTTGAGGTGGGCGATGGCGGAGATGAGCATGCCGGCACTGCCGCAGGTGGGGTCGTAGATGGACTCGCCCGGCCTGGGTTGAAGGATCTCGGTCATCAGGTGGACGACCGTGCGGTTGGTATAGAACTCCTGGGCCGTGTGACCCGAGTCGTCTGCGAACTTCTTGATCAGGTACTCGTAACCCTGGCCGAGCTCGTCTTCAGGGCAGTTGGCGATGGACAAAGTCTTGGCGCTGAAGTGTTCGATCAGGTCTTTGAGCAGACGATCGGGAAGGCGCTTCTTGTTGGTCCAGGCAGCGTCACCGAAGATGCCCCGCAGCTTGGAGTCGTTGGCCGCCTCTATGGCGCGAAAGGCGTCGACGATGGCCTTGCCGACGTTCTCAGTGGTTTCTCGGATATCGGCCCAATGGGCACCGTCGGGAATGGCGAAGCTGTGGTTCTCGGGCAGGGCCGCGAACTCTTCGTCGCCGCCAGAGGCCTCCAGGGCCTCGTCGGTTTCCTCATCGTAGACGTCGGAGAGGCGTTTGAAGAATAACAACGGGAAGATGTACTGCTTGTACGATCCGGCGTCGATGTAGGTACGGAGCAGCACTGCCGCGTTCCACAGATGGTTGTTGAGCTCCTCCTGGGGGATTCTACTTTCCATCGACGTAACCTCCCTTCACGAGGAGATCGAGGAACTTCTTCTCCGACTTTCTTGTTTTCTGGATGAGGTCGTAGAAGCGCTTTCTGGTCTCTGCCGGTGGCTCGACCTTCTCGCGTTTCCTCTCGATGTAGTTGTTCGCCGAGAGTACGTATCCCTCGCGCTCGATGTCGGCGAGCGTTGTGATGGCGCATTTCTCGATGACGGGTTCATAGGAGCGGTAGAGGGAGAGCATCTCCCGTGCGTCCTCTTCCGAGATCATGTTCTGCGCACGCTGGGCGGTAAAGATCTTGCTGCCGTCGATAATGCAAACGCGTCCCTGGTGCTCGGTGGGCTTCTCGTTTCTGAGGAACAGCACGCAAGCAGATACGCCGGTGCTGTAGAAGACTCCGCTTGCGAGCGCGATAACGGCTTCAACCTTGTCCGACTTGATAAGCTCCTTGCGTATGGCGCCCTCTTTGCCGCCATGGAACAGCGCTCCTTGGGGTAGAACTACGGCGCAACGGCCGTTCTTCTTGTCCATGGAGCAGACCATGTGTTGCACCCAGGCGAAGTCTGCCGATTTGTCGGTGGGAACGCCCCAGACGTTACGGCCCCACGGATCCGAGGCAAACTCATCAGAGCCCCAGTTCTTAAGGGAGAACGGAGGGTTCGCAAGGACGCAGTCGAAGGTTTTGAGTGCATTGCCGTCGCGGAAGGCGGGCTCGCGTAGGGTGTCGCCCTGGGCGACGCGGAAGTCCTTCGTGCCGTGAAGGTAGAGGTTCATTCGCGCTATAGCGGACGTGCTGAGGTTCTTCTCCTGGCCGTAGAGCTTGCCGTAGGCGAGTTTTGAGTTGTCCATTTGCCGGACGGCTTCGATGAGCATGCCGCCCGTGCCGCATGCCGGGTCGTAGACGGTCTCGCCGGGCTTCGGCTCAAGCAGGGAGACCATCATCTTGACGATTTCGCGTGGGGTATAGAACTCGCCGGCGTTCTTCTTCTGCATATCGGCGAACTTCTTGATCAAGTATTCGTAGGCGTCGCCCATCATGTCGGCGCTATAGTTCCTGTTGCCGAACTTCTTCGCTGAGAAGTGCTCGACGAGATCCTTCAGGCGTTCGTCGGAGAGCTTGCCTTTGTCTGTCCAGCTCGCATCGTCGAAGCTACTGAAGAGGCCGCTGAGGGTGTCGGGGTTGGCGCGCTCGATTCCGACCATCGCATCGACGATTGCCTTGCCGACGTTCGTGCCGGTGTTGCGAACGTCCTGCCAGTGGCAGCCCTCCGGCACCTCAAAGCTGTGGTTTTCGGGCAGGGCGGCGTAGTCTTCGTCTCCGTCTGACATCTCTAGAGCCTCGGTGGTCTCCTCGTCGTAGACGTCGGAGATGCGCTTGAAGAAGAGCAACGGTGTGATGTAGCTCTTGTACTCGTCCTGGTTGATGGGGCCGCGCAGGATGTCGCAGGCCCCGAGCAGGTGGTTTCCCAGCTCGGATTTGCTTATTGGTTCTTCTGGCATTCAGGTACCTATGAGCTCAAAAATGAAATTACAGCTCTAGTGATTATACCGTCATATTTGTCATGGTAAATCTCCTGCGCGTCGTCGTTCATTCAGACGGTCTTCGGTTGTAAATCACAATTTAGCTATTGGAGGTGTGCGGCATGACAAGGTATAGATTCGACCAGATAGCCGAGAACAGCACCGCCAAGAAGAAACCCGAGGAAAGCGATCGCGGCCGGTATGTTGGGTTGGAACACCTTGATCCGGGCACTCTTGAGGTGACCCGTTGGGGCGCCGAGGTTACTCCCAAGGGCGACAAGCTGCTCATGAAGAAAGGCGATGTCCTGTTCGGCCGCCGAAGGGCCTATCAGAAGAAGGTCGGCATAGCACCCTTCGATGGCATCTTCTCGGCTCACGGGATGGTGCTGCGCCCGAAGGCCGATGTCGTCGATCCGATGTTCTTCCCGTTTTTCATCAGCTCCGACATATTCCTTGACGAGGCAATACGGGTTTCCGTCGGCTCTCTTTCGCCGACGGCAAACTGGAAAGATCTTTGGACCTTGGAATTTGACTTGCCCTCGCCGGGAAAACAACGCGAGCTTGCCGGCATCCTCTCGGAAGCCGAGAGCCTCAAGGGGCATTATCGTAAGATGCTCACGACCTGCGACGACGTCGTCAAATCACAATTTGTC
>CATYJC010000135.1 GCA_958407555.1 uncultured Collinsella sp. | reverse complement strand
CCCGATTTACCGCCAGTGGGGAATTTCACCCCGCCCTGAAACAGCAATTGCAAGTCTAGCACGAGCAGGTTTTCGCGCAAGTATGCCAAGGGTAATTTATGGCAGGGATCAGTTGCCGCAACAACCACGTTCCCCACCCATCCCAAAGTAACGCGCCTTTCGCGCAAAGCGCGAAACAGCGACCGGGACATGTATCCCCATCAGCCACGATCTCCGCCCACGCCGACCTCAAGGCCGTAAACGCAGGGGATCCGGGGGCGGGACGGGGGTTTCTCTCCGGAACATTCCGCACTGATATTTTCTGTATTGAAGACGTCGATGATGCACCCGTATACCATTGACGTCGACACCATCAGATGCGGACCGCGCGGTGACCCCACATTCCGCTGGCGCCCACAGGGCTGCCCTCGTTTCCTGACATGTCCCGCGCGGGCCGCGGCGAGCCGAGACCGCCGCATGACCTAATAGGAGCATGGAGCGATACCGCGGACCCGAACAACCGCATTCTATCGCGCCCCGTCAGTGTGCCGTCTGCCCGGTCCAGGCGAGCACGGAAAGGACGGAGCGAGACATGAGAGCCGAATCGACACCCGGCGCCCGCGGGCCGGTCTTCTGCGGGGTCGACACCCACGCCGACTCGCACTGGCTGTGCGTCCTCGACTGGAGGGGCCGCAAGGTCCTGTCCCGCCAGTTCCCCGCCGACGCGGCGGGCTACGAGGCGCTCGCCGGGGCGATCGCCGCGGCCGGGGAGCCGGCCTGCGTCGCGATGGAGGGGACGTCGTCCTACGGGGCGGGCCTCACCAGGCACCTCGCGTCGCTGGGGATGCCCGTGCGCGAGGCGCTCTCCCCGGCGGGGATGCAGAGGAGGCGCCCGGGGCAGGGAAAGTGCGACGAGGCGGACGCGGAGAGGGCCGCCCGCGCGGCGATGTCCGGCTCGAAGCTCGGGACCCCCAAGAGCCAGGACGGGTGGGTCGACGGGGTGCGCTGCATGCTCGCGGCGCGCTCCGGGGCGGTGAAGGCGCGGACCTCGGCGGTCAACACCGCGAGGTCGCTGCTCACCACCGCGCCGGAGGGGCTCAGGTCGAGGTTCCGCGGCATGGGAGGGCCGAGGCTGATGGAGGAGCTCCCCTCCGTGCGCGCCGAGGGCGCGCTGGGCGCCGCGCTCGGCGCGCTGGCGGACCTGTGGGCGGCGGCGCGCGACGCGGCGCTCGACATGGAGCGCGCGATCGAGGCGTCCCTGGAGGAGAACTGCCCCGCGCTGCTGGCGATGTACGGGTGCGGGCCCGTGAGCGCGGCCAAGCTCGCGGTCGCGGCCGGGGACAACCCGGGCAGGCTGCGCTCCGAGGCGTCGTTCGCGGCGATATGCGGGGCCTGCCCCATCCCCGCCTCGAGCGGCAAGACCGTGAGGCACAGGCTCAACAGGGGCGGCGACCGGCAGGCGAACAGCGCGCTGCACGAGATCGCGAGGCAGAGGGTCATGCGCGACCCCGAGACCGCCGAGTACGCCGAGAGGGCCAGGGGGCGGGGAAAGAGCGACAGGGAGGTCATGAGGTGCCTCAAGCGCTACGTGGCCAGGGAGGCGTACCGGGCGCTGATGCACCCGCACGAGATCAGGAGGCCCGAGGACGCCTCGGAGCTCGTGGCGGCCAGGCGCGCGGCGAAGGTCAGCCAGGTGAGGGCGGCGTCCATATTGGGAACCAGCGAGAAGTACATCTCGATGCTGGAGAGGGGACAAAGGGAGCTCAAGCCCATAAGGAGGGCCTACGAGGCATGGGTCGAGGCCGGACTTCCGCTCGATTGGGACAGGCAAGCCTTCGAGGCCGAGCGCAAAATGGATTCTAAAAAACACCTTGCCAAATAGGAGCGTCAGGACGCAAAGAGGCTCCGCAGCGCGAAGCGCGATGCGGAGCCTCTTTGCATGTCCGAGGACGTTCCGGAGAGAAACCCCGTCCCGCCCCCGGATCCCCGGTGGGAGTTCTAGACCTTGTCGGCCTTAGTACATACCGCCGCCCTGCTGACCAGCGGTAGCAGCAGCGATAGCGTCCTCAAGCTGAGTGTTCTTGGGCACATCGGAGACGGTAGCCTCGGTGATGAGGATCAGGCTGGCGACAGAAGCAGCGTTCTGAAGGGTGACGCGGCTGACCTTGACGGGGTCGAGGACGCCCATCTCGATCATGTCGCCCCACTCGCCGTTGGCAGAGTTGAGACCCTGGCCGGCGGGCAGCTCGGCAACCTTATCGACCACGACAGCGCCCTCAAAGCCAGCGTTCTTGGCGATGGTAGCGACCGGAGCGGTCAGAGCCTTCTTGACGATGTCGACGCCGATCTTCTCCTCGGGGTCGTCGATCTCGACAGCGTCGAGCGCAGGAGCAGCGTCCATGAAGGCGACGCCACCGCCGGCGACGATGCCCTCCTCGACAGCAGCGCGGGTAGCCTGCAGGGCATCCTCGACGCGGTGCTTGATCTCCTTGAGCTCGGACTCGGTAGCAGCGCCGACCTTGATGACGGCAACGCCGCCGGAGAGCTTGGCCAGGCGCTCCTGGAGCTTCTCACGGTCGAAGTCAGAGGTGGTGTTCTCCATCTCACCCTTGATCTGAGCGATACGAGCGTCGATGGCCTCCTTGGAGCCAGCGCCGCCGACGACGACGGTGTTGTCCTTGGAGATGGTGACGGACTTAGCGGTACCGAGCATATCGGCGGTGATGTCAGCGACCTTCACACCCAGCTCGTCCAGGGCAGCCTGGCCACCGGTGAGGACGGCGATGTCCTCGAGGATGCGCTTGCGGCGATCGCCGTAGCCCGGAGCCTTGACGGCGCAGACGTTGAGGGCGCCACGGATCTTGTTGAGGACCAGGGTAGGCAGAGCCTCGCCGTCGATGTCCTCAGCGATGATGAGCAGGCCGCGGCCAGCGCGCTGGACAGCCTCGAGAACGGGCATAATGTCCTGAACGCTGGAGATCTTCTGGTCGGTGATGAGGATGTACGGATCCTTCATCACGGCCTCCATGCGGTCGTTGTCCGTGACGAAGTAAGCGGAGACATAGCCCTTGTCGAACTGCATGCCCTCAACGGTGTCGATGGTGATGTCGAACGTCTGGGAATCCTCGACGGTGATGACGCCGTCCTTGCCCACGACCTCCATGGCCTCGGCGATCTTCTCGCCGACCTCGGGGTCACCGGCGGAGATGGTACCGACGGAAGCGATCTGCTCCTTGGTCTCGACCGGCTTGGCCTGCTTCTTCATCTCGGCGACGGCGGCGTTGACGGCCTTGTCGATGCCGCGACGAATGGCCAGCGGGTTGGCGCCAGCGGCGACGTTGCGCAGGCCGTCGTTGACGATGGCCTGAGCGAGCAGGGTTGCGGTGGTGGTGCCGTCACCCACGGTGTCGTTGGTCTTGGTGGCGACCTCCTTCACCAGCTGGGCACCCATGTTCTCGATGTTGTCCTCGAGCTCAATCTCCTTGGCGACGGAAACGCCGTCGTTGGTGATGGTCGGGGCACCGAACGTGCGCTGCAGCGCAACGTAGCGACCCTTGGGGCCCATGGTGACGGTAACGGCGTCGGCCAGAGTGTTGACGCCCTTGGCGAGCTTAGCGCGGGCATCGGTGTTGAACGTAATGTTCTTTGCCATGGTAGGTAATCCTCCAAAAGAAATGTGACTCGCGTCGCCGCTTCCGAGTCCTATGCGACGGGCGCGTTCAAAGACGAATCAGAGATTCTGACGAGACTAGGCCTCGACGACAGCGTAGATGTCGTCGGCGCGCATCAGCAGATACTTCTCGCCGTCGACCTTGACCTCGTTGCCACCGAACTTACCGTAGATGACAACGTCGCCAACCTTGACGTCCATGGGGATGCGCTCACCCTTGTCGTTGACCTTGCCGGCGCCAACGGCAACGATGGTGCCACGCTGCGGTTTCTCCTGAGCGTTGCTGGCGATATACAGACCAGAAGCGGTCTTCTGCTCGGCCTCGTCGGGCTTGACCAGAACACGATCTGCAAGCGGCTTCAAAGACGACATGCTTGTCTCCTCCTTTTTGGGCCGCGCGGTTATGCCACGCGAATTAACCCTTTTTGTTTGCGTACGCGTTGAATGGTACCCACGAATGGCGGGTTATACAACACGGAGTCAAAAAATCTTATTTTTTGGCACTTAGATTTTCTGAATGCCGGGGGATAACTTAGCGGTGGCTCCCGGGGCGGACCGGAGGG
>CATYJC010000134.1 GCA_958407555.1 uncultured Collinsella sp. | reverse complement strand
ATGGCAGAGCGCCTAGACTGGGCCGGCATCATGTCGATTGAGCCAAACGGGGCAGACATGGCGACGGTGACCGTGCGTTATGGGTCAGAGCACTGGCTGTTCTGCCAGGTAATCGCAGCGGGCGGAGCCATCCGCATACTGGATGACCCCGCCTCGGCAAAGCGTCTATGCGATATGGCGAAGAGCCTGACCTGCCCGCTTTAACGGCGTCGCTCGTGGCGTGCACGCCACAGCTGCAAATAATGACCGATCTGCGCCGACTCGATACGCTGGTAGGAAGTCGTGGGCAGCGACGTCAAGAACTTCTTGCCGTAGCCCTTTGTCACCAAGCGCGGATCTGCCAAGATGAGCACGCCGCAATCAGTCGACGAGCGGATGAGACGGCCGGCGGCCTGCTTGACTTCGAGCACCGCCTCGGGCAGCGAGTAGCGCGCCCAAGCGCGGTCCTCGCGCAGGTTGCGCTCACACGAAAGAGGATCCGTGGGGCTCGAGAACGGCAGCTTGGGGATAATGACGCAACGCAGTGTCTCGCCGCTGGCGTCAAAGCCCTCCCAAAAGGCCTTGAGCGCAAAGAGCGATGAAGTCGGCTCGTTGATAAACCGATCGCGCAGACGACGTGGGGACGAGTTACGCTGTTGGCAATTGAGTTCCAGACCCGCTCGCGCCAATTTGGGCTCGACACGGGCATACAGATCCTCCATATCGCGCCTGTTAGTGAAGAGCGTGAGCACCGATCCACCCATGGCGAGATGGGCATCGACCAGCACGCACTCGAGCGCCGACAGATAGCGCTCACGATCACGCGGATCAGGAATGTCCCCCGCCACGACCACGGCCATATTCGAGTCAAAGTCATAGCTCGAATCCAGGTGCAGCGATGAGGATGTCGACGCACCGATGCGATCGAGGCCGACAGCATGGTTGAAATGCTCAAAGCTCTTGGACACCGTCATGGTCGCCGAAGCGAAGATGGCCGTGTGCACCTCGGGCAGCCACTCGTTCGCCAAGGCCTCGCCGATATCGATGCGCTCGGCGGTCATAGACTCCCCGCCCGCTCGCAGCCGGCGGTTAACCTGCAGTGAGTACACATAGTGCTCATCCTTACCCTCAATGATGAGCTTGAGATTCTCGACCAACTCGTGCAGGCGGCGCGAAATGTCGCCCAGGTCGACGACGACCTCGGGCTTATCGGCGGCGACGGCCTGCACCAGCGCGTCTACGCTTTTATCCGCCTGGCCCAGCGCATCAATTGCGGTATGGGCCGACTGCAAAAAATCGTGCCAGTCATCCGACTCGCGCAGCTCGGGGCCAATCCACAGATTCGCGTTGTCATAGCCCCCGCGGGCACGGCGGCCAAGCTCGCGCACGCCGTCGAACACATCGGCAATCGCCATGCTCGCGCGGGCAACCGTCGACGTCGCTTTGGCGGTAAGTCCCAGGTAGAGCGTGGAGCCCTCGGAAGTGGCCAGGTCACGGGAAACCTGACTCAGCGCGCCGGCACTCGACCCACCCAGGCGCTCAAACAGCACGCGCGACTCATCTGCCGAAACCACGCGCGCCCATTGGCGACGAGCCTCGCGCTCGATGGAATGGGCCTCGTCGACCACCCAGTGACGAATCGGAGGCAAAATCCTCCCCTCGGCGGCCACGTTGCGGAACAACAGAGAATGGTTGGTGACCACCACGTCGGCATGTGCCGCACGACGGCGCGCCCCGTGGACCAGGCATTTGTCAGGGAAGAACGGACACAGACGACGAGCACACTCGCGCGAAGCCGTCGTAAAGTCGGGACGGTTGACGCTGCGCCAGCGAATGCCGAGTGAATCGAGGTCGCCATCAGCAGATTGGCACACATACGCCATGATCACCGCAACCGCCGTGAGCGTGTCAGCAGGATCGCGCTTGGTGGTGATCTCAATCTGACTACGGCTCATGCGCTCGAGCTTGCGCAGACACGGATAGTGGTCATAGCCCTTGAGCGCACAAAATGACAGGCCCCCGTCCAGCTGTTCGGCGAGCTTTGGCAGCTCATGGTACATAAGCTGGTCGGCAAGATTATTCGATTTGGTCGCGATGCCGACGGTAATGTTGTTTCGGCGGGCGGCCTCGGCGAAGGGCACGAGATAGGCCATCGACTTACCGACGCCCGTGCCCGCCTCGATCACGCGATGGGTACCCGTGACCAGCGCATCGCGCACCTCAACCGCCATCGCGATCTGCTCGTCGCGCGGCTCATAGGTGGGATACATGCGATTGACCAGGCCGCCGGGGGCGTAATCTGCCTCGATCTCTTCACGGCTCGGCATCTTAAGGACCGGTAGCTCGTCCGCATCAACGCGATCATCGGCCCGATCGGCCTTGAGTACGTCGGCGCGGGCGGCGCTGAGAGAGAAGATGGAACCGGGGTTCTGTCCCGCCAAGAACGAGAAGATGGGACGATAAGACCAGGGCACGTCGGGGTGCATGTCGGCCAAGCGCGCCATTAAGCCCTGGGGCAAGTCGGTGAGCGCCACGAGCAACACGCGCCATACGCCACACAGGGCGTCGACATCGGCGTTGGCGCGGTGCGACACCGAGTCGCAGCCAAACAGGTCGGCCATAAAGGACAGCTTGTGCGATGTCAGGCGCGGAAGCGCAATGCGCGATAGCGCCAGCGAATCGATCCAGATATCACTCACGTTGACGCCGCCCTTGACCGATTCGATGAACGACCGGTCAAACGTGGCGTTATGCGCGATAACAGGACAGCCGCCCACGAAGTCGGCGAGCGCCGCGACGGCCTCGACGGCCGACGGGGCATCTGCCACATCGGCGTTCGTAATGCTCGTGAGCTCGGTAATCTCTACAGGGATCAGCTGCTTGGGATGCACGAACGTATCAAAGCGGTCAATGATCTCGCGGCCCGAAAGGCGGGCCGCGGAAATCTCAATTAACTCGTTGTCCTGCACCGAAAGACCCGTGGTCTCGGTATCGAGGACGATTACGTCCTCCTCGATGAGGCCAAACGATTGCGTCTTAGCGCGCTCGGCGAGCGTAGCATAAGAATCGATGACAAACTGCGGCGTTCCAGGAGATACGGCGTCCTCGATTAGCATGCAACGCCCGCCCGGCGGAGACCCATACGGATCAGGCTGTCGCACACCTGCGGGAACGTCATGTCGTCGGTATGGCGAATCTCATCGGGATACAGCGACGTATCGGTCATGCCGGGAATGGTGTTGGTCTCGAGAATGACAGGGCCGTCCTCGCTCACGATAAAATCGCTGCGCGAAACGCCCAGACAGCCGAGAGCCTTATGGGCCACACAGGCAAGTTCCTGGGCACGCGCATAGTTTTCGGGCGAAATCTGCGCCGGAATGCGGTGGATGTCTGTGGGGTCGACGTACTTCACATCCAGGTCGTAGAACTCGCAGTCCTCAGGCTTGCGAATCTCCACAATCGGCAGCGCGCGCACGTCGTCCTCGCCGTACACGCCCACAGTGATCTCGGTTCCCTCGATGCACTTTTCGACCAGCACTTTATCGCCGTACTCAAAAGCCTTGGCGATTGCCGCCGGCAGCTCTGAGGGCTCGTGAACGAGCGAAATGCCGTAGCTGGAGCCGTTGACGGCGGGCTTTACAAAGCACCGCTCGCCACAAATCTCGACGATACGATCGATATCGACCTCGTCGCCCGCCTCAAGCGCCAGGCCGGGGGCAATGGGGATGCCCGCCCTGGCATACAGAAGTTTTGAAACCTCTTTATCGGCGCCACATGCGCTGGCGAGCACGCCTGACGCCGTGTAGGGAATACCCAGCGTCTCCATGGCCCCCTGCATGGCGCCATCCTCACCGCCGGCGCCATGCATGGCGATAAATGCCACGTCGAAGCCACCGGTCGCCATAGTCACCATAAAGTCATCGGCGGCGGCGTCGAGCAGCTCCACCGAGGTGTAGCCGGCCTCCTTCAGTGCCACCACGACATTCTTTCCCGAATTGAGCGAAATCTCGCGTTCGGCGGAATGGCCGCCCGCCAAGACCGCTACGTGCATGTTCTCTAGGCTTTTACCCGGCATGGGCAGACTCCTCCTCTATAATTCCTGCAGCTGATACCATATTGTAGCGATACCCTCTACGTTTCCCCAAAATCGAAAGGCTTCCATGAATCCCAGGACTAAATCTCAAGACATTCGCGACTTGAGCCAAAACGATATTCGCGAACTTGTCGCCGAACTCGGCCAACCCGC
>CATYJC010000133.1 GCA_958407555.1 uncultured Collinsella sp. | reverse complement strand
CAAGGCAAAAACCTACCAAAAAGGGACAGGTTTGTTTTGGCAGGTTTTATCTGGGGTAACGCAATTGGCTGCCCAACAGGCCGCGCAAGACCATCCCCAAAAATAAAGGCGCCGGGAGGCGGAGGCTCCCGGCGCCCGTCAAAGGGACTATGTTGTCTGTTGGACCGCACGGTCCGTCGCGGCGATAACGCCGACTAGGCCTGAAGTGCCTGCAGCTGCTTGTGAACCTCGATGAGCTCCGTCGCCATGACGCGCATGGTCTCGGTGCCGGCCATCTGGTCCTCGGCATGCAGCAAAATCAACGGGGCCTCGCCGTTACGTTCGCCGTTGGCCTCCTTCTTCAGAAGCCCCATGTGAACATCGTGGCCACCGTTATAGGCCTCGTCGCCCTGCTTGATAAGCTCCTCGGCGGCGTCAAAATCGCCCTCCTTGGCCTTTTGCACGGCATTGATGTACATGCTCTTGGCGGTACCGACGTAGCTGATGATCTCGAAGCAGGTCATCTGCAGTTCGTTCATATCCTCCATGCGGAGCACCTAGCCCATCACGCTGACGCAGTGGTCGATGATGCCGGCAGCGTTCATGCGGCCGTAGTCGACCATGTTGATGACCTCGACCGGAAAACGACCGGCGGCCTCCTTCTCAAAATCGCCCTTGGTGTAGCCGATCTGCGGACCAAGCAGCAACATGTCGCACTCGTCCAGGTGATCGTGGGCCTCGTTCATGGGACGAGCCTCGACCTCAATATCCAGACCACGGTTTGCAACCTCGGCCTGCATCTTCTGGACCAGCAGGCTCGTGGACATGCCGGCATTGCAGCAGAGCATGATCTTCTTCATGGTTTCCTCCTTATAACTGCGCGGCGCGCAGACGACAACTGGTTGTATTCCTTGCGGCTATTGTGCCCGCTCCCCTGTATCTTTACGCAAGGGAGAGAGCCGCGGGCACCGGCACCGCGTACCGGCGCCCGCAAAGGTGAAAGGGACGAACGTTAGGCGTTCTACTCGGCGAGAGCCTCCTGCTTGGCGATTGCCTTCTCGGAAATCTTCATAAAGGGCAGGTAGACGGCCATGCCAATGACAATCTCGAGAGCCTGCCACACGCCGGCGCGCCAGTCAAAGCCCGTAGCGAGCAGGGCATTGATGACGGGAGGCATGGTCCAGGGCACCTGGGCGATGCAGGGGCTGATGATGCCTGCGCAGGTAAGGCCATAGGTGATGCCGATGAACAGATCGGGAAGAAGGACGAACGGGATCATGAGCGGCAGGTTGTACACGATGGGGTAACCGTAGATAACCGGCTCGTTGATGTTGAACAGACCAGGCAGGATAGCCATCTTGGAAACGGTCTCGGAAGCCTTGTTCTTGGAGAACAGGAGCGTGTCGAGCAGAAGCATGAGGGTGCAGCCCGAGCCGCCGATGAGGGCGAAGCTGTTAACGATCTGCATGTTCATGTAGTGATCGGGCTGGATGGTGCCACCGGCGGCAAAGGTAGCCATGTTGTCGACGATGAGCATGGTCAGGATCGGCTCGACGGTAGCGCCAGAGATGGTGGACTGGTGAATACCGACGCAGAACAGCAGGTTAGCAAGGGTGTAGATGAGGATAACAGCCCACGGACCGGCGTTCATGATGCTCTTGAGCGGGTTGGAGATGCACGTGGAGATGATGGTGCACAGATCGGTGCCGGCGCACACGGCGAGCAGGGCTGCGGCAAGAGCGAAGATCGCGAGGTTGAGCAGCATCGGGATCATGACGTTGAAGGAGTTGGAGACCGCGGGAGGCACGCCCTCGCCCAGCTTAACCTTGAGCTTCTCGACGCCAGAAATCTTGATGAAGAGCGAGACGGAAAGCAGGGCGATGATAATAGCCGAGAACAGACCGTTGGTGCCGGTGTTGGCAGTCGAAAGGGCGCCCGTGACCTCGGCGGAGGTGATCTTGTCGGTGAGCAGCGGGCTCGTGGCGGCAAGCGAGGCGGTGATCTGCTGCGGCATCATGATGACGAAAGCAGAGATAGCGACGACCACGCAAGCGAGCGGGTTATCGAAACGCTTGTTCTTAGCGAGGCTGTAGCCAATCAATCCGGCCAAGATAATGGCAGAGACGTTGAGGGTGCCCAGCGTAATTGCCGAACCCCACGTCTGAAGGTTGGCAAGGCCCGCCGCATCGAGCGGGAACAGAGGGAACACGACGTTGTTAATAAGAACCGCGATACCCGCAAGGATATAGAGCGGCGTGATGGTCGCGAAGGCGTCACGCAGGGAACGCAGGTGAACCTGGTTTCCCACCTTCGCAGAGACCTCGGCAAACTTGTCGAGGAAGCTCTTTCCGTTGTCACTGGCCATGATTGCTCCTAACTTTCAAATCCGGCCTTTTCCTATGCGCACGGTGGTCTGTCGCCCTCTGCCACCAGATGTGCCATGTGTTGCGCGCAGCGGCGCGCGGTCTGGGCGTTCGCCCGTTCGCTAATCAACCACGTGAGTCGTGGCGACCTGCTTGAGCCAAGCTGCCGACTTCTTAAGGCGGCGCTTGTAGCCGTCCATAAGGTCGACCTCGACAAAACCGTAACGGTTCTTAAAGGCATTCGCCCAAGACCAGTTATCGATGACGGCCCAATAATGGTATCCACGGCACTTGGCGCCCTCGGCAATTGCCTTGGCAACCCACTCCAGGTGCTGGCGTACAAAGTCGACGCGGTAGTCATCCTGGATGGTTCCTTCGGCGTCTCGGTTCTTGTATTCGTCCATGATGCCGATGCCGTTCTCGGAAACGAACCACTCAAGATCGGGGTAGTTCTTAGCGCAGTCCATGCCAAAGTCGTAGAGGCCCTGCGGGTAGATCTCCCAGCCGCGGCTCTCGTTCATAACGGCGTCGGGCCACACGTACTCGTCGGCAAAGTGCGGCAGACCGTACTGGTCGATCTTGCTCGCCGGCGCCTGAACGCGCGTGGGGTGGTAGTAGTTGCAACCGAGCCAGTCGACAACACCCTGCTTAAGAATCTCTTGGTCGCCGGCACGGAACGGAAGCTTAACGCCGCCCTCGGCCAGGCTGTCGAGCACGTCGGCGGGAAGCTCGCCCTTGGTAATGAGGTCGAGCCACCAGCGGTTGTTGATGCCGCTGGTCATACGCACGGCCTCGAGGTCCGCCTCGCTGGGGTTCTCCTTGGTGTAGACCGGGGTAAAGCAGTTGATCATGCCGATCTTGGCATCAGCGCGAACGGCGCCCTCGTCATAGGCCTTACGATAGTTGGCCACGGCCAGCGCATGTGCCAGCGAGATGTGATACTGCACGGTGCGAGCACGGTTGAAGTCGTGGAGTTGCGGGAACCACACGCCCTCCTGATAGCGCTGCTCGGGCTCGACGATGGGCTCGTTAAAGGTGAACCAGTACTTGATCTCCTGGCCAAACTCGTGGAAGGCGACGTCGGCGTAATGTGCGTAAGCCTCGACAACCTCACGGCTCTCCCAGCCGCCACGGTTAAAAAGGTAGGTGGGCATGTCAAAGTGGTACAAGTTGACAAACGGCTCCAGGCCGGCTTCGCGAGAGGCGCGGAACAACTCGTGATACCACGCGGCGCCTTCCTCGTTGAGGTTGCCGTCGGCATCGAGCAGACGGCTCCACTGGATGGAAGTGCGATAGGTATCCAGGCCCAAGTCCTTCAAAATGCGAAGGTCTTCCTGGTACTTGGCCATAAAGTCATTGCCGGCGTAAGAGCCAACGCAGTTGTAGAACGAGCCCAGATCCTGGATGGACCAGGTATCCCACAGGTTCTCGAGCTTGCCGCCCTGGTTCCACTGACCCTCAGTCTGCGGGCCGGACATAGCAGCGCCAAAGAAGAAGTCGTTGGGCAGCTGATACTGTGCCATCAAAGTCCTCGCTTTCGTGTTCTAGAGCTTCCGGTTGGAGACGGGTTTGCTTTGGCAGGTTATCCGGCGCGGGCGCGCACCGGTCATACCGATATCCAACCCGCCAAAACAAAACCGTCCCCAAACGGTCGATCCTGTTCTGCGGAAAGATTCCGTTCGTTGCTTAAACTATAGCGCTCTAATTCTAAAAGTAAAGCGTCTTTTTCTTTTTTCTTTCTCGAGCTTCTTAGATAAAGGTTATATGGGTGCCTTGTTAAGGGTTATACTTACTTGCGTATTGATATATGTCGGAAAGGAGGTTCAATGATTCCCAAATACGAGGCGATAGCTGCAGATATTCGTCGAAGCATCGAGGATGGCACTCTTAAACCGGGCGACAAGCTTCCCACCGTCGTTGAGTTCTGCGAGCTCTATAGCGTTTCCA
>CATYJC010000132.1 GCA_958407555.1 uncultured Collinsella sp. | reverse complement strand
TTGGTCCATGGGCGCTACCACTCGATCGTCTCGATAGGCACGGGATTTTGCTGGACCGTCTCGCTTTCCACGCGGCCGCTCTTAAAGCGGATCAGGCGATCTGCCATGGGCGCCAGCGCGGAGTTGTGCGTGATGATGATGACCGTGATGCCTTGCTTGCGGCAGGTGTCCTGCAGCAACTGCAAAATCTGCTTACCGGTTTTGTAGTCGAGTGCACCCGTGGGCTCGTCGCACAAAAGCAGTTTGGGGTTCTTGGCCAGTGCGCGGGCAATGGACACGCGCTGCTGCTCGCCGCCCGAAAGCTGCGCCGGAAAGTTGGCGAGGCGCTCACCCAGGCCAACCTGGCAAAGCGTTTGCTCGGCATCGAGCGAATCGGGGCAAATCTGCGCCGCAAGCTCGACATTTTCGAGCGCCGTCAGGTTGGGGACCAGATTGTAGAACTGGAAGACAAAGCCGACATCGGCGCGGCGGTATTCCACAAGCTGCGCCTCGTTGGCGGAGCTCACGTCGCGCCCGTCCACCGTTACGGTGCCAGAGGTTGCCGTATCCATGCCGCCCAGGATGTTGAGCGCCGTGGTCTTGCCGGCACCCGAGGCGCCCAAGATAATGGCGAGCTCACCGCGCTCAACGGTAAAGCTCGCGCCGTCGAGCGCGTGAATGCGGGCATCGCCCTCTCCGTACGCCTTGATGACGTCTTTGAATTCGATATAAGCCATCGATTAATTCCCATCTGGTCGGATAACTCCTTAGTATTACCCATTTCGCACCGACCAAAAAGGGACAGGTTTATTTTGGTAGGTTTTAGAGGCGGACAGTGAAGGTGATCTGACGATCGTGGCCAAATACGGTAGCGGAGCCGCCATGGGCTTCGGCGATGGCACGCACCACGGATAGGCCCACGCCCGAGCCGCCCGTCTTGGAGCTGCGCGATACGTCTGCACGGTAGAAGCGGTCGAACAATCGATCCAAGTCGCCCTCGGGCAGCTCATCCACGGCGTTCGATACGACAAGCTCGGCGGCGCCCTTACCCTGACCGTGCGAGGCTGCGCGCAGGCTTAGCTCGATCACGCTGCCCTCGCTCGCGTAGCGCGTGGCGTTGTCCAGCAGCAGCTCAACAACCTGCGCCACTGCCGCGGCATCGGCATGGGCTCGCACGCCGCTCGCGATCGACGTCGCCAGCCGCTTTCCGCGCGAAACCGCCACCGACCCAAACGGCGCCGCCGCCTTGTCCACTGCCTCTGAAAGATCGATCGATGTCATGGTAAAGCCGGCCGAACCCTCGTCCATACGCGCCAGGAACACCAGACGCTCCGTGAGCGCCGTCAACCGCGCAACCTGCTCGTGAATACTCTGCGTCCACTCGCTCTCGCCGCTCTCAATTTCCTGCACCTCGTTAGCGGCGTCGATCACGGCCAACGGCGTCTTGATCTCGTGGCTTGCATCGGTAATAAAGCGCTTTTGCTTGCTGTAGCTCTCGACCATCGGTCGAATCACCGCGCCCGAGGCACCCGCCACAATTGCCAGCACCGCCAGCCAGCCAATGCAACTGATCGCCACGCTCGCGCTCAAAAACGAATGAAAGCTTGCAAGCTCACGCGAGCAGTCCACGAACACATAGGTGGTCTCATCGCCTTGAACCGTAACCGTATAGCGGTAGTTACCAGAAAAGCCCGAGGTCCAACCCTTGGAATATAGTCCTGCAGCGATGCGTGCAGCACGCTTGGCGCCCACCGCGGCAATGCGGGCCGTGTTGACATCGGCAACCTGTCCGGCGTCAATCGTCACCGTAAAGTAGCGCGTGTCGAAGGGAGACTCCGCCGTCATACCTTCGAAGTGCCTGATGCGAACGCCCGCCTGGCTATCGCCGGCATCCTTGCCATTAGTGGGATCGTCTTTAGGCTCGTCCCCCCAATCGATACCGTCCTTGCCCGCCAGGATATAGTCCAGGCGAGCGTCGGCCATCTTGCAGACATGCGAATAATTGACGATGTTGATGCCGGCGATGATGAGCGTGAGCACCACGGTCACGGCGCCCATGGCAACGAGGATAAACTTGCGACGCAGGCGGCAGCCCATTGCGTCAACAGAATTAACCCGCCCCGTACTACTCGAGGCGGCGTGAAACCGCTCCGTCATGCGCTTGCACCACGTGTGCACGCTCACGCCTGCTCGCCCTCCTCGACTACCTCAAGCGAATATCCCTGATTGCGCGACGCGCGGATAGCCACGTTGGCACCAAGCGCCGCCAGCTTTTTGCGCAGGTACGAGATGTAGACCCACACCACATTGGCGCCCTCGGGCGCGTCCTCACCCCAAACCTCGAGCATCAGACGCTCGGTGGGCATGCGCGTGCCGGCGTTACGCATAAAGAGCTCCATAAGCTGAAACTCACGATTGGCCAGGTGCTCCTCGCCCAAAGGGCCAACGAGCGTGCACGATGCCGTGTCGAGACGCACGTTGCCCACGCTGAGCGTCGTGGCGTCAATTGCCGTCGCGGCACGCGTCATGGCACGAATGCGTGCGAGCAGTTCCTTGGCGGCAAACGGCTTGGTCAGGTAATCGTTGGCACCGGCATCCAGGCCCTCGACCTTATCGGACACCTCGCTTTTTGTCGTGAGCATGATGATGGGCAGTCGCTTGCCAGCGGCGCGCGTGCGCTTGAGCACCTCAATGCCATCCATGCCGGGCATCATGATGTCCAGGATTGCGGCGTCATAGTCGTTGGCGAGCAGATATTCGAGCGCCGTCAGACCGTCGAGGGCGGTGTCGACCTCGTAGTCGCTATGTTGAAGAATCGCGGTAAGGGCACGGGAGAGGCCGGGTTCGTCCTCGGCAAGCATCAGCTTCATAGTTGTTCCTTCAGCGCACGGCTATACAGGTTTTGATACTGCCGATAATAGCGCACCGTCAGCCGCCTTAGCGCAGCCTTAGCTACTCAACCTGCACGTTTTCAAATACGCAGGATATGGCTTAGCCAAACTTAAGACGCAGATGCCGAGCGCTTGGACGCATGCTGGTCGCGAATAGACAGCGACCCGTCCCTTCGCGGCATCCTAGTTATGCAAAGTGTTCGAGCGTTACGCCTCGTACGCGCCCTCAAGCCGAAGCAGCCACTCCTTGCGGTCAAGTCCGCCGGCATATCCGTTGAGCGAACCGTCGGCGGCAACCACGCGATGGCACGGCACAATGATCGAAATGGGATTTCGCGCGACCGCGGCCCCCACGGCACGGGGAGACACAACGGGTGCTTCGTTTCCCGGTACACGATGTCGAGCCGCAACACGCTGGGCGATCTCACCATACGTAGCGACCTCGCCACGCGGGATAGAAAGCAGCTCAAACCAGACCTCGCGCTGAAACGCCGTGCCAATCATATGCAACGGCGGCGTAAACCGAGGTTCCTGCCCCGCAAAATACGCATTCAGCCAAGCCCAAGAGCGCTCAAGCACCGAAGAAGCCGCACCATTTGCCGGACTCACCGAAGACATGCCACCAATACCGGAGACCGCATCGGCGCCTTCAACGTGCTCCGCATCTTCTTTGAGAAGCGTGGAGCCAAAGTGCTCCTGCCCCTCAAACCAAAGTCCCGTCAGACCGCGGCCATCAGCGGCAAGCAAGATTTCGCCCAAAGGCGAAGCAAACGTCGTCGTGACCACCAGCGGCTCCTTTCAAAACTCCGCAACATAATACCGCGAATTGTGCAGACAACCCTGCAGATACGTCTGGGCGGGCTCGCAATTGCTTAAGCGAGGCTGTTTTCCCCAATCAAGCGAAGAAGACGCGGGGCATCGACGCCAGAGTGGTACCTCAATCAGCTGAGCTCTAATACTTTCCCGAGAAGTGAACGAGTAAAAACGAAGCCCCGGAGCATCCACACCTTTAGACGAGAAAACCGCAGGATTCGCGCTGCAAAACCGCAGGAAATAGCGGTCAGAATATGCCAATGCTTCGGGGGTCAAAATAAGGTCGTTCACTTCTCGGGAAAGTATTAGACCCCGATTCACTCCAACCCCAAAGTCACCCCAGGCAGCAGGCGCGACAGCGCCGCGGCTGCCGTCACGGCCCGCAGTCACCTCAGGCAGCAGGCGCAGCGCGCCGCGGCTGCCGGCCGCGCTCCGCAGTCCCCAAAGGCGACAGGCGCAAAGCGCCGAGGACGCCGCCGAGGCCAGGGTCCGCAACGGCCACGTGCCCCCCACATCAGCCCAGCGGCCCCAACCGACAACGACCCCATCGCAGATCGCTTGCAGCAGCGTCGCCGCAGGCGGGGCCGGGCTTAGTTTTCAGAACACTCCGCAGACCAGTGTGGCGCCTTGTCCGCAGCTCCGAAGGAGCAGGACAAGGCGCCACACATGATCGAGGACGTTCTGAAAACTAAGCCCGGCCCCCGCCGGACAGGTCAACCTACTCGCAGAGCAG
>CATYJC010000131.1 GCA_958407555.1 uncultured Collinsella sp. | reverse complement strand
CGGCGGCTTCCAGCTCTGCGCGGCCGCGGAAGCCCCAGCTGACGCCCGCGCTCTTAAGGCCGGCGTTGTGACCGGTCAGGATATCGACATTGGAATCGCCCACATAGAGCGTGGTTGCCGGATTGGCGCCCAGCTCCTCCATCACATGCAGCGTGACGGGTGCTTCGGGCTTGGGCGGAAACGCATCGACACGGCCCTGTACCAGCGCAAAGCGCTCGGGACCAAAATACTTCTCGATAAGCGGAGCCGCCGAGACGTGGTCCTTGTTGGTGAGCACGGCTAGCTGCACATCCGCGGCGCGCAGGCGGTCGAGCATCTCGATCGTGCCGGCATAGGGGGCGGTGTGGTCCTCCTTGTGCTCGCCGTAGTAAGCCCTAAACTCGGCAAGCGTCTGCTCAAACATACGGCTGTCGCCCGCATACTCGGCAGGCATAAAACGCTCAACCAGCTTGAGCATGCCGTTTCCCACCTTGTAGCGGTACTCGTCGACGGCAAACGTGGGCCAGCCGTGCGTCTCGCAGGTATGGTTGCCGGCGGCCGCCAGGTCCTCGAGCGTGTTGAGGATGGTGCCGTCCAGGTCGAAGATCACATGGGAAAAAGCTGCTGCCATGAAAGCTCCCGTCATTGGATTTAAAACGCACCTCATAATACTGGGCTTCCGCGTTGGGCGTGCTTGGAATCTGAACATCTCCAGGGATACCAAGCCGCATCGCGCCGACCGTGCGGTTCCGCCCTAGCAAATTCTCGGCAGCTGCTCTCCCACGAGCATGTCGAGGATACGGGTCGAGCCCCAGCCGGTGCGCACGCGCACGGCGGGACGGGAGCCCTCGGCAAGTGGCAGCACGCGACCGATGATGGCGGCATTCTCGCCGTAGCGGGCGGCGCGCATGGCGCTCAGCGCGGCATCGGCTTGTTCGGCCGGCACCACGGCGACCATCTTGCCCTCGTTTGCCACCTGCAGCACATCGTAGCCGAGCATCTCGCAGGCGGCCTGCACGTCGGGACGCACGGGCACGGCATCCTCGTCAACCTCCATGGCAACGCCGCTTGCCTGGGCAAACTCGTTGAGCGTGGACGCCAGGCCACCGCGCGTGGGGTCGCGAAAGCAACGCGTGCCGGGCGCTGCGGCCAGAACGTCGGCAATCAGGTGGTTGAGCGGCGCGGCGTCGCTTTCTATCGTGCTCGAAAAGGCCAAACCCTCGCGCTGGCTCATGATGGCGATACCGTGGTCGCCCAGTGTGCCCGACACCAGGATGACGTCGCCGGGGCGGCAGTTGGCGCCGCTGAGCGCCACGCCCGTGGGAACCTCGCCCACGCCGGCGGTATTGATATAGACGCCGTCGGCCCCGCCGCGCTCGACCACCTTGGTGTCGCCCGTGATTATGGACACGCCCGCCTCGCGCGCCGTCTCGGCCATGGTCTGCACAATCTGGCGGAGCTTATCCATGGGATAGCCCTCTTCGAGGATAAAGCCGCACGACAGGTAGCGCACGTTGGCGCCCGAGGTCGCGACGTCGTTGACGGTTCCGCACACGGCAAGGCGGCCGATGTTGCCACCGGGGAAGAACTGCGGCGAGACTACAAAGCTGTCGGTCGACATGGCGATGCGCCCGCTCGCGGGCAGCGCGGCGACGCCGGCGTCGTTGCCCGCGAGCAGCTCGGGCGACCCAAAGGCATCCAAAAAGACCTCATCGATGATGCGTTTCATCATCTGACCGCCAGAGCCGTGGCCCAACAGGACGGTGCTATCGGTGATGCTATGGGACATATCCAAAACTCCAATCGTGGGTGGTGCCAGTGTGCGGGTGCGTCCAGGCTAGTTACGGTAGCGGTAGTACGCCGCGCAGCTGCCCTCGGAGCTCACCATGCACGGTCCGACGGGGTGCTCGGGCGTGCAGGTGCGGCCAAAGAGCGGACAGCTGCTCGGCGTAATGGCCCCGCGCAGCACGTCGCCACAGCGGCATCCACGCGGCTCGACCGTCGCCTCAACGGGCACGTCAAAGCGAGCGCGGGCATCAAAGCGCGAGAACTCGGGGCGGATAGAAAGGCCCGAGTTGGCAATCGGCCCCAGCCCGCGCCACGTGGTGCCGCATGGCTCAAACACCTGCTCGACCAGCTGGCGCGCCACGGGGTTGCCGTCTGCGTTGACGCCACGGCGGTAGGCGTTGTCGATCGCAGGCCTGCCCTCGACAACCATCTGGACCAGCATGCAGATGCCCTGCAGGATATCGACCGGTTCAAATCCCGTGACCACGCCCGGGGTATTGAACTCGTCGACCAAAAAGCTAAAGGGCGCCAAGCCCGTGATGGTGGCGACGTGGCCCGGCAGGATAAAGCCGTCGATGGCGGTCTCGGGGTCGTTGGCGATGGCGCGCAACGCCGGCGGCGTGGTCTTGTGGGCGCAATAGACCGAAAAGTTCAAAAGCCCGCGTGCCTCGGCCTCCAAGATGGCGGCGGCGATGGTGGGCGTCGTAGTCTCAAAGCCCACGCCCATAAAAATGACCGGACGATCGGGGTTTTGCTCGGCGATGTCGAGCGCGTCGAGCGGGGAATAGACGATGCGGATGTCGCGCCCTGCCGCCTTTTGCGCAGCGAGCGAGGTGGACGATCCGGGCACGCGCATCATGTCGCCAAAGGTGGTGATGATGGCGCCGTCTATGTTGGCGAGCGCGATCGCGTGGTCGATGTCGCGGTTGGCGGTTACGCAGACGGGGCACCCCGGGCCACTCAGCAGCTTGAGCCCGGCCGGCATAATGGAGCGAAAGCCATAGCGGCCGATGCTCACGGTGTGCGTGCCGCAGACTTCCATAAGGTTGATGGTGCGGTCGCCGACGAGTTCATGGATGCGTTCGATGAGCTCGCGGGCCAGCTTGGAATCGCGAAATGCCGAAAAGTCGATACCGGAGCGAGCCGGCTGTCCGGCCGCCACTAGTATGCCTCGGCCGGGTTGCTGGCCAGTTGGTCTTCTTCGACTAACTCGGTCATGGTATTAACGAGCTCGAGCGTTTCTTGCGCTTCCTGCTCGTCGACAATCTGGATGCCAAAGCCGGCGTGTACGAGAATATAGTCGCCAACCTGCGCCGTCGGCACGAGTCGTAGCGACACGGGGCGCTCGATGCCCATCATGTCGACGGTGGCCTTGAGGTCGTCGTCGCGTTTGACTACTTTACCGGGAACGGCAAGGCACATATTGTTCCCCTTTTAGACGCTTTGCGCTGGATAGGCGCTCAATAATCCATCAGTTGATGGTAGCGCTCGCGGGGTTTGCGGGCAAACGCGTTACGCCTGTGAGACGGCTGGGCACAGCGGCGTGTGAGGGCGAGCTACTGCGATGCAATCTGCGCAAGACGAGCGCTTGCGACCGCCGCCTGACCGTAGGCGATGCAGCCGTCATTGACGGGTATGGTGTGGGGGACCAAGACAGCAAGGCCCGCGTATTTGAGCTCGCGGGTGAGGAGCTGGAGCAGAAGTCGGTTCATAAACACGCCGCCCGAGAGCGCGACGGTGCCAATGCCCTCGTGCGCGCAGATTTCGGTGGCGATGCGCGCCGAGGAGCGCGCGACGGCGACATGGAAGTCGAGTGCGAGCCTGTCGGCGGGCGCTCCGGCTTCAATTCCCTCCAAAAGTGCCTCAAAGAGTGCTTTCTGGTCCAGCACATCGGGGCCGTCCAACCACGATGGGCCAGATGTGGAATAGCCGACGTTGTCGTCGGGAAAACGGGCGATTTTGCCGTCCAGTGCACGCCAAGCGGCGGCTTCGAGCTCGATGGCGGGTTCGCCCTCGTAGGTTGCCTGGCCGCAAATGCCCAAAATCGCGGCTGCGGCATCAAACAGGCGACCCATACTGCTGGTGCGCGGACTGTTGATGCCGCGCTCGATCATCGTTGCCGTTATGCTGCGCGTTTGCTCGTCAAGGCTGTTCAAGAGCCCCACGGCTCCCGGGTGCTCGATCAGGTCGAGCTCGCTGAGCAGGGCAAAGGCGTTGCGGCGGGCATCGTGTACGGATGCGGCGCCACCGGGAAGCGCCCAGGTGCGCAGATGCGCGACGCGCTCAAAATCGGCGAGATGGGCGACAAGAAACTCACCGCCCCATATGGTGCCGTCGGTGCCGGCACCCGTGCCGTCGAAGGCGATGCCGAGGACGCGTGCATCGGGCGCAAGCCGGCCTGCGGCAATCGCCTCTGCCATGACGCTCGCGATGTGCGCATGATGGTGCTGGACTTCGATAAGCGGCAGATTGTGCTCCCGTGCCTGCTCGCGCGCCCATTGGCTCGACAGATAACTGGGATGCATGTCGCATGCCAAGGCGGCAGGCGCCAGGTCAAAGAGGTTTTCCAGACGCGAGCACGCGGCGCTCCAGGCATCGAAGGTTGCGCCGTTTTCGACATCGCCGATATGCTGCGACACAAAACAGGCCGCATGGCCGTC
>CATYJC010000130.1 GCA_958407555.1 uncultured Collinsella sp. | reverse complement strand
AGGATGCCGTACTCGTGCTGGCCATCGTTGACGTAGGTGTTGATACGCGTGATGCCATCGGTCCAGACCGGGCGGCACAGGCAACCCAGGTTCATGACCTCCTCGACGATAAACTTGCCCGTGAATCCGGCGAAGAAGCCGAGCGCGACGGTGTCGACGCCCATCTTCTTAAAGGCGAAGGACACATCGAGGCCCTTGCCGTTAGCCGTGTAGCTGGCCGAGCCGGTGCGGACGTTCTCGTCGGGCTCGAGCGGAGAGCTCGAAACCGTCATGTCGACAGCCGGGTTAGCGGTTAGCGTGTAGAACATTTACAGTACCCCCTGTATATGTGAGGGCCGCGTGGCCGGCCCATTCCAACCACGCGGTTACCTCTGATACCAAATTAGCGAGCTGCGGACTCGAGCAGTGCCTTGACCTCGGCGGCAGTGTTGCAAGCGAGAGCCTTCTCGGCGAGCTCGTCGCACTCGGCCTTGGTCCACTGGCTGATGGTCTTGCGGGCGCGCAGGATCGACGGAGCGCTCATCGAGAACTCCTCCAGGCCCCAGCTGATCAGCAACGGCTCGAGCAGCGGATCGGCAGCGGCCTCGCCGCACATACCGACCATGATGCCGGCCTTCACGCCGCTCTCGATGATGTTCTTGAGCGAGCGGAGCACGGCGGGATAGTACACCTGGTACAGGTTGGAGATGGTGTCGTTGCCACGGTCGGCGCACATGGTGTACCCGATCAGGTCGTTGGTGCCGATGGAGAAGAAGTCGGCGACCTCGGCAAGACGGTCAGCGAGCAGCGAAGCGGCGGGCGTCTCGACCATGATGCCGACCTCGATGTTCTCGTTGAACTTGCGACCCTCTTCGGTCAGCTCGGCCTTGCACTCCTCGACGAGCTCCTTGACAGCCATGACCTCCTCGACGCAGGTGACGAGCGGGATCATGATCTTGACGTCACCGAAGGCGCTGGCGCGCAGCAGGGCGCGGAGCTGGACCTTGTACTGATCGGGATTTGCCAGGCAGTAACGCACGGCGCGGAAGCCCATGAAGGGGTTGTCTTCCTTGACCATGTGCAGGTACGGAATCTCCTTGTCGCCACCCACATCGAGCGTGCGGATGATGACAGGAGCGCCCTTGAGCGCACTGGCGACCTTGCGGTAGGCGTTGAACTGCTCCTCCTCGGAAGGAAGCTCGGCGGAGTCCATGAACAGGAACTCGGAGCGGAACAGACCAATAGCCTCGGCATCGTGATCGAGCGCGTTGGGCACGTCATCGGGGTTACCGATGTTGCAGGCGATGATCTTCTTGATGCCATCGGCAGTCACGGACGGCTTGCCGCGGAAGGCCTCGAGGGCTGCCTTCTCGGCAGCGAAGGCCTCGGCCTTGGCGGTGTAGGCGGCGAGCGTCTCCTCGTCGGGATCGGCCTCGACGATGCCCTTGCCACCGTCGACGACAACGGTCATGCCGTTGCGCAGCGCGGTGCAGCTGTTGGAAACCGAAAGGACAGCCGGGATCTCGAGGGCACGCGCGATGATCGCGGAGTGCGACGTGCGGCCACCGGTCTCGGTGACGATACCGGCAACGTGGGCCTTATCGATCGTGGCGGTCATGGACGGCGTAAGGTCGTGCACGACAACGACGGTGTTCTCGGGCAGGACGGAGAGGTCGACGACCTCCTTGCCCAGCAGCTCGGCCAGAATACCGGTGCGGATGTCGGCGATGTCGGCCGCGCGCAGACGGAACATCTCGTCGTCCATGGACAGGAACATGTTCTCGAACATGGTCGAGGTGTCCATGAGCGCCTGCTCGGCGCAGGTGCCGCCGTCAATGGCGGCGTTGATGGCGTCCGTCATGCCCGGGTCCTGAGCCAGGACAATGTGTCCGCTCATGATCTCGGCCTCGGCCTCGCCCACCGTCTCCTTCATGTGATCGGCTTGAGCCTGGGTCTTCTCGCAGAAGACCGAAAGAGCGGACTGATAGCGCTCCTTCTCTGCTGCCGAATCAGCAACCTCGTGCGGCTCAAACGTCAAGTCGGGATCGACGGCGACCATGACGGTGCCGATACCGATGCCCTCGGAAGCGTTGACTCCCTGATACATTCCCATTCCTCTCTCCGTGTCATGTGATAAAGCGTTTTGCCATATCCATGACAAAAGAGCGCAGCTTCCTTAAAACAGGTCACTGCGCCCCTAAATATGAACTTAGTTGTTCAACATGCGACCCGTTTGAGTTCTACTCGCCAAGACCGCTCTTGATGAGCTCGATGGCAGCAGCCAGAGCCTCGGCCTCGTCAGCGCCGTCGCACTTGACCTCGACCTCGGTGCCGCAGGGGATACCAGCAGCCATGAGGGCCATCGGGGACTTGCCGTTGACCTCCTTCTCGGGGGTGACGACCGTCACGTCGCAGGCGTACTTGCCCATGGTGGAGGCGAAGAGGCCAGCAGGACGCATGTGAAGACCCTGAGGATTAACGAGGGTAGCCTTCTCAGAAACCATAATTGACTCCTTTTTTGTGTTTAACCCCTGTCAGCCATGCGACAGGAGCCATATTCACGACGTTGTTTATATTAACTCACATCAAACTGTTTTTCATTGTGTTTCGCACGAATTATTGGACGGATGTCGTTGCAGCACGCTCGCCTGCCGGGCGGGGCGGTTAAGTTTGCTGCTCTACAGTCCTGCGCAAGACGGAAAGCACATTAAGTGCTTTCCTTTGCGTGCGGAACTCGCGACAAACTTAACCGCCCCGCCCGGCAGGCGAGCTGCGGAAACTCGGTCGGTCCAGAGCAATAACGTGCGAACGGAATTCTGGCTGATGAACTGTTCGCGACAAAGACTCGATAGACAGCCCCCTCTATACCCTTTTGTAAGTTGCGGTGAAATAGGGACTGAATTGGGGGTGCGGACGATTTCTTGGACCGCGCCTAGGCGTATCCAAGCTTCCTGCGGTACTCCATCGGGCTGAGCCACCCGAGGGACTTCTTGATCCGCCCCTCGCGATAGTATACGAGGTAGGCCTCGAGCCTGCCCATGAACTCCCCGGCCGTCACGCCCTCCCAGTCCCTGTAGCGGAAGAACTCGTTCTTGAGACGGCCGAAGAAGCCCTCGCAGGCCGAGTTGTCCGGGCTGCAGCCCTTCGCGGACATGCTCCTGACCAGGCCGTTCTCCTCGCAGATCCCGATCCACTCCGGCCAGCGGTAGAGGCCGCCGCGGTCCGAGTGGATCGTCGTGCGCGCCCCCGCCGGCCTGGCCGCGCAGGCCTTGAGCAGGCTCGAGTTCGCGAGGCGCTTGTCGGGGTGCAGCCCGATCGACCAGGCGACGGGCATCCCGTCGAAGCAGTCGATGACCGGGCTCAGGTAGACCTTCTCGCCGCCCGGGAGCCTGAACTCGGTGATGTCGGTGAGCCACAGCCGGTTGGGCTCGTCGGCGTGGAAATTCCTGTTCACGAGGTTCTCCGGCGCCTTGGAGACCTCGCCGGCGTAGGAGCTGTAGCCCCGGGCGCGCCTCTTGTTGTAGACGACCTCGAGGCCCTCCTCGCGCATCACGCGGGCCACGCGTTTCTCGCTGGCGCGGACGCCCTCGCGGCGCAGGCGCGCCCAGACGGTGCGGTACCCCCAGCACCCCGAGCCCTCGCGGAAGATGCGCACCACGCGGTCGCGTATGTCGGCGTCGCGGTCGCGCGGTGCGGCGACGCGGGGCCTCCAGTACTCATAGGAGCTCTTCGATATCCTCAAGAAACCTGTGATCGAGCGGAGGGGCAGGGCGGTCGCCCGCCTCAATCTCTCGCCGAGCTCGCACTTGCTCCTGTTCGAGATCGAAGCCGGGTCCCACCCTTCCGCTTTTAGGTCGGCCAACACCGCCCTGAGCAGGAGGTTCTCTATCTGGTCCTCGTTGAGCCCGGCGAGCGGGCCGGTCGCGGGCGGGGCGTAGATCGACTTGTCGGGGCCCAAGCTGGCCTCCTTCCGGCGCGGTTTCCTCGCACCGATTCTACAGCGCGCCCCGGTGTAGCTGTGCGGGAGGTGGCCCGTCGCCCACTTCTTGGCCGCGCCCACCGTGACCCCCGCGAACTTCGCGGCGGCGGTCGGCCCCATGCCGTCCTCCGTCGCCAGGAGGAAGAGCTCGACCTTCTCCCTGCTGTACATGCGAACCTCCAGTCCGGACCGCTTCACGGTCCAACTTTCTGTCCGCACCCCCATTTGGGGTTGAATCGTTTAAACAGTCCCTATTTCACCGCAACCTATGGGAGGGACAGAAAAAGGCGGAGGCCCTGAAGAGGGTCTACGCCTTTTATACAGGGGCGAAGTTATTCGCGCGTTGCGGGATTAGACCAGGCGGGCGTTGATCGTCTTGGCGATCTCGACGGCGTCGGTGGAACCCTTGACAGTGGCACGGAAACCCTCGTCCATGAGCGCCTCGGCGACCTTGGACAGGATCTTGAGGTGCGTGGTGCC
>CATYJC010000129.1 GCA_958407555.1 uncultured Collinsella sp. | reverse complement strand
TTTGGCGGTACCCGGCATTCTGCAGCTTTTTAATTGACGGCTCGCGTTTCTGTGATGGGGCGCGGGCCGGTTTTCTAAACAGGAGTTCAATATGATTCTGACCGTTACCATGAACCCGTCGATTGATACGCGCTATCAGCTCGACAAGCTGATCATCGACGATGTTAACCGAGTGACGCCCGAAAAGACCGCTGGCGGCAAGGGCCTCAACGTGAGCCGCGTGCTGTTGCAGCTGGGCGACGACGTACTTGCAACCGGCTTGCTTGGCGGTCACATGGGTGCCTATATGGCCGAGCTTATGGATGCCGACGGCGTCAAGAACGACTTTGTGCCCATCGCCGGTGAGACGCGCATTTGCCTGAATATCCTGCACGAGGGTAATCAGACCGAGCTGCTGGAGAGCGGTCCGCAGATCGCCCCGGCCGAACTCGAGGCCTTTACGGCCAAGTTCGCCGAGCTTGCAGCGAAGGCGGACGTCGTGACGCTTTCGGGCTCGCTGCCGCGTGGCGTCGATGTCGGTTACTACGCCGAGCTTGTAAAGATCGCCGAGGCTGCGGGCGCCAAGGTGCTGCTCGACACCTCGGGTGCATCGCTGGAGGCCGCGCTGGAGTCCGACGCTAAGCCCGAGCTCGTAAAGCCCAACCTGACCGAGATTAACGGCCTGCTGGGTACGTCCTTTACGACCGATGATGTCGATGCCCTGCGCGAGGCGCTTGCCGCCGATGGCCTCTTTGCTGGCATTCCCTGGGTCGTTGTCTCGATGGGTGCTGCCGGTTCGGTAGGCTTCCATGAGGGTCGCGCGTTCCGCGCCAAGACGCCCGCGATTGCGGCTGTGAACGCGACGGGTTCCGGCGACTCGACCATCGCCGGCTTTGCGCATGCCATTGCTGCTGGTGCCGACGACGTCACGGTGCTCAAGACTGCCAATACCTGCGGCAAGCTCAACGCCATGGATCCCAAGACCGGCCACCTGGTCATGGATCGCTGGGACGAGATCTACAACAGTGTTGTCGTGACTGAACTGTAGAGTTACGCGGTTTTACCAAACCGCGTAACGGGCCGACGCTGCAAACTCGCCAGAGCGGCAATCTGCCTTTCAACTTCGGCGGCATGACCAGAAGGTCAATGCCGCCTCGTTTCAAGGCACCTTGCTCGCCCTGGCGGGTTTTCGCTGTCGTTGCCAAAACATCGGCGTTGCCTTGTCGCAAGTAGTCATCGGGGACGTTCTTTAATGACCAGTCGTTTAAGAACATCCCCAATGACTACACTCAAAAAACGGCGCCCGTCGGCGATGTTGCCGGCGGGCGCCGTGGTCGTGTAGGCGCTATTTGTTAAGTGCGTGCGTTCGAGCTCGCGTACTACAGCGAGTCGATGAAGCGCTGTTGGGCGGCGCGTCCCGCCTCGTCCCACTTAAAGACGCCGGCGTTGTCGAGCACGTGGCCAAACACCACGCCGACCTCCTCGTGCAGGATATCGATGGCGTTGTCCGCCGTAAGCTCGTCGGCGCGGCGGGCAAAAACATCTTCGGCCCATGCGGCGTGGCTGCGGCAAAGGTCGTCGCCCTCGAGCGCGCTGGCAAGGGCGTAGCTGGCATCGGCTTTGGCCGCTAGCAGGTGCTCGCGGACAGCGTCGAGCTCGGGAACCAAGCGCGGCGGCAAAATGGCCAGGCCCATGACTTCGATCAGGCCGATGTTCTCCTTTTTAATATGGTGATACTCGGCATGCGGGTGGAATACGCCCAGCGGATGCTCGTCGGTCGTGATATTGCAGCGAAGCGCCAGGTAAGCCTCGTAGATCTCGCCGCCGGCATTGCCGCGGGAGTCGACGCGGCGGATGACGGGCGTCACGGTGTTGTGCGCCGTGCCGTCGACTGTGTGCGCGATGACGCCAACCGACTCATCGGTCCACTCGCGCCAGGCGAGAATAATCTTCTCGGCGGCATCGAGCAGCTGAGCGCGGTCGTGCGAGCGCAGGCGCAGCACCGAAAGCGGCCACTGCAGCACGGTACCGCTGACCTGGTCAAAGCCGGGCACGCTAAACTGCGAGACTTCGGTGGCATGCATCATGGGGAACTCGTGCGCGCCGCCTTGGAAGTGGTCGTGCGACAGAATCGAGCCGCCCACGATGGGCAGGTCGGCATTGGAGCCAATGAAGTAGTGCGGGAACAGGCCCACAAAGTCGAGCAAACAGGAGAGGCTCTTGCGATCCACGTGCATCGGACGATGCTCGGAGCTCATGGCAATGCAATGCTCGTTAAAGTACGCGTACGGGCTGTACTGGAAGCCCCAGCGCTCGCCGTCGAGCTGGATGGGGATAACGCGCAGGTTCTGACGGGCGGGGTGGGCGCCGCCGTCGGCTGTTGCGGAACGTCCTGGATAGCCCTCGTTTTCGATACAGAGCTGGCAGGCGGGATACTTCTCGCCCGTGTTCTTGACCGCACCGGCTGCGGCGATATCGCGCGGGTCCTTTTCGGGCTTGGACAGGTTGATGGTGATCTCAAGATCGCCCCAGTTGGTAGGGGTGCTCCATTTGATGTTGCGCGCGATGGCGGCACGGCGCACGTAGCCGGCGTCGCAGCACAGGCCGTAGAACCAGTCGGTCGCGGCGCGGGGCTCATTGACGCCCATACGTCCGTTGAACTCCTCGTTTACAACCGAAGGCCTCGGCATGAGCGCGCCCATGATGCGCATGGCGATGCGGTCGCGGCCCGACGCCGTGTCCTCGGCAGCACCGTTGGCAACGGCGGCCTCGGAAAGCACGGCAAGCGTGCCTTCAAGGTCAAAGTCGGGCAGGGTATCGGGGTGCAAAAGTGAGAGTTTCTCAACCTGGAGCGCCCAGGCCATGTCAAGTGCCGGGCCCGTAGCACCGATGCACTCGAGAATGGTGTTGTAGGCCCAGATGCGGTCATCCTGTCCGATCATCGATCGGTGGATGGCATATTCGATGAGGCCCTGCGCAGCCTCGCGCACGTCGGTCATTACAGCCATGCCGCATAAGCCCCCTTGTCAGAAATTGCGTAGTGGCGGGCAGAACCCTCGCCCAGCCAGCTGTTCATCTTGGTAATAAAGGTGTCGACCAGATCGAGCGGCACAAAGGCCTGGATGGTGCCGCCAAAGCCGCCGCCGTGGATGCGGACGGCGCCGCGGCCGTCGAGTACATGCTCGGCCAGTGCCAGGGCATACATCGAGGGCTGTTCGGAGCCCAGCTTGGCAACGACGTTTTGCAGGTACATGGCAGAGCTGGCGCCCGACTCGCGTGTCAGGACCAGGAACTGGTCGATGTCGCCGGCGTTCAGGGCTGCCCAGCGCTTATCGACCAGGCCGTTCTCGTACCAGTAGTGAACGGCGCGCAGACAGGCGCGGTCGCCCAGTTTGGCGCGCAGCTCGGGGAGCTTGGCGTCAAAGTCGGAAACATCGACCTCGCATAGGCGTGCCTTGCCAAACTCGGCAGCAACGTCTTGCATCTCGCGCGGAACTGCGGCGTAGTCGTCGGTGGCGGCCACGTGGTCGGCTCCGACCTTAACGAGCACGAGCGCGTAGCCGTGATCCTCAAAGTTGAGCTCGAGCTTCTGAGTTTTGGGCTGGGCCTGATCCTCAAAGTCCATGTAGGCGAGGCCGCCCAGGCAAACGGCGGCCTGATCCATAAGACCGCAGGGCTTGCCATAGTAGTTGTTCTCGGTGCGCTGGCTCATCTGGGCGAGTGCGACGGGCTCAATCGCGGGCGCGCCCCAGAGCGTCTCCATAGCGCGGCCGTATGCCGCCTCGACAGCAGCGGAGCTCGAAAGACCGCCGCCCGAGGGGACGGAGCAGGTAAAGGCGAAGTCGAAACCCTTGGGCTCAACACCAAGCGCTGCGACCTCGTGGGCCATACCGCGCACGAGGCTTGCGGACGTGCCCTTCTCGGACTCCTGAACATCCAGCGTGTCGAGCGTAATCTCAAACGTGGGGTAGCCCTCGTCGGCGACGCGGACCTTGTTGGAGTCGGTTGCTACGGCGATGCCGTCAACGGCGACATCGAGCGAGCCGGCGATAACGTGGCCGCCCTCGTGATCGGTGTGATTGCCGCTGATCTCGGAACGCCCGGGCGCGTGCACGTAGAGCACCTGGCGGTCGCCGATGGGGCCAAACTCCTCCTCAAACAGCTTGGCGAGCGTGGCAAATGTCTTATCGTCGGGGGTGGTCATGGGAGTCCTTTCCTTGGCGCGTACGGGTGAGTTTTGCGTCGTTATGAGTACGTTAACAACTTGAAGCGGCATGAACCAGGTGTTCACGATACCGCACGTTACGGGCTATGTTAACGTACTCATAACACAACGCTTGTCACTTTTTGAGAATCTGGTAATCGGTAGAAATACAGCCGTGAACGGTGCTGCCGTATGGACTTATAAAGCAGAAGAGGTGCAGATAGAAAAAGTAGAGTACGTTAACATGCGTCCGACGATAGCGGGCTTCGGCGCG
>CATYJC010000128.1 GCA_958407555.1 uncultured Collinsella sp. | reverse complement strand
ACGTAGGCGGTCTCGTGGCTCGTAGCAGCAGAGACGATATCGTCATACAGGTTTTTGGGCGCCAGGCGCGGCGAGATGATCGCCTCGGTCGGACAGGCAGCGGCGCACAGGCCGCACTTGCGACAGGAGTCGAGGATCTCGATGGAGTCTTCCTCGACCTCGATAGCGTTGACCGGGCACACGTCCATGCACGCGGTGCAGCCGCTCTTTTCGTTTTTGCAGGTCAGGCACGGAATGGTGTTACCGCGCGGACGCTCCTTGTAGTCGGCAGGATTCCACTGCGGTGCCGACGGATCGAGTGCATCGGTCACACCGCCAAGCGGGTTTTTAAGAAAGTCGAAACCCTTGCTGATCTCGATAATGTCATCAAACAGATCGTGTTCCTGCGCCATGCGCGGCCCCTCCCTGAGCAGTGCAAACAAGCAAGAGATAATGATACGCCATCGGCCCACGCCTCGGGCAAATTACACGCGGAGCATCTTTGCGGCAAATAGCCTATGCCTATCGCCGCCTCGATCGCACAAAGTCAATCAAGCGCCAAACTATGCCTCGCACATGAGCTGCACGAGCTTTTGTTTGGTCACCTTGGCCTGCTCGTTGGCCATATTACGCTCGTTTCTAAAGACCGCATTTGCAACACCCTGCAGATCGGCATCGGAAATCTCGCCAAGGCCCAGCTCCTCGAGCGTGGTCGGCAGACCGACGCGCTGGCAAAACTCGAGCGCCTGATTAAGCTCGGGCGCACGCTCCAGGCGCAGCTGCACCACCAGGCCAAATGCCACGGCCTCGCCATGCATGGCCCTGCACTCGGGCAGAATCGTCAACCCGTTGGCGATGGCATGCGCCAACGCCAAGCCACCGCTCTCAAAGCCAACACCCGAGAGCAGAATATTGCATTCAATCAGGCGCTCAACCGCCGGCGATATACGGCCCTTTTTAAGATCGCGCTTGGCAGCGACGCCGCACTCCATGAGTGTGTCATAGCAGGCACGAGCCGCAACCAAGGCCAAGTGTCCCGGCGCGCCACCGTGCTCGTTGGCGCCGTGCGCCGCGGCGCACGAACGCGCCTCGAAGTACGTTGCCAGTGCGTCGCCCATGCCAGCGACCGTCATACGCAGTGGGGCTGCCGCGACCACGTTGGTATCGACCACGACCAGGTCTGGATTCTTCTCGAGCATCAGGTAGTGGTCGAACGACCCATCCTCGTGATACAGCACCGAAATCGCGCTGCACGGACCGTCCATCGAAGCCGCCGTGGGGCATACGCACAACGGCAGCTCGGCATAAAACGCAACGGCCTTGGCGATATCGAGCATCTTGCCGCCGCCAATACCCACCACCATGTCGCAATACTCGGCCTGGGCTTCCTCAGCCATTTCAACAACGGCCTCTTCCGTACACGGACCGTCATAAATCTTAAAGAACGGCTCACTTAGATCTTCGTCCAGAAATCCATCGACGATCTGCTTGCACAGCCGATCCTCGGTGCCCTGGTCAAACAAGACATAAGCAGCGCAGCCCAACCATGACAAATACCTGCCCTGACGCGAAAGCTCGCCCGGCCCCTGAACATACCGGCCGGGACCGCCATAAACCATGGGAAGCGCCATACGAGAATCCGCCCTTCATCAAACAACGATTGGTGCAAAGTAACCTTACCCCTTTGCACCATAGCAAAAAGGGGCAAAGCCATCTGCCGGCTTTGCCCCTTCCTTAGCTTGATTTACTCATCCATGAGATAGTAGTGGCCCAGCGCGTCGGCACCCAGGATGGCGTTTGCGACCATCTCGGGCGTCACCTCAAACGGCATGTTGCACATGGTGTCATCGGGCGCGCAGGCGGCCTCGGCAACAATCATGGCCTGCTCGCGCGTAAGCTCGGCAACGCCAAGTTCCTTCATCGTGACCGGCAGGCCCAACTCAATGCAGAAGCCCAAGACTTCCTCGAGCTTCTCGGTCGGGGCATCCTCGAGTACCAGCTGGACGATGGTGCCAAAGGCGACCTTCTCGCCGTGATACATGCCGTGGCACTCGGGCAGCATCGTCAGGCCATTGTGGATGGCATGAGCAGCAGCAAGGCCCGAGCTCTCAAAGCCAATGCCCGAAAGCAGCGTATTGGCCTCAATGATGTGCTCGACGGCAGGCGTGAGCGCACCCTTCTCCAGCGCGACCTTGGCCTTGACGCCATCGGCCATGAGCGTCTCATAGCAGAGCTTGGCGAGCGCCAGGCCGGCCATACCACCCTTGCCGCCGGCGCAAGTGCCGCCGTCGGCATCATGCGTCGCCTGGGCCTCAAAGTAGGTTGCGAGCGCATCGCCCATACCGGAGACCGTCAGGCGCACCGGGCTCGCCGCGATAACCGTCGTATCCATCAGGACGATATTGGGGTTTGCCTTAAGGAAGAGATATTTATCGAACTGGCCGTCGTCGGTGTAGAGCACCGAAAGTGCCGAGCACGGTGCATCGGTCGAGGCAATGGTGGGGCAAATGATAACCGGGGACTCCAGGTAATAGGCGACGGCCTTCGCGGTGTCGAGGATCTTGCCGCCACCGACGCCGACGATGATGTCGCAACCGTTGTCGCGAGCGAGCGCAACCAGGCGATCGACCTCGCCCTTGGAGCACTCGCCGTTAAAGTCCTCAAACAGCAGCTCGGCCTTGGCCTCGGCAAAGCCGCCCTCGATCTTGGCACCGACGCGCTTCTTGCCCGAAGGCGTCACGATGACGAGGGCCTTAGCGCCGAGCGGCTCGACATAGGAGCCGAGCTTGGCGAGCTCGTCCGGACCCTGGATGTACTTGCTGGGGCTATTGAAAATTGCAGCCATAACTATCCCATTCTCTAAAAAAGAAAGGGGCTCCGTACGGATACGTGCGGAGCCCCTCGTTACGATAACAAGAGTCGATTAGAAATCGATGTCGGTGTCGTAGTAGCAGGCCTTGAGAATCTTCTCGAAGTCGGCAGCCTTGGTCTCACGCGGGTTCTCGGGCGTGCAGGCGTCCTGCTCGGCGTTCGCGGCGATCTCGGGCAGCTTGGCGAGGAACTCCTCCTCGGAAACCATCTGCGGGTTCTCGGCGTCGACCTTCACGCCACCATTCGCGTAATCCTTGATGGACTGCGGAATGTTGAGCTGGTCGTTGAGGTCGCGGATCTTCTGGACGAGCGCAGCGATGAGCTCCTCGTTGGTCTCGCCGGGAAGGTGCAGGATCTCCTTGGCTACGTAAGCGTAACGCTCGGCAGCACGCGGGTCCTTGGAGTTCCACTGGATGACCTTGCCCAGGTACATGGCGTTAGCGGCACCGTGGATGATGTGGCCGTTCTCGAAGGCAGCACCGGTCTTGTGAGCCATGGAGTGAACGATACCGAGCAGGCCCGAGGAGAAGGCGATACCGGCGATGCACTGAGCCTCGTGCATGTGCTGACGGGCCTCATGGTCGCCAGCATAGGACTTGGGCAGCCACTCGACGATCTCGCGGATGCCGTGCAGAGCGTTGGCGTCGGTGAACATAGAGGCGCAGGTGGAAACGTAGGCCTCCATGCAGTGGGTCAGAGCGTCCATGCCGGTGTGAGCGCACAGCTTGGCGGGCATGGTGTAGGTGAGCTCGGGGTCGACGATGGCGACATCAGGGGTGATGTTGAAGTCGGCCAGCGGGTACTTGATGCCCTTGGCGTAGTCGGTAATGACGGAGAAGGCAGTGACCTCGGTAGCGGTACCGGAGGTAGAGGAGATGGCGCAGAAGTGAGCCTTCTGACGCAGCTCGGGGAAGCTGAACGGCTGGATGATGTTATCGAAGGACTCCTCGGGATACTCGTAGAAGACCCACATGGCCTTAGCGGCATCGATGGGCGAGCCGCCGCCGATGGCGATAATCCAGTCGGGCTCGAACTCGCGCATGGCCTCGGCGCCCTTCATGACCGTCTCGATGGACGGATCGGACTCGACGCCCTCGAACAGCTTGACCTCCATGCCGGCCTCTTTGAGGTCGGCCTCAACGTCCTGCAGGAACCCGCCACGGCGCATAGAGCTGCCGCCAGAAACGATGATGGCCTTCTTGCCCTTGAGGTTCTTCACCTCGTGGCGAGCGCCCTCACCAAAGTACAGATCGCGAGGATTGGTAAAACGTCCCATACTGTGCCTCCTAAACAAGCCCCTCTTAGACTTGCGTATATAACGGAGCACCCGATTGGCTCCGTTAGGACCGTTTTGCGCGTTGCCGGCGATGACAATGCGCGATGTCTAAACGTCTCAACGCTCAGACAAACATTATTCTACCGTTCTGGTTGGTCAGTTATTCACCTAAAGCCGACAATGATGAAACGTTTTTTCTATCCCTGAAGACCCTTGTGGGGCATTCATACTCCCAAGCTGGGCAAACGTTTTATCAAGGTTGACCACATATCCCGGGCAGGACGGTGCCCCTCCAAAATGTGCCCCGTTCGCCGCCAAAAATCGACCGTTTGCGGC
>CATYJC010000127.1 GCA_958407555.1 uncultured Collinsella sp. | reverse complement strand
CGGCGACACGGCAAAACCGGCGTCGACCAGCGCATGCTCGACACCCTCGCCAAAACGCTCGGATGTGGCGCTGTTCCAAACCACCATCGCCCGCTTGGGTTTGCCCACAGCAGAGGCAAACATGCGCGACAGCTCCTCGAACGCGCCCAATCCGACGCGGACATCGACACTGCGGTTTTGGAAATTGATAAGTTGACGGCGAATCATAGCAGTCCACGCTCCAAAAGCATCTCGGCACAAAGGTAGGAAACGTCCTCGAAGGACTTGTTGCGAATATCAAGGGTAAGATCGGCAGCTTGACGATACAACGGACGGCGATGCTCAAAGAGCAGCGCCGCGTGCTCGGGCGAGCGGAAATCGGGACGCGTGTCGGAGCGGCGGATCTGGCGCATCGAATCCTCAAAATCGCCCTCGAGGTACACACAGGTACCCATCTGGTGCATGAGCTCGATATTGACCGGCGTCTCGACAATGCCGCCACCGCACGAAACCAGCATGCTGCGCTCGCTTTGGAGCGAACGGAGCGCCGAGGTTTCGAGCTCGCGAAAGCGCTCCTCGCCCTCGGTTTCAAAAATCTCGGTTACCGATTTGCCGCAACGGCGCACGACAAGGCGGTCGGTATCAATAAACCGACGCTTGAACATGGTGCCCACGTTGCGTGCGAGCGTCGATTTGCCCGCACCCAAAAACCCGATAAAGAAGATATGGTCGCAGCCGTGCTTGGTGTGCTGGGACATGACGAAACCTATTCCTCGCAGGGAAGGTCGCGCAGGGCCCGGCGCTCAAAGATACGAAAGATCTGCGTATACCAAAGGTCCTGAGTTGCCTGTGGCTTTACCAAGATCGTGTCGACGCCGGCAAAGTTACCGCTCCACACGTCCGTGTACAGCTGGTCACCGATCAGCACAGCCTCATCGGCCGTGGCGCCCAAGCGCTTAAGACCGGCCTTGAGAGCAAACGGTGCAGGCTTCATGGCATGGCTGATGGCCTCGAGCCCCAGCTCGCGTGCTGAGCTCATGACCTGGTCGCGATGCCAGTTGTTCGACACCATGCACAGCTTAAAGCCCTTGGCATGGGCGGCGTCGAGCCAGGCCGAGACGGCAGCGGGGACCTGCTCGGTATCACGCGGCACCAGGGTGTTATCGCGGTCGAGCAAAATGGCGCGCTTGCCGTCGGCCCACAGGGTATCAAGGTCGATGCGGTCGACCGAGGCAACATATCGTTTGGGGCTGAAAATCCTCATGTTTAATTCCAAGACTGTTGGTGCTCTTCGTAGGTCTGAGAGAAATACTCCTCGTCCTGCGTAATGTAGAAATACAGGTCATCGGAGTCGGTGGGCTCAAGGGTTGCCTTGAGCGCCTCAAGTGACGGAGAGCAGATGGGCGTGGGCGGCAGGCCCTCGTGCTTATAGGTGTTATACGGGCTATCGCTCTGCAGGTCGTCGGCGGTAACCTCGCCGCCGGTGACATACATCATGGTCGCATCGCTATTGAGGTAGCGCAGACCATCGAGCTTGCCGGCAAGACGGTTGTAGAACACCGAGGCGACATGCGCGCGCTGCTCGGCGTTGAGGCCTTCGCGCTCAACGATGGAAGCGAGATTGATGATGTCGTAATCAGACATCTCCACGCCGTAGCGCTCCTTGATTTTGACCTCGCAACCGGCAAAATCGAGCGACTTGTACTCGGTGTTGAATTGATCGAGCATGGCGCGAATCACATCATCGGCGCTCGGTTTCTTACCCAACGAATAGGTCTTGGGGAATAGGAAGCCCTCGAGCGAATCGTTTGCAGCGCCTTTTAGGAACGGATAGTCGTTCACATAATTGCTGGCCTTCGCCTGGTTGAGGAAGTCCTCTTTTGAGATACTGTCGTAGGCCTGGGCCACGCGGTCGGCAACCTGGTCGACCGTCAGGCCCTCGGGGATTGTCAGCGCATCGGAGCCGGCATTGGGGCCCTCCATGAGCTGCTGGACGACCTTAGTCGCATCCATCAGCGTCGTGAACGAGTACGTGCCAGGTTTAAGCGACATGTCCGCGTTGAGCTTTTTGACCGCCGCATAGTAATCCTTGGGATTCTCGACAATATGGTTCTCGGAGAGAATCGAAGCGATGCTGTCACCCGAGGCACCATCGGGAATAGTGATAGTAACCTGCTGGCCAGCAGTGACTTTCGCATCCTCACCAGCAAAAAAGCCCTTGACAGCTGGCACGACAAAGAAAACGATCGCGACAAGCGCAAGCACGGCGACGACGCCACCGATAATCATAGGCACCGGGGAGCTTTTCTTTTGGGCACCACGGCGAGCGCGCGTGTTATAGCTCGAGCGCGTGGCCGGAGAAACGCCGTGCGAGCCATGAGCATGATGTGCGTGGGAGCGTGATTGCGGTGCCTGTCCCTCCGTGCGCTGGGCAGGAGCCTGCTGCTTAAAGCGGGAACCGCCCGCGGGCTGGGCTGTATGGGCAGCAGACTGCTGAGCAGGACGACGAACAGGTTGCTGGCCTGGACGCTGAGTGGGCTGAGTGGGGCGAGAAGAGGGCTGCGCCGAACGTGCGGCGGGTTGGGCCGCGCGCTGAGTCGGTTGCATCGGACGCTGACCGGACGATACAGGGCGTGGCGCAGGCTGTCGTGTACGATTCGGCTGGCGCGGATCGAAAGCGCTAGACATGCGAAACCTCCTCGTTTTTGCGATCGAGCCACGTCTGCAAGAACAGGCTGGCGGCGATCATGTCGATCTTGCCCCTCATCTGCTTTTCGTTGAGTCCCTGCTCGCGCAGGATACGCTTGGCCTCTTGCGAGGACAGGCGCTCGTCCTCAAACTCCAGCGGAAGATCGAGCTCGTCGGCGATCTTTTGCGCTATGGCGGCAACGCGCTCGGCCTGGGGGCCAGGCTCGCCGGCCATGGTCAGGGGACGCCCGCTTACCAAGATGTCGGGCTCATAGTCCTCGACCAGGTAACGGAACGTCTTGGCCATACCGGTAACCTCAGCGGCCGGAAGCACCTTGACGGGCATCGCCATCTTGCCATCACGGCTCGAGACGGCGATGCCGATCCTGGTCTCCCCTATGTCCAGCGCGAGCGCGACCACAGCGACTACTTAGGCGCCGAGCGCGGTCTTGGCGGCCGCGAGGGCATCGGCGATACCGGCAGCGTTCTTGCCACCGGCCTGGGCCATGTTGGGACGGCCGCCACCGCGACCATCGACCAGACCCGCGATCTGCTTGATCACGTTGCCGGCGTGGAAACCGGCCTTCACGGCGTCATCGGAGCCGGCGGCGAGCAGGGCCGGGGTGCCCTTCTCGGTCACGCTGGCAACAACACAGGCAACGGGACCGGCGACCTTCTGGTGCACGGTATCCCAAACGTTGCGCAGGTCGGCGGCCTCAAGGCCCTGGAGCTCAGCGACGACGAGCTTATAGCCGTCGAGCTCGACGGCACCCTCGATGGCGCTGGAGATAGCGTCGGAGGAGCCACCGGTCAGCGCCTTCTTGAGCTTGTTAGACGTCTCGCGCAGCTCGGCCTGCAGGTTCTCCACACGAGCGGGAACCTCGTCAACGCGGCACTTGAGCGCAGCGGCAGCGGCGTCAACGAGTGCCAGGCGGTCGGCCATGTAGTCGAGGGCGCCCTTAGAGGTAACAGCCTCGATACGGCGGACGTTCGAGCCCGTGGAGGACTCGGAGATAATCTTGAATAGGCCGATCTCGGCAGTGTTGGCAGCATGCGTACCACCGCAGAGCTCGCGGGAGAACGGCTGGTCCTCGGCGCCCACGGAAACGACGCGGACGACGTCGCCATACTTCTCGCCAAACAGGGCGACGGCGCCGGCGGCCTTGGCCTCGTCGATGCCCATGACGCGGGTCACGACCGGCTTAGATGCAAAAATCTGATGGTTGACCAGGTCCTCAACAGCCTTGAGCTGCTCGGAGGACAGGGCCTCAAAGTGCGTGAAGTCAAAGCGCAGGTGCTCGGGCGTCACCAGCGAGCCGGCCTGAGAGACATGCTCGCCCAGGACGTGCTTAAGCGCGGCGTCAAGCAGGTGGGTGGCGGTGTGGTTGCGGCGCAGGAAGCCACGGCGCTCGGCGTCGAGCGCGGCGGTCACGGTAGCACCGACGGTCAGCGTGCCCTCGGCGACGTGCGCAACGTGGGCATACAGGCCGTTGTGGTTCTTGGTATCGGAAACGGTCAGCGAAACGCCCTCGGCGGAAAGCTCGCCGGCATCGCCCTGCTGGCCGCCCATCTCGGCATAGAACGGGGTGCGGTCGAGCACAACCTCAACATCCTCGCCCGCCGCAGCGGACTCGACGGACTCGCCGTTGCGCACGATGGCCACAACCTTGGCGCCCTCAATGACGTCGTTGTCGTAGCCGTCGAACTCGGTCGCAGCGACCTTGTCCGAAAGCTCGACCCACACATCGTTGAAGCTGCCCCAGGCGTCGCCCTTAGCATTGGCGCGAGCACGGGCCTTCTGGTCCTCCATGCAAGCGGTAAAGCCGTCCATGTCGACGTCGTGGCCGGCGGTGCCGGCAATCTCGACGGTCAGGT
>CATYJC010000126.1 GCA_958407555.1 uncultured Collinsella sp. | reverse complement strand
ACCCTCGGGGTAGGCTGCGGCGCCCACGCAAAAGCCGGCGTCGACGAGCTCGGGGATGAGGTCGCGGGCGTAGGTGTAGTCCGAGGCGGGCTTGTCGTCCTCGGTCGCGCCAGCAGGAAGATCACCGCGCAGGGCCAGCACATTTTCTACGCCGGCGGAGCGGTATTCGTCGATCTTGGCGGCGATGTCGGCATGCGTGCGGCCAACGCAGGTAAGGTGCGCCACCGAGGGCGTGTCGAATTCGCTCGAAATCATATGCGCGATGGGGGCGGTGGTGGCGCCGTTGCCAGAGCCGCCGGCCGAGCAGGTGACCGAGACAAAGCTCGGCGAAAGCTTGCACAGATTGCCTGCCACCTCGCGAGCCGTGTCGAGGGTAAGCTCGCCCTTGGGCGGGAACATCTCAAACGAAACGGGTGCGGTGCCCTGGGATGCCGCCTGCTTAAAAAGCTCGTCGACGCGCATATCGTGCTCCTTTAAATACTTGATAGGGTGATGTGTTGTAAGGATTCTACAGCACCACTGTGCCACGGTGGAGTTTCACTCACTATTTGGGGGATACCAATCAAAGATGCCTTGCTATCGACATTCCCTATAGCAGAGCGGTCAATCTAGGATGGGGCTATAAAGACTGGTATCTGATGCGAAATACCAGTTAATAGAGCCCCATCCCAAATTGACTACCCTTAAACCATGGGGAGAGGTCTGCAATTTATACAGTTGATTGGCTGTTGAGGGCGGCAACGCCGCCGCGATGCGGTAACCTCATTGATTGGTTTCGTGACAGCAACATAACGGTAATGTTGCGGAAACACGACGAGCCTAATCTATGACTCGTTCGTTAGTAATCAACACCGCTTCTCACGCGGTGCCGATACGAAGGGAGTTCCGTATGGCCGAACTTACTGACCGCTTCGGGACCATGGTGTTCTCTGAGGAAGTCATGAAGGACTACCTCCCCAAGGACATTTGGAAGCGCCTTGCTGCAACCCTCGAGGACGGTGAGCCGCTCGACCTGGATGTGGCCAACGCCGTTGCCCACGCCATGAAGGTCTGGGCCATCTCCAAGGGCGCGACGCACTACGCGCACTGGTTCCAGCCGCTTTCGGGCATTACTTCCGAGAAGCACGACAGCTTCCTCGAGCCCAACCACGACGGCACCGCCATTACCAAGTTTACGGGCAAGAACCTCATCCAGGGCGAGCCCGATGCCTCCAGCTTCCCCAACGGCGGTCTGCGTGCCACCTTCGAGGCCCGTGGCTACACCGCTTGGGATCCCACCAGCCCCGCATTCATTAAGGACGATGTCCTGTGCATCCCCACGGCTTTTTGCTCCTACACGGGCGAGGCCCTGGACAAGAAGACCCCGCTGCTGCGCTCCATGACCGCACTCTCGCGTGAGTCCAAGCGCGTTTTGGCGCTGTTTGGTAAGACCCCCAAGAAGGTCGTTCCTTCCGTGGGCGATGAGCAGGAGTACTTCCTGATCAAGAAGGACGCTTACCGCAAGCGCAGGGACCTGGTCATCACCGGGCGCACCCTCTTTGGCGCTGCTCCCTGCAAGGGCCAGGAGCTCGAGGAGCACTACTTTGGCGCTATCCGCCCCACCGTCTCGTCCTATATGAAGGACCTGGACGATGAACTGTGGGCGCTTGGCATTCCTGCCAAGACCAAGCACAACGAGGTCGCTCCCTGTCAGCATGAGCTCGCTCCTGTCTATGGCGAGGTGAACGAGGCCATCGACCAGAACCTGGTCATGATGGAGAAGATGAAGCTCATCGCCTCCCGTCACGACTTGGTCTGCCTGCTGCACGAGAAGCCCTTCGAGGGCATCAACGGTTCGGGCAAGCACAACAACTGGTCGCTTGGCACCGAGTCCGAGAACCTGCTCGACCCGGGCGATACCCCGCTCGACAACCTGCAGTTCATCGTCTTCCTCACCGCGGTGATCGAGGCCGTCGATAACTATCAGGAGCTCTTGCGCGCCTCCGTTGCCTCGGCCGGCAACGATCATCGTCTGGGCGCCAACGAGGCTCCTCCGGCGATTATGTCCATCTTCCTGGGCGACCAGCTTACCGAGGTCGTCGAGAAGATCATCGATGGCAAGGCTTCCGTCCATGCCACGCGCGGCGTGCTCGACCTGGGCGCCGATACCCTGCCCAAGCTGATGCAGGACAACACCGACCGCAACCGTACCTCCCCGTTCGCCTTCACCGGCAACAAGTTCGAGTTCCGTGCCTGCGGCTCCGAGCAGAACGTCTCCGACTCCAACCTGGTGCTCGATGCCGCCGTGGCCAAGTCGCTCAAGTCCTTTGCCGACGCACTCGAGGGTACGCCCGAGGATAAGTTCCAGGACGCCGCGCTCGAGTACTGCAAGAAGGTGCTGACCGATCACCAGCGCATCCTGTTCTCCGGCGACGGTTACTCTGACGAGTGGCCCATCGAGGCCGAGAAGCGCGGCCTTGCCAACAACAAGACCACGGCCGACGCTCTTCCCGCCTTTGTTTCCGATAAGGCCATTGCGCTCTTTGAGGAGACGGGTGTCCTGACCAAGGCCGAGGCCCAGTGCCGCTACGACTGCAAGCTCGAGAAGTACAACAAGCTCATGAACATCGAGGCCACCACGATGGTTCGCGAGGCGCGTCGTACCTATCGCCCGGTCATTACCGCCTATGCCACCAAGGTCGCTAAGGGCCTTGAGACTATTCGTGCCGCCGGTGCTGAGGCCGCCATGCAGTGCGAGCAGAACACGCTCAACAAGCTCTGCAACGGTATCACCGCCATCAACGACTCCATCAAGGCGCTCGACGCCGTGCATCAGAAGGCCGAGGCCCTCGATGGTCAGGAGCAGGCCAATGTGTATGCACACGAGGTCGTTCCCGCTATGGATACGCTGCGCGCCGCCGTGGATGCCATGGAGGAGATCGTGGCCGCCGACTACTGGCCGGTTCCGACCTACGACGACATTCTGTTCTACGTGTAACAGACGCGTTTGATTTTGCGTGCGAAGGGGTCTCGCCTGTGCGAGGCCCCTTCTTTTTTGCCGCTTTGACCTTCTTTGAACTTGCAGCCGAGCAGGCGTTTCACGCGGGGCATCTTAAAAGTTGTAACCTGTTTTGGCATGCGGACGTTTCGGGCGTTTGTTCATAAAGGGAGGGGATTATCCGGTGAAGGTATTCGATATCGTGTTTAGCCCGACCGGCGGAACGGAAAAGGTATCTAACTACATTGCCAATGCGTTAGAAGGGGAAACCGTTGCTGTAGATTTGACCGATAGCGGGCTTGGCTTTCGCGCGATTGCGATGACAAAAGAGGATGTGGCCGTGATCGCGGTGCCCTCGTATGGTGGACGAATCCCGGCTGTGGCCGCGGAGCGCTTGGGTATGATGCGAGGAAACGGAGCGCAGGCGGTCCTGGTTTGTGTTTACGGAAATCGCGCGTATGAGGACGCGCTGGTCGAGCTTGAGGATGCGGCAAAGGGCGCGGGCTTTCGGGTGATCGCGGCGGTTTCTGCCATCGCTGAGCATTCTATTGTTCGCCAGTTTGCCGCCGGTCGGCCAGATGCGCAGGACGCGGCGCAGCTCATTGGGTTTGCGGATCAGATTCAGCAAAAGATGTCTGCAGGAGATGCTTCTGAGCCGGCTATTCCGGGCAATCGTCCCTATAAGAAGGCCGGGGGCACCGGTATGGTGCCTAAGGCCACAAAGGACTGCACCGCCTGCGGGGCTTGTGCCACAGCATGCCCTGTTGGTGCTATCGATAAAGACGATCCCAAGCGGGTGGACAAAAAGGCCTGCGCTTCCTGCATGCGCTGCGTTGCCGTGTGTCCGCATGCCGCTCGTGCGGTAAGCCCCATCATGCTCTCTGCGGCTACCAAGATGTTGAGCAAAGTCTGCGCCGAACGGAAGGAGTGCGAGCTGTTTATCTAGCGCAAGGGCGTTGAGTACTTTTCGTCTTATAACGGCAAAAAGAACGAACCCGTCGGACCTTACATCCGGCGGGTTCGAACATTTTAAAGTTGGTGCCCCCAGCGGGATGTCCGCGTGCGGCTTCCGCCGCTCGCTTCCGCTGCGTCGCTCCGCTCCTTGCGTGCTGCGCTGGAAAACGCTTGCGCGTTTCCTCAGCTCCGCACCCTGTCGGGTTCGAATCCCGGCGCATGGGTAGCAAAAAGCCCGCTACCGAATTGGTAACGGGCTTCTCAGATTCTGTGGTGCCCCCAGCGGGATTCGAACCCGCGATATCCACCTTGAAAGGGTGGCGTCCTTGGCCGCTAGACGATGGGGACAGCGGGAAAGAGTATAGCAGACTTTTTTATCTGTTCACATATCGTTGGCAAACTGGAAAACCACCACACAGGAGCTGACCCTCTGTCCCGATCTTCAAACATCTCGATTTGTAACATCTGGGGAGGCAAATCGGCTCTATCTGTTACAGACCGAGACAAACGGCGGGCGTCGGGACGAACATCTCATTCTGTAACAGTAAGACGACTTTTAACGGTCTAGATGTTACAGATCGAGACAAACTGCTGGGACGGTTCAAAACCACCACAAAGGTG
>CATYJC010000125.1 GCA_958407555.1 uncultured Collinsella sp. | reverse complement strand
CGCTTAGGGCCGTTTGCAGCGTCGAGCAGTTACGCGGTTTGGTAAAACCGCGTAACTATAGAGCTTCCAGCGCCGCGGCGATGCGCTTCATGGCGGCGTCGGCGGCGGCTTGGTCGGGGGCTTCGGCCAAAACGCGAATCACCGACTCGGTTCCACTCTTGCGCACCAGCACGCGGCCCTCGCCCGCCAGCGACGCCTCGGCCTCGGCGATGGCGGCTTGCACGCCCATGTTGCCCAGCGCGGCGTCTTTATCCGCCACGCGTACGGCAACCTGAGCCTGCGGCAGTAGCTTGCACGGAGCCGTGAGCTGCGAGAGCGTCTCGCGCTCGGCACGAATCACTTCCATCACGCGCAGCGAGGTCATAATACCGTCGCCCGTGCGCTCGATATCACCAAAGATCGTGTGGCCCGTCTGCTCGCCGCCCAGGCTGTAGCCGCCCTCGCGCATCTTGGCATACACATGACGGTCGCCCACGCCGCTGGTCACGGCACTTAGACCGGCAAGCTCCAGCGACTTGACCAGGCCAAAGTTGCTGGCGATCGTCGGCACCACGGTACCGCCCGAAAGGCGACCGTGCTTGTTCAGGTACACGCCGCACACATACAGGATCTGGTCGCCGTCGACCACGCGACCACGCTCGTCCACGGCCAGGCAGCGGTCGGCATCGCCGTCGTAGGCAAAGCCAACGTCCAGACCCTGCTCCACCACGTGGCGCTGCAGACGCTCCATATGCGTGGAGCCGCAGTCAACGTTGATGTTAAAACCATCGGGCGCGGCGTTAATCACGCGCACATCGGCACCCAGCGCGTCGAACACCGGCTTGGCCACCGAGGATGCCGAGCCGTTGGCGCAGTCGAGACCGATCTTGACGCCCTGCAGCGAAAAGTTCGCGCTAGCGATGAGCGAGGCGATGTAGCGGTTGCGGCCCTGCATGTAGTCGACCGTGGCACCGATGTGGTTGCCCGTAGCCAGCGGCACCTCGCTCTTGCCATCGATATAGTCCTCGATGAGCTCCAGCACGTCCTCGTCCATCTTAAAGCCGTCGCTGTTGACGAGCTTAATGCCGTTATCGCAAAACGGGTTGTGGCTCGCACTGATCATGATGCCGCAATCGAAGCAGCCCTCCACGGTCTGATGCGCCACGCCCGGCGTGGGGATCACGTGCAGCATATAGGCGTCCGCACCGCTCGCGACCAGGCCGCTCACCAGCGCCGCCTCGAACATATAGCTCGAGCGACGCGTGTCCTTGCCCACGATCACGCGTGCCTTGGTCCCGCGGTTGGCGCCGTAATACCAGCCCACAAAGCGGCCGATCTTATAAGCGTGCTCTACCGTCAGCCCAACGTTGGCCTCGCCGCGAAAGCCGTCGGTGCCAAAGTACTTCATATCTTACTTATCCTGTTCAAACGTTTGAGCGGTTGGCGTGGTGCGAACCTTAAGCGCTTTGTGCCCAGAGTCCTTCGAAGTCGTAACCGTGTACTCGACCTTTATGTCTTGTCCAAGAAGCATGTGGACGCCGCCCCATGCAACCTTCAGGCCATCGTGCGTCGCTTCGTTCATCTCGATAGAACCGGAGCCCGAAGTCTTAATGTCCGAAATGCTGCCTCCCGCAGGAGCGTAGAGATAGAGCCTCAGCACCTCGTCATCAATATCCTGGCTAATGCCGTTATGGCCCTGGAAATAACCAGGCATCTCGGCCTTCTCCTGAGGGGTCATCGTGTTCTTGAGCGTGGTGGTCACTCGATACGTCGTCGAGCCATCGGCATTTTCAACCGAAGAATCGATGGTGACTCGCTTATCAAGGAACCAATCCATCTTTGAATAGCTGTAGTTGTTCACATAGACGCCCAAGATCGGAGCCTCCGACGTATCGGTTTGGAGGGCGCCCGATATTCCAAGAGCCTTCGCGGCCTTTTCCTCGTCATCGTTTCTCGAATACATGAGGATGCGACCCTCGGAAGCACCCTTTTCGATGGCGGCGGCAATCTTAGTAATATCGCTGGAGCCCAGTTCATCCACGATCTTGTTAAAAGCCGATCCGGCAACCGCCGCAAAAATGGCGTCCTGTTCCTCTACCGGGTAATTCCAATAAATATCGTGCAGCAGCACCTTTGCAGCGTTGCTTCCATCAACGACGGTGCCGTCGGGAAGCTGCGTGCCGCCAACAATGCCGAGCATATACTGCAAAAATACCGGATCGACTGCAAATACGCCGTCGATGTCATCTCCGACAATGGCCTTTTGCATATCGCTGGCAAGCTGAGCCGCACGCGGATAATCGGGCGTCATCGTAACGTCGCCCATCGTGTATCCGAGCGTGTTGAATCCGGTCAGGCCCCATCCGGTCGTGAACAAGTTTGCCTCTTCATCGGTGATGGGAAGCGGGCTCAAGGGCTCTTTCATCATGTCGACTTTGACAAAATCGCCCAGTTCGAGCTTACCGTCAGTCACTGACATCACGCCGCGCGAACCCGGGAAACCGCCGCAGGCGCGGATCTCGACATTGCTCATCGCGAGCACAAGATAATGGCGCGTCTGGCCGTTGGCGCCGAGTATCTGGGGCAGAACGGGGGCAATCTTCTCTGCCGCGTCGACTACACCGTCCAGGGTGGCAAAGCCGTCCTTTGCCTTATCGACCAGCTCGGTCACCTGGGCGATATGCGTATCGCCAATACCCTGCACCTTTTTGTTGGCGCTCTTGAACGCCTTCGAGCTATCGGAGAGCGAATCGGCGACCGCCTGCAGCGCGGACACGTTGATTGTCCCGTCCTGGAACAGCTTGCCGGGCGTTGCCTGAGCGAGATTATCGGCCATGGGGACCAGCGCGCCGCTCGAAACATCGGACAGAGCGTCGACCATGGTGCGGGCGGCGTTAATATCGCCGCCGTACACCGGAATGAACGAAGCCATCGTCCACACCGGACTCGAGGTCTCCTTCTTCATGCTGCTGCAGAGCTCGTCGATCTTTTTCGCATCGTCGGGCAGGGTCGAAAAATCGCCCGACGTGACCTTGTCCTTAAGGCCGCCGACGATCTCGACAGTTTCCTTTGCCTGGCTCTTCACGGTTTTTGCCGAGCCAAGCAGCATGAAGCCACTCACGCCAAACACGACAAGAACCACCGCGACGATGGCAGCGACAACGGCTGCAACGCGGCGGTTCTTGCGCTCGCCCTTGCGATGGCGATGGCGAACCAGACCGTTCGAGGTCGGGCTCGTCGAGGAATCACCGCCGTAGTTCAAGCCAAAATCGTAATAATCTTCTTTAGAGCCCGAGCCCTTAAACTCGGCACCGTCGTCATCGAGACGGGCAAACGTGCCGGTTTCGGAAGCGCCCGTATAGATAGTGCCTAGGTTACCCGTAAGCCCTGCGTCTCCAGCAGAAGAAGCACTATTGGCGGGATTGGCAGAGTTGATGGGGCCGGCGTTGTGGGCGCGATGAGCGTTGTTAGCGGGGCCAGTGGGGCCAGCGACATTCGCACCACCCGTTGGCGCCGGACGGACCCCGGCCGACGAAGCCGCAGAGCCCGCCCCGCCCGGAAATGCCTGCCTGCCTACGCGACCAGCCTGTTTTGCCTTTTGAGACTGTTCGTACAGAGCGGCAAACATCGCCGTTTCGCCCGGAGACGTACGGTTGCCAGCACTGTTTTGGCTGGATCCACTCGGTACGCCAGCGTTTCCAGTCCCATTTGAACGCGGCGGAACTGCAGGGCGCTCGCCGTCGCCGTTCTTAAAGTGGTTACCAGCCATAGAGGAGTCCTCGCAATACTAAAAGTCAATAACGCTATTAGTTTATGACATATTTGGCATCGTCAGTTAAACTCCAGATGCAGGCACCAATTCGCGGAATTGTGGTGCAACACCGTGTCCGTCTAGGCAGCGGCGTGAGCTATACCGTCAGAAACATCATCACGATGATCATGACAAAGCCAATCAAGTCGGTCGGCAAAAATACCGTGCCCAGCATAACGGCGCTGGTGATGGTCGCCGAGACCGGCTCCACGGTTCCGATGAGGCTCGCACGCACCGAGCCGATGTCCTTAACGCCCTGCATATACAGCATGTAGGCAAAAAACGAGCCAATGACCACAAACACCGCGAGCGCCTCGATACCGGCAGCATCGAGCACCGGCATATGAGCCCACGGCTGCACGAAGACGCACGAGACCACGCCCGCTGCGAGCATGGCAGAGCCTGTAACGATGGGGCTGCCGTATTCGGGCAGAATCTTGGCGGGAATCACCGCCATACAGGCTGCGCTAACCGCACACATAAGGCCTGCGACCAGACCAAGCGGCGATATGCTCAAACTGGTCGGGTCGCCGCCGGTAGCGATTAAAAAGGTGCCACCGAGGGCCAGACCAATGCCGATCGTCTCGCGAGCGCGCGGCATGCGGCGATCGACCACGCAGGCGTAACCCATGATGATGACCAGCTGCAGGCACTGGAGCACCGTCGCGGTTCCGGCATTGGTCAGACGCACGGCCGAAAGATAGCAGAACTGGTTGAACAGCAGGCCAAAAGCGGTAAAAAGCAGCAGTTGCCTACGGTCGGCGGGCGT
>CATYJC010000124.1 GCA_958407555.1 uncultured Collinsella sp. | reverse complement strand
CCGTTGACGATCTCCTGCTTAAACAGGCCGTAGCGGTAGCGCATGCCGTTGCCGTAGCCGGCAATGCCCTCGGCTGCCATGGAATCCAAGAAGCATGCGGCCAGACGGCCCAGGCCGCCGTTGCCCAGAGCCGGATCGGGCTCCTGGTTCTCGATGACGGACAGGTCAAAGCCCATGTCGTCGAGCGCCTCGGCGACCATGTCGCGCACGCCAAAGTTGAGCAGGTAGTTGTCGAGCAGACGGCCGATCAAAAACTCGATCGAGAAGTAGTACACGCGCTTCTTGCCCTCGGCGGTGGCGCGGGCGTCGCTCTTGGTGGCAACGGTGCGCGCCTTCTCGGCCACGAGCTTGGCCAGGGCGTTAAAGCGGTCGAGGTCGCTGGCGGCCTCGACGCTCTTGCCGCTGATGCTCATGACAGCATCGCGATAGAGCTCGGTAAACTCCTGCTTGTTGTCGAAGATCTTATTCATACGTTCCTTCCCCCGGGGATGTTTCTCCCGGAACGGTTATGACTTGTATCCTACGCCCCAGCGGGGCGGGTAATTGCAGCTGTAACGGCTTTGTTACGCTTTCTTGGCATGAGCCTTATCAGCAGCTGCCTTTGCCTTGGGGGCAGCCTTTTTGGTGGCTGCCTTCTTGGCCGTGGTCTTGGAAGCGGGCTTGGCGGCAGACTTGGCAGTCTTCGCCTTGGTCGGAGCCTTCTTGGCAGCCGCAGGCTTGGGCTTCACCGAGGACGTACGCTTACGCGTTGCCTTCTTGGGCTTCTCGACCACGGGCGGTTTATAGCTGCTGGGACCGCGGCGCTTAAGCACCACGCCTGCCAGGCCGGGCACCTTCATCTCGATGGAGTCCATCTGTCCGTTCCAGGGATAGGGCTCGCTCGAGCAGGTGTAGGGTTCCTCGCCGGCGTATCCGCTGCCGCCAAACTCGGGACGGTCGGAGTCAAAGATGACCTCCCAATCGCCCTCGCGCGGCACGCCCACTCGGAAGCTCTCATAGCTCGCCGGGTCAAAGTTGATCAGGATCACCAGGTCGTCATCGACGTCCTCGCCCTGACGGACAAAGCTCACGATGGACTGCTTGGAGTTGTCCGCGTCGATCCAGGTAAAGCCATCGTCGGTGTAGCCGCGCTCGTACAGGGCGGGCTCGGCGGTATACAGGTGGTTAAGCGCCTTGATGAACGCCTGATGATGACGGTGGGTCTCGTACTCCTCGGTCAGGAACCACTGAATGGACTCGTAGTAGCGCCATTCAATAAACTGGCCGATCTCGTTGCCCATAAAGTTGAGCTTGGCACCGGGGTGCGTCATCTGGTAGAAGGCCAGCGTGCGCAGGCCCGCAAACTGGCGCCACCAGTCGCCCGGCATGCGGCCGATGAGCGAGCACTTGCCGTGCACGACTTCGTCATGGCTGAGCGGGCAAATGAAGTTCTCGGTAAAGGCGTACATGATAGAGAACGTGAGCAGGCCGTGGTTGCCGGGGCGCCACGGAAAATCGGTCTGCATGTAGTGCAGGGTGTCGTTCATCCAGCCCATGTCCCACTTGTAGTGGAAGCCCAGGCCGCCGTCCTGCGGCGGATAGGTCACGAGCGGCCACGCGGTGGACTCCTCGGCCATCATCATCACGTCGGGGTAGTGCGCCTCTACGGCACAGTTGACCTGACGGATAAACGCGCTGGCGTCCAGGTCCTCCTCGGTACCGTACTTGTTGAACTTCTTTTGGCTGGGATCGTCAATGCCAAAGTTGAGGTACAGCATACTGGACACGCCGTCCATGCGAATGCCGTCCACGTGGAAGTTCTCGAGCCAGTACAGCACATTGGAGACCAGGAAGGAGCGGACCTCGCCGCGGGCGAAGTCAAACTTGTGCGTACCCCAGTTGGGGTGAATCTCGTGCTCAAACAGCATGTGGCCGTTAAAGGTGGCAAGGCCGTGGGAGTCGGCGCAAAAACCGCCGGGAACCCAGTCCATGATCACGCCGATGCCTGCCTCGTGGCACGCATCGATAAAGTGCATGAGCTGCTGCGGGTTGCCGTAGCGCGACGTGGCGGCATAGTAGCCGGTCGTCTGGTAGCCCCAGGAGCCATCGAAAGGATGCTCCATAAGCGGCATGACCTCGATATGCGTATAGCCCATGTCGCGCACGTAGTCCACGAGCTCCACCGACAGGTCGTCGTAGGTATAGAACTCGCCGCGCTGCGCGGGGAAGGGATCCATGGGGCCAGGGTAGTTGCCGTACTCGTCGGGCTCGCCCTGCGGCGCGTCGCCGTGGCGCTTCCACGAGCCAATATGCACCTCGTAGATGTTAAGGGGCTGCGACATGTGGTTATGGCTGGCGCGGCGCTTGAGCCATGCGGCGTCATTCCACTTGTAGCCATCGAGGGTCCACAGCACGCTCGCCGTTCCCGGAGGACACTCGGCCTTAAAGGCGTACGGATCGGCCTTGTAGAGCTTTTCGCCCTCGTTGGTCTCGATGAGATACTTATAGAGCTGGCCCTGCTCGGCGCCAGGAATAAAACCTTCCCAAATGGCGCTCGTATGCATGGGTACCAGCGGGTTGGCTTGCTCATCCCAGTCGTTAAATTCGCCAATGACGTGAACACTCTTTACGTCGGGCGCCCAAACACAAAAACGCCAGCCGCGCGTACGGTTCTGCGTGTCGGGGTGCGCGCCCATCTTTTCCCAGCTGCGCTCCCACGTGCCGATGCCAAACAGGTAGACATCGTCCTTGGTGAGCTCCGGTGCGTGCGGGGCGGATTTACGGGTAGCAGGCTTTTTGGTTGCTGGCTTTAGCTTTGTATCGCTCACGTTTGATCCCATCATGACGCGGCAGCGTGTTGCCTTGGTGACTAGATGCGAAAGGTCCAAGGCTGCACGAATCGAAGGGACGGCGATAGTTCTATGATTCGTTCCACCTCGCGTGCTCGGTGGAACTTTCGGCACAAAATAAGATAGCACCTGTACGTTACTTTTATGAACGAAAGAGGATTTGCAGGGGCGTTTAATCGGTAAGCGCCATGTTTATACCACTTGCAGAATTGCCGTGGTAAAACTCTTGACAGTTTTACCAATTAGCGTTTCTAGATTGTTAGGTTGACGTTTGGTAAAACGTTTTTAGCAGGTTGTTTACCATTTGACATCGAAAGGCTCGTTTATGGACCACATCGCTGCCCCAAGTGTTGCTTTTATTTTCGATTGCGATGGCACACTGGTTAATAGCACCCCCGTTTGGGCCTATGCCCAGCCCGAGTTATTGCATCGCCACGGAGTTGACGTTACGGTCGACGATTTTGCCCAGTTTGAGCATTTGTCGCTCGAGGATGAGTGCCAGGCCTACCACGACATCTGGGGTATTGGCGAAAATGGCGAAGAGCTCTACCGCGAGCTGAGCGACATCCTGATCGATGGCTACTCCAAGGTGCCGCCGCGTGAGGGCCTGCTTGCATTTTTGAAGCAGGCGCAGGAGGCCGGTATTGCCATGTGCGTTGCCACGTCCACGCCCGCCGAGTTGGTTAAGTCTGCACTTGCGGGCGCCGGCCTTGATCGCTATATGGAGTTTATTACCACGACGGACGAGGCGGGCCGCTCCAAGCAGTTCCCCGATGTGTATGAGCTGGCGCTGCGCCGCCTTGAGGAGCGCCACGGCTGCAAGTTTGAGCGCGCCTGGGTGTTTGAGGACGCCGTCTTTGGCCTAAAGAGCTCTGGCACTGCAGGCTTTAAGCGCGTGGGTATCTATGACCCGCACGGCCGTATGGAGCGCGATGAGGTGCGTGCCAACTGCGACATCTTTATCGATAGCTATGAGGACCTGGATCTGGCCCGCGTTCTTACGTTTGAGGGATAGGCGAGAGCTGTGGCTTGTAGGGTGTTAGTGGTTTGCGGCTCGCCCGTGGTGGCGAGCGCGGATTTGCTGCGTCAGCTGGCGGGGGAGTGCGACCACGTTGTCGCCGTGGACCGCGGGTTCGACGCGCTGCTGAGTGCCGGCCTGGGCTGCGACGTGTATGTGGGGGATGCCGACACGGTGAGCGACGCCGGTCGTGCGCTGGTCGATGCCGCCGAAGCTTTTGAGGTAGAGCGCCATGACCCGTACAAGGACTATACCGATCTGGCGCTGGCGCTCGATTCGGTCCGCCGTCGCTGGCCGGGTGCCGAAGTGGTTGCGACCTGCGCCACCGGCGGCCGCCCGGATATGGCCCTTTCCGTACTGGGGCTGCTCGCGAGCTACGAGGATGCTCCCATCTGGATCGCCGAGGACAAGGTGGTCGCCCGCATCCTCCACGCTGGCGAGTCGTGGGCTATCGAAGGCGCCGAAGGCAAGACGTTTTCCATCATCGCCATAGCCCCTGGGACGGTAGTAAGCGAACACGGTCTAGAGTGGGAACTGGACCACGCCCCGCTGGGCTTGTTGGCCGACACTGGCATCAGTAACGTCGTGCGTTCAATCGCAACGATCGCCGTCCACGCCGGCACCGCCATCGCTTACCTCTACAAATAAGGGCCATAACATCAGGGTTTTATCGGGACGGTGGATAGAAATAATCGCTCGAAGAGTGATTATTTCTGCCCCGTCCCAGGAAAACCCGTAAGTGCGAGAATCAACCCAAAAAACCTCTTGCATCCCCGCAATCATTCCCCTATAGTATGTCCTCGTCACGGGGGCGTAGCTCAGCTGGGAGAGCGCTTGACTGGCAGTCAAGAGGTCAGGG
>CATYJC010000123.1 GCA_958407555.1 uncultured Collinsella sp. | reverse complement strand
TTCGCGAGAATATCGCCTACGGCCGTCCCGACGCCACCGACGAGCAGATCCGCGAGGCCACGCGCCTGGCCAACGCCCTGGAATTTATCGATCGCCTGCCCTGTGGCTTTGACACCATGGTGGGCGAGCGGGGCGTTAAGCTCTCGGGCGGCCAGCGCCAGCGCGTGGCCATCGCCCGTGCCATCCTCACCGACGCGCCGATTCTGGTGCTCGACGAGGCGACCTCTGCCCTGGACAGTGAGTCCGAGGCGCTGGTGCAGGAGGCGCTCGAGAACCTGATGCGCGGCCGCACCTCCATTGTGGTGGCGCACCGCCTGTCCACCGTGGCGGCGCTCGACCGCATCGTAGTGCTGGCAGACGGCGAGATTGTCGAGGATGGCACGCATGCGCAGCTTGTCGAGGCGGGCGGCGAATACGCAAGCCTGTGGAGCCGCCAGACCGGCGCATTTTTGGAGGCGTAAAGACCCCATACGTGGGACAATCGTGCCCATAGGTTTGTTATGCCGCTGAGCCGAGGAGTCGTTATGCCACGCGAGACCAATGCCGCCAAACGCGAACGCGCCATCGAGGTGTGCGAGCGCCTTAACCGTCGCTATGGCCCGGTCGAGTGCTTCTTGGACCACGAGAATCCCTTTAGGCTGCTGATCGCGGTACTGCTCTCGGCTCAGACGACCGACGCGCAGGTCAACAAGGTGACGCCGAAGCTGTTTGCCCAGTGGCCCACACCCGAGGCCATGGCGGGGGCGAGCGTGGCCGATGTGGCCGAGGCCATCAAGTCGCTCGGCTTCTATAAGAGCAAAGCCAAGCATGCCGTGGAGGCCGCGCAGATGATCGTTGCCGACTACGGCGGCGAGGTGCCGGCCGACATGAAGGAACTCGTCAAGCTGCCGGGCGTGGGGCGCAAGACAGCGAACATCGTGCTCAACGTGGGGTACGGCATCGTGGAAGGCATCGCGGTGGATACGCATGTCAACCGCATCGCGCACCGCCTGATGCTGAGTCCCAAGACGCATGCCAAAGAGCCGCTCAAGACCGAGCAGGATCTGCTCAAGATCTTGCCGCACGAGTATTGGGAGTCGGTCAACCACCAGTGGATTACCTTTGGCCGCGAGATCTGCGACGCCCGCAAACCTAAGTGCGACGAGTGCCCACTGGCAGACCTTTGCCCCAGCGTGCGCGTGACGGGGTAGGGCCCGGCACGTTTTGCCGGCGTCCGAAGGCTTTGGCCAATGTTGCGCAACACATTTGGGTCGCGAGGGCTCAATATGATGACGGCAGATGCCGTTTGTTGTAAGGGGATGCCCGAATATGTTTTGCACCAAGTGTGGCTCCGAGATGCCCGACGGAACCGATTTTTGCACGAACTGCGGGGCGCGCATGGGCGCTGCCTCTCCGGCGGCCGCGCCTGCTGAGCCCGCATCGATGCCGGCGGCAGGGATGCCTCCCGTGCAGAAGAAGTCGCATAAGCGCGCGGTGATTGTCGGCATGTGCGTGGCGGGCGTGCTCGTTGCCGGCGGTGCCGCGCTGGCACTGACCGGCGTGCTGGGTCCGCTTGGGCAGGGCAATTCATCGCAAATTACGGTACTTGGGTCCGACGAGGGTTCGGCCGAGCACAAGGACAAGGGAAGCGCCAAGGAAAAGCCTGCTGAAGAGCAAGAAGAGCCGGAAGAGCCCGAGCAGACGGGCAGCAGCGTAAAGGTCGACCTTAACGACCAGGCAACCTATGCCGCCGCAAACCTGTTCCTGTCGAACTTTACGGAGGAACAGTTTGCGCGTGACGGGGCAGGCGGGTTAGCCTCGTTTGATGCGGCGGACGGTCTGACTGCAGAGGAAAAACGGGGCATGACGATTTTCGTCTTTGACCACCTGCTCGAAAACACTACGAATCGCGTGGAAAGGGGCGGGGATGTGGACGGCAAATCCTATGCCAGCAAGGTCCCCGTTGATTCCATGAAGCGCGAGATGAACCGACTGTTTGGCGTAACGTTATCCGATGACGAGATGCATATCGACGCTGATGACGGATTGCCTGACAATCTGGCAACGAGGGCTACGGTTCAGGACGGCTACCTGTACTTTAACGAGATGCACGGCTTTGCCGGCTCGCCTATTCCGGCAATCGTTTCGGGCGCGGAAGACCTGGGTGACAACACGTACTGCCTTACATTTGAGGCTTATGTCGCGCTGAGCTATAACGGCATCTCTTCTCCTTTGATCTCGGATGTTCCTGAGAGCGTTTATGGGCTGCCTGCCGATCAACTGAAGTCGACGATTGGGGCTGACTCTACACCTATGATGTCCGGGACCGCCGTGGTAAAGGTTACCGCTGACGACGGTGCTCCTTCTTTCACTCTGCAAAGCATCAATTACGACTAGCGCATTCGTCTGAGCTCGATATGATTGATTTAGAACGCTAAGCTGGTAGCCCGCCTGGCGCTTTTAACGTTTAACGTTACGCGATTGGGAAGTGCGCGTCGATCATTCGTTGTCCCATGCAAAAATGTGTTGCTAATTTAGAAGCCTATTCAAGCGCGCCGAAGTCGTGGCGTGCTGGCGTAGCATGAGCAAAAAATCAAGCAATGGAGGGTAACGTGGCAATATCGAAGACGCGAGAGCTCGAAGATTATTTTGAACGCATCGTGCGCACGCGCGAAGGCGACCTGCCTGGTCGTCGCAAAGGCGACGAATACTTGTCTCAAACCCATGCGCTCTACCATGGCGACCCTGCGCCCTGGGCTCTGACGCCAAAGATATTCGACAAGGATATGACGGCGATTCTTAAGGAGGCCGCCGAGCGCATGTACGGCATTATGGACAAGGTGACGCGGGCGTTTTGTTCCGATGCCTCCGTGCGTGCGTGGTTTCGCATGGATCCAGCTTTTGCTGACCTGTGTGCTATGGATGCCGGCTATGATTGCCAGATTCCCCTTGCGCGTGTTGATATCTTTCTTGACGAGGGCACCGGTTCGTATACGTTTTGCGAGCTCAATACCGACGGCAGTGCCGGAATGGTAGTGACCGATGCGGTCTGCCAGGCAGTGCGAATGACGCCTTCCTTTGAGGAGTTTGCATCCGACCACCCCGGCTTTCGGCAGTACGATTTGTGCGGTAGCTGGATAGATGCATTGTTTGAGACCTATGCAGAGTGGGAACTGGCCCATCCTCGCCGCACCGAGGATAGTGCGCGATCGGACGACGAGGCCCACGTTGACGAGGGGTTTTATGCACCGCAATCAAAGATATATCCCGCTTCGGTGGCAATCGTCGACTATTCGGAAAGCATCGACTTGGAAGATGCGGCTCATTTTGTCGACCTTATGAGGCGGCGGGGTGTAGTCGCACGCTTTGCGGATGTGCGCGACCTGCGGATTGGCGAAGGCGAGGGCGGTGCTAGGCGGCTGTGCGATGCCGTCGGCCCTATTGATTGCGTTTGGCGGCGCGCGGTGACCGGCGAGTTGTGGGATAAGCCGTGCGATGGACGCTCGGCCTTAATTGAGGCGGCTCAAGAAGGGATCGCGTGCATCGTCGGGGGATTTAGAACGTGGCCGTGTGCGACTAAGACCGTATTTGCGTTTTTGTGGTCCCGGGCCGGGCAGTCCTTGTTGAGCCCGGAGGAGCAGTCGTTTGTCCGGGAGCATGTGCCCTATACCGAGATTTTGGACGAAAGCACCCAGTTGTCGAGATTTGCCGAAAAGGACCGATGGATCGTCAAGCCGTGCGGCGGCTACAACGCGGTTGGCGTTGTTGCTGGTTTGGACGTCACGGAACAGGAATGGTCCCAGGTGCTTGCTCGCGCTGCGGCCGCTGGGGCGATTGTACAGGAGTATGCTCAGCAGTATCAGACTCCCTGCTTGCGCGGAACGCTGGTCGATGGGCCGCATCGAGGAGAGGCGCCCAAAGGACTTGTGGATGATCTTGGTTTTGCGCCCGCTTCTAATATGGAAGGCCTGTACCTGTATCGCGGCCGTTTTGCGGGCGTGTACACACGCGTCGGCTTTGCCAACACCATAGGAGAGTGGACGAGCCGTTTGAACGTTGCGAGCTTTTTTGAGGAATAGCCGTTTCTTGGGGAGCCTTCCGTGGTTGCGACGTTCGGCGTGACGGGGAGATTTTGGCGAAGCCGGCGAGTCCAGTTCTATCTGGCGTTTTTGTTGCGGGGCTGGGCGTACGCTTGAGTTGGAGTCCTCTTCATGCGCTACCATGGCAAGCAATGAATTTGACGAACGACCCGCCGAGCTTGCCTCGGCGGGCTTTTGGCGTTGCGATGCCGGAGGAACAGCATGCTCATTCACCGTATAGCCGCGCAGCTCTACACTGCCGAGGCGCTGCAGACCGTCGAGGCCGGGCTCGATTCTGGCGAGGACGTGACGCTGGCCGTGTCTCAGTCGGGCCGAACGCTTATGGCCGCCGCCCAGTTTGCGCGTCGTCCGCGCCCCACGGTCTACATTGTGAGTGGCGAGGATGCGGCCGATCGCGCCGCACGTAGTCTGGCCGCCTATGTGGGCCTCGCGCGCGTGTGCCGCTTTCCCGAGCGCAAGGACTACCCTTGGCGCGAGCAGGCGCCCGACGACGCCGTGGTAGCCCAGCGCTGCGAGGCGCTCGGGCGCATCGTGCGCGGCGACAACTGCATCATGGTCGCCTCGGCTCGCGCGCTGCTGCGCTGCGTGCCGCCGGTCGAGAGCCGCTACTGGGAGTCCACTACTTTTGCGGTGGGCGAGGAGATTCCTTTTGACGA
>CATYJC010000122.1 GCA_958407555.1 uncultured Collinsella sp. | reverse complement strand
GCGCCTGGTCGATATAGCGCTCCATGCGAGCCAACTCACGGCCCAGGTCATCCACACGAGACAGGTCGTCTTCGCTGCCATCCAGGTTTTCCAAAATTAGATGAGCCGCCGCCAGGGGCAGTTTGGCCTCGTGGACCCAGCTCTCGATATAGTCGCGATAGTCATCGGTCTGACGCCGGCCTTCGGCAACCTCGTCGCAAGCGGCTTTGCCCACCCGGCGCAAGACCTCGTACTCGAGCTCGCCCTCGGCATAGGTCGGGCATTGCACCATCTCCTGCACCCATGCGGGGCTCTCGAGCTCCTCGGCCGCGCGCTCCAGCTGACGCAGAAAACGGCGGCGACGCGCGTACTCGACCACGATGCCGAGCATACCAAAGATAAAGGAAACGCCGACCGCCACGACCACAATAGATGTCGAAGCACCGGCGACCGTCAGCACAAAGCAGCTCAGCAGCACGCCGCACGTCCACACGGCGACGGGAAGCAGCGCATCTTTAAAGAATTTGCCAAACGACATAGCCGGCCCCTAGACCGAATACCCTTGGCCGCGATGCGTCGTCAAATACCCCTTGATGCCGATTTTTTCGAGCGTGGTGCGCAGGCGGTTGATGTTGACGGTGAGCGTATTGTCGTCCACGAAGGCGTCGGAGTCCCACAGGTCCTGCATGATGGCCGAGCGCGAAACAATCTTGCCCGCGCGACTCAGAAGCAGTGAGAGGATACGCAGTTCGTTTTTGGTGAGCTCGGTGCTAGTGCCGGTTTGCGTGTTGGTGACCATTGAGCGGGCGAGGTCGAGCTCCAGCCCCTTGTGGACAAGTGTACTGCGCTCGCCTGCCGCCGCGGTGCGACGCAGCAGTGCGTTGATGCGCGCCACAAGCACGCGCGCGCTGTAGGGCTTGGGAACAAAGTCGTCCGCGCCGAGCGTCATGGCCATGACTTCGTCGATCTCGGTCGTGCGCGACGTGAGAACGATGATGGGGACCTCGGATTCGCGACGGACCTCATGGCAGATGTGCTGGCCGTCTTTGACAGGAAGCGTGAGATCGAGCAGCACCAGGTCGGGCGCGGCGGCGAGAATATCGCGCGAGACATGCTCAAACGATTCGCAGGCCTCAATTTCAAACCCAGCGCGGGCAAGGATGTCGACAAGCTCACGACGAATGGGCTCGTCGTCCTCAACGACATAGATCAGGGCCATGTGTCCTCCCATTTCGCGTAACTTTCACTTTCCACACCATTATGCCCACGGCGTCGCAGCGATACGACCCCGTGGGCACCTAATATGACAAAAGTGTTCGGTAGCCTTGAGAAAAAATAGGGGGCCTCGGTCCTAAACCGATCGACCCCATCACTTCGCCCTCGAGCCTCTACTCAAGCGTACGCATGTACGCAGAGATGGCATCCAGACCCTTCTGCAGGTCGTCGGTGTTATCGGAATATGCATAGCCGATGCGCATGCTCTTGGGCTCCTCGAAGCAATCGCCCGGGGTGACGAGCGCGCCGGACTTCTTAATCATGTCGATGCAGAACGTCCTGGAGTCGATGTCGTAATCGTAATACACGAGCGCGGTGGTACCCGCCTCGGGCTTGACAAACGACAGGTGCGGCTCGCTCTCGACCCACTTCTCCAGAACAGCAAGGTTCTGACGGACGATGCGACGGCTGCGCTCAAGGATCACGGAAGCGTTGCCCAGAATCAGCTCCGCCACCGTCTCGCTGAATATGCCGGCGGAAATCAGGTTGTAGTCGCGATGCGAGAGCAGCGCGCGACGAAGTTCCGGGCTCTTGGTGACCGCCCAGCCCAGACGCAGGCCGGCGAACGACCAGACCTTGGACATGGATGCGGTGACGACGGCCTTGTCGTACAGGTCGATCACGGACTCGCAGTACTCATCCGTCTGAGTAAGCAGACGGTAGACCTCGTCGCAGAGCACCCACGCGTCGTGTTTGCGCGCAACCTCGACAATCGCCTTGAGCGTATCGGTGTCGAGCAGGGCGCCCGTGGGGTTGTCCGGGTTATTGATGCAGATGAGCTTGGTATCGTCGGTCACCAGGGCATCAAGCGCGTCAACGTCGACGTGGTAGCCGTTCTTGCGATCGAGCTGAAGGATATCGACCTTCGCACCGCACATCTCGGGAATCGAGTAAAGCTGCTGGTAGGTGGGCTTGACGGAGACTACGTGATCGCCCGGTTCGACAAGCGTGGAAATAACCAGGGAGTTGGCACCGGTCGCGCCGTGCGTGGGCACGATATGCCCGGGCTCGACCGTCTTATAGAGACGCGCGACCCCCTCGAGGAAGCCGGGCTGCCCCTCGATGTCTCCGTAGGTGAATCGGCGCGAGCACAGGCTATCGAGCCACGCCTTCTTGTCGGTGTTCGTAAGCTCGAACAGCTGATCGAGCGTGAGGGAGTAGACGCACGTCTCCGCAACGTTGTGGGTGCACTTGGTCTCCCACTCGTTCATCCACTGCTCGACGGCGAAATCCTTGATCTGCATTGTCGTTTCCTTTCCTTGGCTTTCTTACAGTTCCACCACGGTGCCCAGCCCCGCCTCGACGGCGCGGTCGTAGGCAATTTTCGATGCCGAAAGGTCCTGAACGGCAATGCCCGACGTATCGAACACCGTCACCTGCTCGTCATCCGAACGCCCCGTGGCCGTGCCGGCGATGACTTCGCCGAGCTCCGCTTTGATGTTCTCGGGCGCGATGGCACCCTCGGCAACCGGAATCTCCAGCTCACCGGACGCGACCGATTGCTCGCGGTCGTCGACGTAAACAGCGGCGCGGGCGACAAGCGCCGAGGCGAGCTCCTGCTTGCCGGGCATGTCGGCACCGACGCAGGAGATATGCGTACCGGGGCGCACCCATGCATCGGGGATGATGGGCTTGGTCGCCGGCGTGATCGTCACGATGATGTCGGCCTCTGCCGCGGCACCTTGGCCGTCGGCCGTCGCCTCGATGGAATAGGTGGATGCCTCGCGAGCATGCTCGCAGGCGCCCAAGATATGGGCGACCTCGTCACGCATGCGCTCGACGCGGGCCTCGGGCGCGGCATCGGAAACCGGCTCCCACACCTTGACCTCGCTCACTTTGGGACAGGCGGCGAGCACGCCCGCCACCATATAGGTGCTCATATGGCCGGCACCCGCAACAAGCAGTTTGGACGCATCCGCCCGAGCCAGCCACTTGGCACCGAGCGCAGCGGCGGCACCGGTGCGAAGTCCAGTGACGGCAGAGGCATTGAGCAGCGCCAACGGCTCGCCCGTCGCGTTGTCGCACAGCAGCGTGGTGCCAAAGATCTCGGGCAGCCCCTTTTTGGGATTCTGAGAGAACCAGGCCGTGAGCTTGAGACCGAAGAGGCCGCTTCCCGCCAACTCGCCCGAGCGGATATCCATATCGGCCACGCCGGGTTCGAACTGCTCATATACCATCGGCCACGCAACACCCTTGCCCGTTGCCTTCTGGCGATATGCCTCCTCCACGGCAGCGATTACATCCTCGATCGTCAGCACCTTGGAAACTTCCTCGGCCGAAAGCACCACCATCTGCCCCATCATCGCTCCTCTCAGCGAAAGTTTTACGTTGCTTCACTGTACGGTTTAGTAACGATGCCGCCAAGGATCATTTCTTGTTGGAATCTACAACGATTCTCAATTTGATTTTTCGTTCTATCAGCAGGTATTTGAATTATTTCTCGCATCAACTGCATATGGATGTGCGATTATCCTATTTATACCTGTACTTATTGTAGTAATTTACAAGGTGATGTTGATGCTATACACCATCTCGGACTTCTCACGGGAATATGAGGGGTCGGTTCGTCTAATCGCCGGCAGCGACGGCGTCTCGCGTGCCGTCTCCGGCGTCGGGATCCTCGATTATGAACTCATGCCCGGCCTCAAGAACAAGTACCAGCGCGTAAACTTCAGCCCAGACGAGATCGTCCTCAGCACCTTCCTCTATGCGAAGGACGACCCATACCTCATCACTGAAGCCGTGAAATACCTCGTCGCCAAGGGAACGAGCGGTCTTATCATCAAAAATGTCCTGCACATTCCGATTCCCGACCAAGCCATCCGCTACGCCAACGCGCGGCACTACCCGGTCTTTCTCACGACCGACGACTCACTGTTCTTTGACGGCGTCATCTATGAGGTCAAACGGCATATCGAGCAGCTCGCGTCCATCGACTTCGCGCAGCGCGAGATCGATGCCCTAAGGACAGATGTATCGTCTGAGTCCATCTGCCGACGCATCCGAGGCCTCAACCCGTCATTTCTGGACGAAGCGGTCGCCCTGTTCGCATCGTTTGCAGAGCCCCTCGACCCGCGTACGTTTTTGCAAATCGAACGTCTTTGTGCAAAATCGACCCTCGCCGGATGCCACAACATGCTGGCACCCTATGACGGAGGTTTGTTATTCGTAGCGACAAGTGACTCGGAGCAGACGCTCGATGTGGAGCGAATCGTGCAGGCGCTCACGGAGCTCATCGAGACTAGCGGTATCGACGGCGGAGCGGAAGGGCTCGGCATCAGCGATATTCTGTTTGGAGACGAGGCGGTGGCGCAGGCGATCTCGCAGGCGATTTACGCACAGCGCCTATCTTGTCAACGAGCCGAGGGCCCCATCCGCTATGCGCAGCTCGGCATCCTGAGAACCGTGATGCCTTTTGCGGAAACCCCGGAGATGCGGTCGTTCTCGGAGGCGATTCTCTCGCCGATACGCGAGCACGACAGCGAGCATG
>CATYJC010000121.1 GCA_958407555.1 uncultured Collinsella sp. | reverse complement strand
GAACCTTATATGCCTCCGCCTGGACAGACGCCCTGATGTTGGGGCGTGGCTTGTCTTGGGTGTATCGCCGAACATATATAAGTTGAAGGCCACGTTATGTGGCCTTCTTTGTTTGCGGAAAGTGTGTCCCGGAATTCTTGTCTGGAATGGGATGCAGTTTCCGCTTGCGGAGTCTCCACTCAACAGAAAACCCGGGCGGCCTGTTTTTTTGGCTACCCGGGTTTTTGGGTTGTCGATATGTTCGACTGGCTACTAGTGGGTCTTGCGGCGCTTGATCAGCATGATGAGGGCTATCACTACGAGCGTTGCTCCCGCTGCTGCTGCGGTGGCGACTAGGGCGAATGTTTGGTCGCCGGTGTTTGCGAGGTTCTTCGCTGTGGTCGTAGTCTTGACCTTGGTGTCGGTCTTAGCTCCGTTGTCGGACTTGGGCTTGTCCGGGTTCGTCGGGGTCTCAGGAGTCTCGGGGTCCTTTGAGCCTTCGGAATCGGTTGGGCCGGCGGTGTTTACCAGCGTATGGTCCAGGAACTTCTTGGCGCCCGCACTTGCCTGTGAGAACAGGCGGCGCGTGCGGATCGGGGTGGCGTTCACCGTTGTGGGCGCCGTCTCCTCGGCCTCGATATTCACGAGCGTCGCGCCGGTGTCGAGGCCCACGTCGTTGTATCCCACGTGGCAGTAATACTGCGCACCGTCATCGTCTGCGGTCAGGTCAATCTCGAGCTTTGAGGCCGTTCCAGCCGCGAGGTTGCCATCGGCACCCACGAGCTTAAACTCTGTCTCGCCGCGGCCCTTGCGGTACCACATATAGGTCGGTGCCAGCCCTGTTTCGCTATCGTTGGCACCGAGTTGCTTCACATGGCCAATCGCCGAGAGCGTCAGGTGCCTTCCCGCCGTGCGCTCAACCGAAGAGTCGTATCCAAGATCCGACCCCTCCGCAGCATCCGCCGCAGGTCCGCTCACGGTCATCGTCATGCCATCGGGCATGGTCTTGACCGTGATGATTGCCGAGCGAATACCTGTTTCGGTCGTGGATCCATTCTTAACGGCGGCGATGGCGAATCGATACTCCGTATTGGGCTGCAGCCCATCCCACTTGAGCGAGGTCTGCGTGTTGTCGGCAATCTTCCAGCTATTGACGACCGCATCCGCCGCATTGCTCTGCAGCATGCCCACGCCGTAGCTAAAGCCACTCTTGTTTGCGAGTACATCGTCCCAGCTAAACGTAACGCTGGTCGAATCGACGGCGTTTGCCGTAAAGCCCGTCACGGCCGGCGCGTCGGGCATCTCGACGTCCTTAACGTCATAGCCCACGATCCAGAACTGGTCGGTGTCCTTGGTGCCGAGCTTGTCGCCCGAGTCTGCCTCGAACTTGTCGACATCCACCGCGTTGACGCCCAGACGCCACACAAAACCGTACTTGCCCTGCGCGGCCTCGGGCAGGTTGTCGACGGTGCCGCCGTATTCGGTCGATTCACTCGAGGAGTTACCCGTAGTAAAGCCGGCGTTGGCACCAAAGCACAGGCCGCCAAACAACTCGTGCTTTGCGAGCTTCGCGCCCATGACAACGCTGCCGTTCAGCGTCAAGCCGAGCTCGAGCTCCTGCTCCTTGCCCTCCTCGACTTCGATGGTCTGCTCAATGCTCGCCCCCGACTGCGCGGCGGCGCCGTTAAACCCATCGTGCGTGTAGGCGCGCGTTACGCCAGGCTTGCCCAGGCCAAAGGAATCCCCAACGGGAGTCTCGCCGTTGAGCGTCGTTTGATAGGTTCCGGGTTCTCCCGACCGGTTGGTCAAAAAGTAGCTGAGCGGCGTCATATTGTGCTGTTTGGCAATGCGGTCATAGGCCTCGACATTAACGACCGAGGTCTGCGCGCCGAGCGACACGGGCGCCGCCATCACGCCCTTGCCACCAGTTTCCTCATTTTCGATCTCGTACTCGTAATAAACCATCGGAATCGTGTAGAGCACGGCCTTGTCGCCCTCGCCGGCATGCGACTCGTAGCTTACGCTGGTGCTGACCGTGCGTTCGCTCTGGTAGTCATAGCTTCCCTCGGCGGCAAAATCAACCGAAGCATTCACCGCAACCAACGGCGGACCGGTCTGCACCTCGACGGCAACGCCCAGCTCGGCACCGATGGTGTAGCCCTCGGTTTTCCCCGCTGCCGTTCCCTCGCCGTATGACGTGCCGCCCAACACCAGATAGCCGTATGCCTGCTCCAGATCCTCAACATAGGGCGCATCCTGCAGCACGGCAAGCACGCGCGGGTTGGTATAGACCTTGTAGCGGTCCTTGTACGTGATCTTGACGCTGTCGTTGTCGACATCGGGCAGCGCGAGCGAGATAAATGTGCCGTAGGTAGTGCCGCGACGGTTGCTCTCGCTAATCACCTGCTCCTCGCCGCGGCGCACCTTTCCGTTCTCGTCGAGCGAAAAATGCGAGGCGGTCATCCAATAGTAGTCATCGTTCTTGCGCAGGTCCTCGTCGCGGTGCTTGCCCACCACGGCGATAAAGCTCTCGTTATAGCGGTCCGAACCCGAGACGCTGCCCGCCTTGACGTCGCTGATCCACACCTGCTCTATACCCTTGTGGTCATGCTTGTTGCTGCTGTTGTATTGCTGACCGCTCATGCTCATGGTTCCGACCATGGACCCCAAGCCCTGAGCCCCGCTCTGTGCCGTGTTGCAGGCAAAGTCGCGGAACACATCGCCGCCCACGAGCACCTCGTCGACCGCCAGCTGCTCGGACAGGCCGTCAAGGTTGGCAGTGGCAAGGGCAATAGGCGCCAAGGTGCACGGATAGCGCTTATCCTGAGCGCTATCCTTCCATGCGCTGTTGGGCACATGCATCAGCCCATAGGAGGCGAGGAGCCCGTCTCTGTATTCCTTGCAATCGGAAAGCTTGAACTCGCCAGACTCCGAGTCAAAATACGCGTAGCGGTACAGCGCGCCGTACAGCCCCTTGCTGCCGTCAGAAGCGCCGTAATCAAAAGCGCTGCGTTGCCAGTCATAGCCCGCAAGAATAAGGCCCGTGACGGTTTCACCCGTCTTCTTTCCTTCTTCATCGTAGGCGGCAAACGTGCCGAACGTCGCATTCGCAGCGACCATGGTCTTGCCGTTCGCGGAGAGGGAGATTGCGCCCGCGTCGCCCAGAGCATCGACATGGACGAGCGCACCCTTGGATGCATCCCACGAAAACAGCTCGCAATGCGTCGACTTATCAATATTCTTCTTGCCGTAGGGTGCCGAGACCACGATGGCGAGGTCATCGCAAAAATCGCGATCGAGGTCGCCGGCCGCTAGCGAAACGACAGGAGCTGACTGAAGCTGCGTCCAGGAGTCGTTCCCGCCCTTGTTGTGCGTGGTGTAGTCCGCTGCGTTACCGGCATCGATCTTGACGACGCTTTGCTTCCAGTTGCCGCCCTCCAAGTCATACATGTCGACTACAGCCTTGCGCACGCCGTTCTCGTCGACATAGCAGCCCGCGTAGACAAAAAGCTCGTCGACGCCGTCGCCATCGACATCACCCGCCTCGACATCAAAGACGGCGTCGTGCTCTTGCAGGTAACCGGCATCCAGGTACTTAAAACGACCTTCGTACATCATATTAGTGTTGACCGTCACCGGCAGGTGTGTGTCGAGAGTGCGCGTACGCCCGTTGCTAAACGAGTAGAGGACCAGCTCAACCTTTCCGGCGTATGACTTGCCGTCAATCGTCGTGGAGGAACTGTCGCCGTAGGCACGGAGCTCGGCAACGCGGCTCTTTTTGCCCGTGCTGGCATCGCTGCAGAACTCAACACTCGTGGCGTGAATGCCCGAGAAACCGTTGTTGTCGTTGGCGAGTACTGTTGAGGACTCATTGTTGCTTAGGTACGACCAGGTGCCGCCACCGTAGTCGCTATGCTTGTAGAGATCGCTGTTCGTATCGAAGTTGTTGACGTTTTGCCAGAACTTTGCGGCGCCCCACACACTTCCATAGCCATCGAAGAGTTTGCTGCTGCCGCCAATGTCACCGCGCTCGACGTTCTCGAGCTTGTCGCGCAGAGTGTAGCGATTGCCATGGCTACCGTTAGCTGCCATATAGACCTCGCTGCGCGTGGCAAACGTCGTGGGGGTATCAGTGGAATAGGGGCCAACGGTATCGGCCGGAATGTCCTCGCTCGTGCCCAGACCCAGGGCTTGATAATCCTGCTCGGTCATATCGGTGATTGCGGGCGCGTCTGCCGCCTGGGCAACCTGGGGCGTGGCCGTGAAGCAGGCGACGCTCGTGGCGATCAACGCAGCAAGCGCCGCCGTCCCAACAAGCGGGATTTTCGACAGCCTACGGATACGGGGGTGTGGAACGTACATGAGGGACCTCGCTTTATTCGAGTGGAGTGGACTCATTTTTGCAAATGATACATCCGATGCCCGATATCACGTGTCTCATTTTCGCCAACGGCGTGTCTCATTTTTGAGAATCCGAGATGCCGCGGAAATCTTATCCCAGCTCAAAGGCCATTTCTGGGATGTATTTTCCGTCGAGTGCCTCATCGGGAAACTGCATCCCATTTCAAGCGTCGATTCTGGGACGCACTTTCCCCTTAGACCCTCAACCGGAAACCGCATCCCACTTTGAGCGCAAATTCCGGGATGCATTTTTCGAAAGCCTGCCCATCCGGAAAGCCCGTCCCACTTTGGACGCATCCGGGCACGGAACCATCGACCTATCAGGCCTCCCATCAATAAAGAGGCGTCCTCCCGGACGGCGGGGCACGAAGTTC
>CATYJC010000120.1 GCA_958407555.1 uncultured Collinsella sp. | reverse complement strand
TGCGTTCCACGTCGTTTGGTCTCGGAGTCTTTTCGAGCGTTATTTCGGTCGTGCTCGAGGTTATCGCTGCCATTCCCGTTATCGGTGTAGTGCTTTCGCTGGTGGAGGGCGTGGTAATTGGCGCCGCGGGCTCGTATTCTTATTACGGCTCTTATGCGCTCGAGGCTGCGCTGTTCGGTTCGCTCGGCCTGCTTGTCCTGGCGCTAATTGCCTCGGCGATTCTGGGTGTCTTCTTTAAGATGTTCGCCGACATCGCCGTGATGCACTTTGCGGTGACCGGTCGCGTCGAGAGCGCGTTTTCGCTCGATAAGGTCTGGGCGGCCTTTAAGCACAACAAGACCAAGCTGTTCTGTGCTTCGTTCCTTCCCGAGTTTTTGACGGGCCTGGTCGCCAACGTTGTCACATGGATCTTGACGGTCGTCTTTGGCGCCATTGCCTCTGTCGGTATGTATAGCTACTACTATCGTCCTACGGGTATTGAGGCAATTGTTACCGGCGGTGGCGTCACGCTCGCGCTGTTCTTGGTGCTGGTTGCTTTCGTCACCGTATTTCTTACGGTCTTTGGCAAGATGCTCAAGCACCGTGCCGTTGGCTATTGGGCCGCACGCTATGCAAGCGAGTGGGCCGATGAGGATAAGGACGACGTCCTGACTTTTGTGTTGCCCTTCGAGAAGAAGTCCGCTCCTTCGGGTTACGGTGCTCCGGATGCTTCGCCGGCACCTGCACCTGCTCCCGCGCCCGAGCCTGAACCGGCGCCCGAGTCTGAGACGGCATCTGAGCCTGAGCCTGAGCCGGCACCTGCACCTGCACCTGAGTCGGCGTCCGAGCCAAGCTCCGACGAGGAGCCTCAGGACGAGTAGCCACGCCGCCTGCTATTTGGGGACGGGCTAGAAATAGCGCTTGACAAATGAGCGGGGGCGGACGTGTCGAAACGTCCGCCCCCGCTCTGCTTTAGCCAGGCTGTTATGGATGGGTGTGACGACTACTCGTCGTGCTTCTCCTCACGGCGTGCAGCAGCGCGTGCGTCGTGGATGCCCTTGATCGCGGCATGGCGAGCCGTTCGGGCATCATGGATGGCGTCGCGAGCCTCGGCGGTCGTCGCCTTGGCAGAGCGCAACTTGGCGGCCAGATCGGGGTTGGTTTCGGCGACCGCGGTAATCGCGGGGCCGTCGAGCTCCTCTTGCGTGGGCTCGGCCAAAAAGTCGATAGCATACTGGGCGGCCACCATGGAGCCCTTTGCCAGCACGGTCTCGTCAATCTTGTAAAAGCAGGAATGCTGGGCGTACGTGGCGCCAATCTTGGGGTTGCGCGTACCTACAAAGGCGAGCACGCCCGGTACGCGGCGCAGGTACTCCGAAAAATCCTCGCCCGAAAGCGTGCCACGGTAATGGCCTTGACCGGTGGGGCCCAAGCACTTGATTACGGCCTGACGGCAGCGCTCGCTCGAGGCGGCCTCGTTTTCGACCTTGTAGTTGGCGATGGTGTAGTCAGTGAGCTCTGCCTCGGCGCCCAAGGCGGCCGCGGTATGCTCCACGATGCGGCGCATAAGCTCCGGCATTTCCTCGTGGGTCGAATCGCCGTAGGTGCGCACCGTGCCGGCGAGGTAGGCCGTGCCGGCGATAACGTTGCGCGCGGTGCCGCCGTGCAGCTCGCCGACGGTGATGACAGCCGGCTCATAGGGGCTAATCTCGCGCGAAACGATGGTCTGCAGGGCGTTGACGATCTCGGCGGCAACCATAACGGCGTCGTGGCCGCGCTGGGGCATGGCGCCGTGGCATGAGGTGCCGCGGACGTCGATGCGGAACCAGTCGGTATTGGCCATGCGCGGTCCGGGCTCGCAGCTCACGGTGCCGGCGTCGACCTCACTCCAGATGTGCGCGGCGTAGGCGCCATCGACGCCGTCGAGCACACCCGTGCCGATCATGAGCTTGGCGCCCTGGCCGTTTTCCTCGCTGGGCTGGAAGACGATGCGGACCTCGCCGTGAATGTCGTCGGTCATATGGCGCAGGATTTGCAGCGTGCCGAGCATCATGGCGATGTGGCAGTCATGGCCGCAGGCGTGCATGCAGCCCTCGTTGACACTGGCGAACTCCTCGCCGGTCTGCTCAGTGACGGGCAGGGCGTCGATATCCGCACGCAGCAGGATGCGGCGGCGCGGCGTGCCGTCCTCGCGGTAGGCGTCGGGCGCGGTGCCGCGAAGGGTCGCCACCAGACCCGTCTTAAGGGGACGCTCATAGGGGATATTCATGGCGTCGAGCTGGTTGGCGATGTCGGAGGTCGTGCGCTCCTCGGCAAGGCTCAGCTCCGGGTGCTTATGGAAGTGCCGGCGCTGCTTGATGATATAGGGTTCAAACTCGGTAGCGATATCTTTGATGGCTGCGGTGACGTCGTCAGCCGCGCGAGCCTCGGTCGCCGCCATAATCTGCTGTGCCTTGGTCTTCGTCATGGTCGATTTGCTCCTTGCTGGGTTGATCGCAAAATCGTACAGGCTCTCTCCAGTATGCCACCTGCCGCTAGGGCTGGTAAAGTTGCCGTTTGCCGCTTGGGGTTTTGTTACAAGGGCGGGGGAGTACACTCGGGGGTGTTGAATTTCCTGCCAGAGATGGGGATGCCCATGCAACATATCGATCGGATTATCCGCTCCAAGAACGTCTTTACCGCGCAAGACGGCATCGATACCGCCCGCGAGCTGGCGATTGCCATCGCAGGCGACCGTATCGTCGCAGTCGGTGCGCCCGATGACGTGATCGCCGCCGCTCCCGCCGCCACGTCGGTTATCGACTACGGCGAGCAGTTTGTCTGCCCCGGTTTCCATGACGCTCATCTGCACTTCTTCCATACCTCGGTCGGTTCCTCGCCGTACATGCTCATGGATATGGGCACGTCCGAGGCGGCGCTGGTGCACCATGCGCTCGAGTTTTCCCGGGACCTGCCCGACGACGCTTGGGTTGTGACGCATGGCTGGCGCGACTATCGTTGGGACCCGCCCGAGCATCCTACCAAGGCGTCGCTCGATGCGGCATTCCCCGATCGTCCCTGCGTTATGTATTCGGGCGACGGGCACACGCTTTGGCTCAACAGCCGTGCACTCGAGGCGCTCGGCGTCACGCGCGACAGCGAGCCGCCGGCGGGCGGCAGCTACGACAAGGACGCAAACGGCGAGCTCACGGGCATTGCTCACGAGGCAGCTGCCATGCAGCTGCTACCGCGCTGCCTTGAGTGGCTGGGCGAGGACCGCATCGCGAGCGCTTACGCCGACCAGATGAAGCGTATGGCTGAGCAGGGCATCACCTCGATCTGCGATATGTCGCTCATGCCCATGCCGGGCTGCGACTTTATCCGCGACGATGTTTACGACAAACTGCAGGCAGCCGGCAAGCTGGGCATCCGCGCCCATCTGTTCCCCACGCTGTTGGATGACCAATCGCGCTTGGAAGAGCTGCAGGCCCGCTACACGAACAACGCGCTGCTCTCGGCGCCAGGCTTTAAGCAGTTCTTCGACGGCGTGTCGAGCGAACACACGGCATATCTCACCGAGCCCTATACCAATCCGCGCTTCCCGGGCGACCAGGGCCGTCTGACGGTTCCCGCCGAGCGCATGCGCAAGCTAGTTCTGGCGGCCGCGGAGCGCGGCCACACCGTGCGCATCCACGTCATCGGCGACGGTGCCATCCATGCCGCGCTCGATATCTTTGAGGAGGCCGCCGAACTGTACGGCCTGCCCCAGCACGGCCGTAACACGCTCGAGCACCTGGAGAACCTTCTGCCCGAGGACATCGACCGCCTGCGCAAGCTCAACGTGGTTGCTTCGAGCCAGCCCTGCCACATTACACTCGACCCGGGTGGTCCGGAGCGCGACCTGGGCTTGGAGCGCAGCCGCATCATGTGGCCGTTTGCGACCTATAAGCAGCGCGGCATTCGCCAAGCCTTCGGTACCGACAGCCCTATTACGCCCGTTACCAGCATGAATGTGCTCTACACGGCTATCACGCGTCAGGACCCCCGCAGCCACTGGCCCGAGGGCGGCTGGTTGCCGAGCGAGCGTATCGACGCGGCAACGGCCCTGCGCAACTACACGCTTGGCAGCGCGTACGCAGCGGGCGACGAGCAAAACCTCGGCAGCCTGGAGCCCGGCAAATACGCCGATCTGGTAGTCCTGGACCAAAACCCGCTCACCGTTGACCCCCAAGAGCTCCAGGCCACAAAAGTTCAGGCCACCTACCTGGCAGGTAACTTGATTTACGAGCGCTAAGTATTCATGCCGTACCGTTAAGCGCGGCTCGGACGGCCTATTTTGGGATAGCGCTCGAGCCGCGTTTGTTTGCCGGTGGGGATTTGTTAGGAGCGTCCCCGCTCTGATGGATTTGGGCGCAGGGCGGACGCGCCGCTGCCCTGCGCGCTCAATTTGGACATCAGCAATGCTGCCTCTTGGTGTTTTGCATACTTCCCATTACAGATTGCATAAAAAGGCTGGGATATTCTTCCTGATCCTGATGTACCCCCGCCCGTGCCGTGCAAAAAACGGAGTATTCAGCACCGCGAGCTCTGCCGGTGCCGCTGCGGCCGAGTAACGTTGCGGAGATTGACGTCATTTTGGGCTCCGGTACGGCGCGAAGTACGCCCATTTGTCCCAACGGGGTCTGCCCACCGACCAAAACCGTCCGCTGAAGGCGTTTTTGGGACCAATAAGGTATGTCCGGCGCGTATGCAGCCGTCTTGGCTTGCTGAATACTCCCAAAAATGCACGGTGCTCCCCAGGGGACCCGTGCGCGCAGCGAAAACCATTCCCGCATTCCTGTCCACATCGCCATTTTGCTGAACTGACTTTTCTGAATGCCGGG
>CATYJC010000119.1 GCA_958407555.1 uncultured Collinsella sp. | reverse complement strand
TCGTTCACTTCGCGGAAAAGTATTCACCTTCGATTTCCACCATCCCCATAATGTGACAAAGGGACTGTCCCTTTGTCACATTAGGGACAGTCCCTTTGCCACGCTCCTACAGCTGCCAGGCAGCCGCTTCCTTTTGCAGCGCAACCATGCGGGCGAATTCTCCTCCTGCTGCCTTGAGCTGCGCCGGGGTGCCCTGTTCGGCAACCACTCCATCCTTGAGCACGACGATCTTGTCGGCATTTTCCACCGTACGCATACGGTGGGCAATAACGATAACCGTCTTACCTGCAAGCAGACGGGAGAGCGCCTGCTGTACCACGGTCTCGTTCTCCACGTCCAAGCTCGCCGTCGCCTCGTCCAACAGCACGATAGGCGCATCTTTGAGCAGCGCGCGGGCGATGGAGATGCGCTGGCGCTCGCCACCGGAGAGTTTGGATCCGTTCTCGCCGATCATGGTGTCGTAGCCCTGCGGCATACGACTCACAAACTCGTCGCAGTTGGCGGCACGCGCGGCCGCAAGCACTTCCTCATCGGTGGCATCACGACGCCCGAGGCGGATGTTTCCCATCACCGTGTCGTCAAAGAGCAGCACGTCTTGGAACACAATGGCGTAGTCGCGCAGGAGCACCTCGGGATCGACGCTCGCAACATCCACGCCACCCACGGTGACCGTGCCTTCGGTAGCATCCCAAAAGCGCGCGGCCAGGCGGCTCACCGTAGACTTACCGGAACCCGAAGGACCGACCAGCGCCGTGACCTCGCCTTCCTTGGCGGTAAAGCTCACATCGGTAAGAACTTTCTCGCCGGCGCGGCCGTCCTCGCCCGCACCATAGCCAAATGCCACGTGATCGAACACCACATCGTGGCCCGCGGGCTCAAATTTCTCGCTGCCCCGCGCCACAGGCTCTTCCATGATGGAACGCATGCGCTTGGCAGACGACTCGGCGGCAAACAGCTCGGACATTAACATTAACGCCTGGTCAAAGGGCGCATAGATACGGCTCACCATAAGCAGGAAGGCAAACATCACCAAAAAGTCGACCTGCCCGGAGGCGACCACCGCGGCGCCCGTAACCAGCGTGGTGGCAATGCCCAGACGCAGGATGACAAAAGCAGAGTTGACCAAAAGCCCGTTAGCGAGCTCGCCCTTGGTGGTCTCGCGCTCCTCGGCATCGATCACGGCGTTGAGTCCCTCAAGATAATGGGCCTCCTGGTTGGTGGCGCGGATCTCGCGAACGCAGTCGAGCGTCTCTTGAATTGCCTCGGTAACCTTGACCTTCTCGGCACGCACGCGATCGAACACTGGAGTCATGGGGCCGCGTGTTAGATACAGCACGGCAAAGGCCACGGGAACGCTCCAAAACGCCGCGATCGCCAGCTGCCAGCAAAAGAAAAGCGACGCCACGAACACAATGGCGCTTGCGATGATGGCACCCCAAAGCTCTCCCAGCACGTGGCTGTAGGCGTGCTCCATGGCCTGGACGTCACCCATGATGGTCTCGGTTAAATCGGCCAAATCACGACGACCAAAAAACGACAGCGGCAGTTTGCGCAAGCGCTCGGCAATCTCCATACGCTGCTTGCCGCACTCCTCGTAAAAGATGCAGTAGGTGTAGTAATACTGCTGCCAGTTAGAGGCAAAGAGCAACACAAAAAAGACCAGGAGGCCGCCCACGATCGGCAGGGCATCCGGCAGGTCAGCCCCGCTGGTGAGATGCTCGACAAAGCCGGCCATAACCAGGAATAAAAAGCCCATGCCGGCCATGGTAATAAGATTGGTGAGCGTGGTCCAGAAAATGCCGCGTTTTACGCCGGCGACGCCTTTATCGGATAGGAAATACTTCTTTTGGAATGAGGCAAACATTTAGGCCTCGCCTCCCTTCGTGACGGCGGCATCCGCGGTTGCTGCAGTAATCTTCCAGCTCGCGGCCTGTTCGTATTCGGCCCACATCTTGGCATACAGACCATTTTGTGACAGCAGCTCGGCATGAGTACCCGACTCCTGCACGCTGCCCTGGTTGAGCACCACGATCCTGTCTGCGCCCACTACAGTCGAGAGTCGGTGTGCAATCATAATGACCGTGCGACCCGCCGCCAGCTTGCTAAAGGCGCGCTGGATGAGTGCCTCGTTCTCGGGATCGGCAAACGCCGTGGCCTCATCGAGCACCACGACAGGCGCGTCTTTAAGGATCGCGCGGGCGAGTGCCACGCGCTGGACCTCGCCGCCCGAAAGATATGCTCCGCCGGCACCGAGCATGGTATTGATGCCCTGTGGGAGCTTGGCCACAATATCGTCGCACTGAGCTGCGGAGAGGGCCGCACGCACTTCGTCGTCAGTGGCCGTAGGCTTGGAGGCGCGCACGTTATCGGCAAGCGTCTGCCGGAACAGCTGGTTGGTCTGGAACACGAAAGCGACCTGGTCCATAAGCTCGTGCGGATCCATATCGCGAACGTCCACACCGCCCACGAATACGCGGCCCGAAGAGACATCCCAAAAACGAGGAATCAGGCTTGCGCAGGTTGACTTGCCGCCACCCGAGGGACCCACCAGGGCGAGGGTGCTACCAGCGGGAACGCTGAAACTCACATGGCTAACGGCAGGTGCCTCGGCGCCCTCGTACGTAAAGCTCACGTCCTCAAATCGCACGTCGCCGCCGGCAGGGTGCTTGGGTTGGACGGGCACGGAGAACTGCTTGGAATCCATGACGCTTCGAATACGAGCCAGCGAATCGGCACTCATCTGAGAGGCCTCGCCCACAAACATGAGCTTGGTCATGGCTGTCGGCACCACGGCCGAAAATATCGCGTAAAACGTGAAGTTGGCCATAAAATGCGCGAAGTCCGTCTCGCCCGGCGCCAACAGCAACGCCACGGGCAACAGGAATGCCACAAGACCATTGAGCGCGGTAAGGTTGAGTACCTGCGGACCTCGGCAGAACGTGCCCGCATAGCTTTGTGCCATGTCGGCGTATTCGGCGATCGCATCGTGGAAGGCCTTGAAGGAGTAGACCGTCTGCTGGAATACCTTGACCACGGGGATGCCGCGTACGTATTCGGTGCCGGTCTTGTTCATCTTGACCAGCGCTCCCATGTAGGCCTTCATGAACTCGGCGCCTTTGCCGCTCATCATGGTAGCCATGGCGCCAAACGAAACGACGACCGAGATAAGGCATGCCGCCCCCAAACGCCAATCGAGCGCGAAAAGCAGCACGAGCAGGCCCACGACCATGGCGACGGCGCCGGCGATATCGGGCAGCATGTGCGCGAGCAAAGTCTCGGTGGAGGCGGCGCATCCGTCTACAATACGGCGCAGCTCACCGGTGGCGTGCGTGTCAAAGTAGCCGAGCGGCAGCTTAAGCAGGTGCTCGCTCGTAGTCTTGCGGATATTGGACGCGCAGCGAAACGCAGACAGATGCGTGCACATGAGCCCCACGAAATAAGCTACGATGCTTGCCAGGGCAAAACCCACGGCCCACCAGCCATACATCGCGATGTTAGTGGCTTCGCTCCAGTTGGGCGCCACGGCGATCAGATCGCGCGCGACAAGCCAAATGCACACGTACGGGCCAAAGCTCAGCAGCTGCGAGAGCGCTGAGAGAGCCATGCCCAAATACGTTAGGAATTTACGGTCGCCGGCATATGCAAGCAACTCGCCGATACCGCCGCCTTCCCTTTTTAATCCCTTTGCCATAAGGTTCCTTTCTAACGGCTTGAGAGTTAACCTTAATCAACTTATCATTGATATGTTAGCCAAGGCACACAATCGAGCCAGGCGTGGACGTTTCCGCAAAGGAAGGGGACGCTTTTGAAAATGCATCGGGCGGCGACCGACATAACCGAGCTCTATGCACCACAGTTTGAGCAGTTTGGCTTGGAGCTTTCCGGCAAGGGCGCTATCTTTACCGGCGAGGTGGCAAACGATCGGGCGCACGGACGCGCATGGATCATGCCCCTCTCCCCTGCCTGCATTGTCATGGAGCATTTCATCACCCCGACGCACGATATGTACCTGGCCGAATACACACCCGAGCCATACGCCTGCGTGAGCGAGGTCAGCGCGCCCACACTTACATGCATGCCCGAGGCTGGCATAACGCCCGCGAACCTTAAACCATTGCATGGACCGTGGCCAAACAATGCCGTTTGCAGCTTTATCCAAGATAGCTGTGGTGAGGAATTAAGCCCGCTGTTTGCGGGGGAGCTCTATCACTCGCGCTCGGTGCTCTTTTTGCCTGGATATTTTGACGAACTGGAGCACCGCTATCCCACCGAGTTCGCGGGAATCTTTGAGGCGTTTGCCGAGCCATGGCACGAGGAAGCGACGTCTGCCATCTGCCATACGCTGCGCCGGATTAACGAGGAACGCGCCCGCACCGTAGGCGGACACGTCTATATGCAGGGCATCGTGGAGACCATGGTCGCGGAGCTCGCCTGTTCGCGCGCGGCCCACAAGCAGGCGCGGCAGGCGGCAGACACACGCGCCAGCATAACCATTGCCGAAGAAGCAACGGCAATGATTGAGCGCGCGCTCGACAAAGGCAGGCGTGTGAGTGTCAACGAGGTGGCCGAGAGGCTCTACACAAGCCGCTCCAAACTATGCGCCACCTTTAAGGCCCAAACTGGCGAGTCCCTGGGCGCCTACATTCGCAGACGCCGTATGGAGCGAGCACAGGACCTTTTGGCAGATAGCGCGCTCACGATAGCGCAGGTGGCAGAGCGTCTAGGCTACCCTCAGCAGGCCGCCTTCGCCCAAGCCTTCAAGCAACACACCGGCACCACCCCCACCACCTGGCGCTCCCAACATATATAAAGAATGAGGGCGCCATCGGCGCCCTCATTCACCAAATTCAATCCAGCCCGCCTGACCCGAACGGCCGAGTCGTCTGGCCGGGGAAGCCCCGAGTCGCCGGGGT
>CATYJC010000118.1 GCA_958407555.1 uncultured Collinsella sp. | reverse complement strand
AATAGGACCACCTTAGGCATCGGATTCTCGTCAAAAACTAAGTGAGTAGACTTTTTGGAACTTGCCGAGCAGGCCATCCATATTGCTTTATAAAGTCGCAGGTAAATGACTTGTTGCAAAAACGGCCTGGTCGCCATCAAGCCAAAAGTCTACTCACTTAGTTTCGCAGCCGTCCACGATCGAGCTATTTTGTGTCTAACGGGCATCTTTTCGTCGATTACTCCCAATTTTGTCCAGTCAACGAATAGTTCAGACCGGAGTAATGTCTCAGCCCTTTGCTCATCTGAGCTTTTATCACGATATTCAGCATCGAGCATCCTGCATACGGCCTTAACGATCGCGCGGAATCTATCCTCATCGGATATCTGTCTGTGTGTCAGGAGAAGTACATCGTAGCCCATGGCCTGAAGGGCTGTCATGCGGTCAGCGTCACGCAAGCCATCCCCTGCGCGTCCGTGCGAGGCCTTTCCCTGACATTCAATGGCCACCTGTCGCTTGCCATCCGGCGAAGAGAGAAGTAGGTCGATATATACACGGGACTTTCCCACAATCGCTCGAGCACTTGTGCTTAGCGTCACTTCGACATTGAGCTCTATGCCGCAAAACCCTTCGCCTCCCAGGGCTCGCGGCAGTCCAAGCAACAAATACGCCTCGACCTCAAAAGGCGACGCGGCACCCAATGGAACGAGTTGCGATACCGCCATAAATCTACTGCCGTAACGCATCCCGCAAACATCTGAACAAAAACGGTCAAGGTCTCTGCCCAAAACCAAAGCGTCTCGACGCCATAAATTTGAAGTGATGCCGTCCTCGGACGGGCAGCGCACCCAACCGAACGTTGTCGAAATCGCGCCCGAATCAATTGCACGCGAAAGCTCCGCCTCAAGCGCCACCGGCAGAGCGCACACCGCAAACAAGCCACACATCTCCGCCAACACAAAAAGAAGCTGGAGATCCGTCAGATGTCGAGACATGATAAATGCCGTCAGTAGAGGAGACGTGACCAAAAATCCATGCTCCGTTTCCAACACAGATTCCCTGGGGAGCTCACCAAGGAACAGCCGCTGCCTAATGCTGACAGGGCAGGTCCGTTTGTTTCTCGTCCGAACCAATGTATACAACGGAAAACCGAGCGCGACTGCAGCCGTCGGGTTGCGGGCGAGATCATATCGCTGCCGGTCTTCTTCCGGTCGTGGAAACGGCGGACACAAAGCGCGGACTTGAGGAGGCAAACGCCAGTACCTAAAAGCCGATATGTCACAAAGTAGATCCTTCATAGGCACAGGAAAACACGGATTTCAACCCAATCGGTCTCGCATTGGCGCGAACGCAACAAAAATGGCACCTAACGGACTGCTAAGTTTTCAACAGCCCTCCCCAACTGACCAAAAGCTTGCCGAGAGCTGGACAAAGCACTGTTGAAAACCCCATTTTTTTCTCATGCAGAAGCTTTGCGCGGCAAGTGAGTAGACTTTTTCGAACTTGCCGTGCAGACCAGCCAAATTGCTTTATAAAGTTGCAGGTAGATAGCTTGTGGTAAAACGGCTTGGTCGCCAAAATGCCAAAAGTCTACTCACTTAGATTGCAGAGCGCCCCCCATTAGCTGCAATTCCAAGGTAGTTAGCACTTTTGGATTCAGATCGTCATACTGAACAAGAATTTGACTTGAGTTTTCAGGGACAAATGCACCATCGGCACACCAATAACAGTCACTGATATCGATAAACGGAATACCCGAGCGCGTGAGAGCCCGCGCAAAAGAGCTTCCACCCGTTCCGCGCTCCGCAACAACAGTGCAGTAAAGGCCCGCGTCTGCATGTTCAATCGAGACCTCCCCTGCCGGAAACGCTTTCCGTACAAGTGCCGCCAGGCCATCACGCGCCTCGCGAGCACGAACACGCACGCGGTTCACATGCCGCTCGTAATCACCCGATTCCAGCAAACGTGCCAAAGCGACCTGGTCAACAGAACTTACCGACGAGGCGTAGAAACCAAGGTTGCGCCTAAACCGCTCCATCAGCTCATCGGGCAGCACCATGTACGCTAGACGCAACGCCGATGACAGACTCTTCGAAAACGTGTTGGTGTAGATAACCGACTGGGCGGCATCGATTGACGCGAGCGCGGGAATCGGCTTGCCGGCAAGGCGAAACTCACAATCAAAGTCATCTTCGATGAGATACCGACCTGGTCGCTCGGCGGCCCAGCTCAGCAGCGCATAGCGACGCGCAATGCTCGTCACAAGGCCGGTCGGATACTGATGGGACGGCATCAGGTGAAGGACATCGGTCCCGGTTTTCTGCAGAGCGCTCAGATCCACGCCATCATCATCCAACGGGATATGTTGAACTTTGCAACCCATAGCCTGATAGATGCGTGTCAGGCGCAAATAGCCCGGATCCTCAACGGCATACACCTTGTCGGCTCCAAGCAGCTGAACCAACATGGTATCGAGCAGCTGGGCACCCGCGCCGATAACGATGTTGTCGGGGTCGACATTCATGCCCCTCGTCCCACGCAGATGGTGAGCAATTGCGCGTCGTAGCCGAGCGGTGCCCTGCGCCGGTGCGGGCGAAAAGATTTCGCGCTCATCTTCGGATGCCAGTGTCGCCCGTAGCGCGCTTTGCCAGAGGCGCGCGGCTTCCAAAGCGGAAGAAGAGAGCGGGGCGAATTGCTCGACCTGTCCATCAGCATCATGTGCGTTAAGGCCCGCAGGAGCGGAATCTCGATCAAACTCTGTCTCAGCCGAAGCCAAAACCGGTGCATCCGGAAGCTCGCAAGCGTAGTAGCCCCGACGCGGCATTGAACAAATATAGCCCTCGGCAAGTAACTGGCTATATGCATTCTCGATGGTAATGACACTGATACCCAGATGACTGGCAAAGGCGCGCTTAGACGGAAGATGCTCCCCCGCCGCAATGCGGCCAGCGACGATATCATCTCGAATTTGCTGATAAACATACTCATAGAGCGATGCTTCGCCGCGTTTTTCCAAATTGTAGTCAAGCATGAGCATATCACCTGACCTTATTTAGTCATTCAATCTGGTATTAGTCTGACCTTGTTATTATCTCGAAAACTGAGTATTTCGCCATACCCAGCTCCTCGATAGGATGTTCCGTCAAGCAATGCACATGCCAACCAAGGGAGCAACCATGGCAGAACAGACCAGCAAGGCCGATCGCGTCAAACTCAATCGCGAGCTCGCGCAGATGCTCAAGGGCGGCGTCATCATGGACGTCACCACGCCCGAGCAGGCACGCATCGCCGAGGAGGCAGGCGCCTGCGCCGTCATGGCACTCGAGCGCATTCCGGCCGACATCCGCGCCGCAGGCGGCGTCTCGCGCATGAGCGACCCCAAGATGATCAAGGGCATCCAAGAGTCCGTCTCCATCCCTGTTATGGCCAAGTGCCGCATCGGTCACATTGTCGAGGCGCAGGTCCTGCAGGCCATCGAGATCGATTACATCGACGAGTCCGAAGTTCTCTCCCCTGCCGATGACGTCTATCACATCGACAAGACCCAGTTTGACGTGCCGTTTGTCTGCGGTGCCCGCGATCTGGGCGAGGCGCTGCGCCGTGTTACCGAAGGCGCCACGATGATTCGCACCAAGGGCGAACCGGGCACGGGCGACGTCGTCCAGGCTGTGCGCCACATGCGCAAGATCCAAAAGCAGATCCGCGACGTTGTTGCTCTGCGCGACGACGAGCTCTTTGAGACAGCCAAGCAACTGCAGGTTCCGGTCGAGCTGGTACGCGAGGTTCATGCCACGGGCAAGCTTCCCGTGGTGAACTTTGCCGCCGGCGGCGTAGCGACCCCCGCCGACGCCGCGCTGATGATGCAGCTGGGCGCCGAGGGTGTCTTTGTCGGCTCGGGCATCTTTAAGAGTGGCGACCCCGCCAAGCGCGCCGCCGCCATCGTTAAGGCTGTGGCAAACTTCACCGACGCCAAGCTCATTGCCGAGCTTTCGGAGGACCTGGGCGAGGCCATGGTGGGCATCAACGCCGACGAGATCGAGATTATCATGGAGGAGCGCGGGCGCTAGTCCGGCAGAAAGGGTCGCATATGAGCGATTATGTAGACCAGACGGTCGCCGTGCTGGCGGTCCAAGGCGCTTTTGCCGAGCACGAGGCAAGACTATCCGAGCTGGGCGTACACTGTATTGAGCTGAGGCAGGCGGCCGATTTGCAGCAGAACTTTGACCGCCTGGTCCTCCCCGGCGGCGAGTCCACCGTTCAGGGCAAGCTACTTGCCGAACTCGGTATGCTCGAGGGGCTTCGCACCCACATTGTTGAAGGCATGCCCGTCCTTGGCACCTGCGCCGGCTTGATTCTATTGGCGCGCGATCTTGCCGCACACGACGATAAAGGAACGCCGCGCCTGGCAACCATGGACGTACTCGTTGAGCGTAATGCCTATGGCAGACAGCTCGGCAGTTTTCGCACTCAAGGATCTGTCGCCGGCATCGACGGTGAGGTGCCGCTGACGTTTATCCGCGCGCCCCGTATCGTCGAAGTGCACGGCGACGCTGAGGCCCTAGCCGAAGTCGACGGCCGTATCGTCGCCGCCCGCCAAGGCAACCAGCTCGGTGTTACCTTTCACCCCGAACTCGACGACGACACCCGCCTCCACGAACTCTTCCTTCAGATGTAGGAAGAGCAGAAACGAGTGTAGATTTTCGGACACATAACAAATGGGAGTGGACAATCTCCCACTCTAAGCTTGAATGCAGGCTCAAACCGGGAGATTATCCACTCTCATACTACGTAGTCGTTTAAGAACGTTCCCAACGACTGCTTCGGCAACGCCGATGTTTTGGCACCGACAGCGAAAGCCCGCCAGAGCGAGCAAGGTGCCTTGAAACGAGGCGGCATTGACCTTCTGGTCATGCCGCCGAAGTTGAAAGGCAGATTGCCGCTCTGGCGGGCTTGCAGCGTCGAGCCGTTACGCGGTTTGGTAAAACCGCGTAA
>CATYJC010000117.1 GCA_958407555.1 uncultured Collinsella sp. | reverse complement strand
CCGCTGGCCTCGGTCCCCGATCCCTCGATGCCTTCGATGCAGCAGGCCAATGTCGCCTCGCGCACCTCGCTGTTCGACCTTCCCGACCCTTCGGCTCAGGTCAACGATCCCTTCGCGACGGCACAGGGTCCCGAGCCCATATCGGCTCCGGTTGTTCCTCCCATGCCGGCCACCTCGGATGTTCAGCCGCTTGAGACTATCTCGGCTCCTGCCGCTCCGGCCGCCAAGCCGCAAAAGCGCGGCTTGGGCGGTCTGTTCGGTCGCAAAAAGAAAAACGAGCAGGACAGCATGAGCGATTGGCTTGGCGTCGAGGATGATTACGACGCCAAGAAGTCTGGTCGCGGCATCGGCTCGTGGGATAACTTCGAGGATGATGACGACGGCTGGAAGGGTGGCGCCACGTCTTCCGATGGGGCTTCTACCGAAGACATGCTCGCTGCCGTTGCTTCCATGGGTGATGACGAGCTGCTTGGCCACGACATCTGGTTTGTGGCTACAGGCGCTTCCGATTGCGACGGCGCCGGCATGAAGGCGTTCCTGGCCGCGCATCGCGACAAGCTCCGCGGCGTGTTCTTTATCAACCTTGAGTCCATTGGTGCCGGTAGGCTTTCGGTCGTGACGGTCGAGGGCGAGCAGCAGCTGCTCAAGGGTGACCGACGCATCATGAACTTGGTCAACAAGGTGTGCAAGTCGTTCCATGTCGATTGCGGTGCATTTGAGATGCCCTATGCCAAGACCGATGCCTATGCTGCGCTCGAGGCAAGCCGACGCGCCCTTACCATTGCCGGCGTCGACGGCCCACGTTTGGCATGCGCTCACACTGAGGACGATCTGCCGTACAACGTCAATCCGACAAATATCGCTACGGTGTCCGAGGTTGTGACCGAGGTCATTCGTCGTTCGTAGGTTGACCTATAAGGAGTCTGCGTGTTTTCGTACATCAAGCGCCACTGGCCCGTCTATCTCATCTTGGCCCTGATCGCCATTGTCCTTGGTTTCGGGGCCGCGTATATCGTGGGCGTTAAAGGCTCAACGCCTGAGTCCACGATTAGCGAAGAAGTGGAGCACGAGCAGAGTTTGGGAGCCGATGGCATCTCCGAGTCCGATCAAGCGCTCATCGACGGTGGGTCTGCATCTGGGGAATAGCCATTTCGCCACGAACGAATAAGAGGCGAGCCGGGAGACGGGCTCGCCTCTTTTTTATTGCGTCAGCGACGTTTTGACGCCAGCTTTAGATGGGCAAACCAGATTGCCGCGGCGCCGGAGGTCACGAAGGCGGTGAGGCAGGCGGCAATGGGAAGGGAGCCCGTTGCCGGTAAATCTTGCGGCATGGCGCATCGCTGGATGACGCGATCCTCGTCATGTGATTCAAGGTTGCTACCGCCGCCATTGCGACAGAGGTCAACGCGAGCGCTGTTGGCGAGTGCGGTCTGAGGCGTGTAAGACGACGCGGCCTGCATATGGATGACGGCACCGTGAATATCCGAGTCAAGGACGGCGCTCACATCATCAAGGTCGTCATGCTCGTCTTTGAGGTCCTCGCGGGTCCAAGATTCTGCAGCGCCTCTTGTCGTGAAGTCGGCCGATACGGCCCCGTACTCAAGACGAATGCCCGTGACGGCGGTATCGTCCAAAAGAGCGAGCTCTTTTGCCTCGAGGGTGACCGACTCCGTTGTTGGGATATCGGCTTTCCAAAGATGCCAATCGCCGTAATCGACCATGCGCAAATCGTCACCTAGGAGCTTTTTGACCTCGTCCGTTTCGAGCCAGGGGTTGTCATGCCCGTCGCTGAGCGTTGCATTGGTCTGTTCGCCCGTATCGATACTTCCCACTGGAGACGTTCGATACCACACGTTGCAAAGACCGTCGATGTCCCCGGTCGCGACAGGGGTTTCGATGGCGATGAGTTTGGCAGTGCCTTCCTTGGCGCATTCGAGATCGTCAGTGATGGTGAATTCATCAACCCAGGTATTCGACTCATTTTTAGCATCGAGCGTATAAGAGAAGGAGCCGTCCGCATCGGATTGTGCCACGGCTCGGTTTTTGCCATCGCCGTTGGCGACGAGACCCTTACCGATAGGGCGGGCGATCTCTTGCCGCTTGTCGACTCTGCCCTCGATCTCGATGGGTGCGTCCTTCATGGTTACCGTCTGCACTTCTCCTGTGGCCTTAATTTCAAACGTCATGTCTTCGGCAAGGTCGTAAGTGCGCGGGGGCATCACTTCGCACAGGGTGTAGGTGCCGGGCAAAAGATGCTCGATGCGATGCGGTTTGTCAGAGGAGGTCCAAGCGTCAATTTCGGTTCCGTCGGCACCGTGGAGGGAGAGCCGAGCGCCTTCCACTTCTTGTTTGCCGGTCAAATCTACTTTGGAGATGTCGATTTTGGTGTAGTCGTTAGAAACATCGAGGTGCGCATTGATCACGGGTGTTTCCTGACCGGCATACGACAGCTCGACGGTGTGGACGCTTTGGTCGAGCAGGTAACCTTCGGGTGCCTGCACCTCGATTACCTCATAGGTGGCGGTTCCGCACCCCAGTGAAAGATGAGTCGCGCACGCAAATCCCCGCTCGTCGGTCGTGATGGATGTGACGGTTTCGCCGTCCAGGGCAGCAATGCTGCCGTCGGGGCGCACGATATCGCCCGCGGCACGGATATCAAAAACAGCACCGGCAAGGGCGCGCCCACCTACGGCATCGTTCTTGACGATCTCGATGCTTCCTGTTGCCGCGTCGTCGTAAAACGAGGCGACCGCGACGGGCGTTAAGTTCATGTCGGCGGGAATCGTTATCTCCAGATCTTCACCAACAAGATACGGTTCCTTGGCGGAAGTCTCTCGTATGTAATACGTGCCCGGGTTAAGCGATTCGGGTAGGGTGACGGTGCCGGTTTCATCGGTCGTAAAGGTATTCATAACGGTATGGGCGGGATGCCAGGATGTTTGCGAGATGGGCTCACGGTCGCCGTTGAGCAGCTGAAAGGTGAACCCAGCGCGTGGTACGGCGTTGCCGGTCTGAGCATCGCGCTTCACGATTTGAAGATGTGTCGACAGGGCGTGGTTGTCTACGATGTACTGAAGCTCTGCGCCGTCCGTGATCTGCTCTGCTGTGATAGTCCATTCCCCTGCCTGCTTAAAGCCGTCGGGCACAGTGTCGACAGCCTCACGAATGGTGTAGCCGGCACGGTCATACGGTATGGTTCCGCTGACGCCATCGGGGCGCTCTCCTGCGCCAAACCATGCTCCGGCCTGGTCTTTGGTCGATGCGAAGCCGTAGATATTGGTGGTCAGCGTTCCAACAACCTGCTGCGAAGTGTTGCTTGCCACTTCAAAGACCACGCCTTCCGCCGGCTGCTCTACACCAGATTCGTCACTATTACCGCAGTCCTTGAACTTTGAAATCTCGAGGTCAAAAGCGATGGGGATGTTGGGGATGCGACGCTCGAGTTCAACGACGCCCGCGTCTCCGAGCTGGTCGGCACCGATGGTATAGCTCCAGGTTTCATTGGAGGGCAGATAACCCTCGGGAGCTCTCGACTCATAGATGCTAAAGGTGCCCAGGGGGATGTCGGTAAGTGTTGCCCGGCCGTCCTCATCCGTCGTGAGGGTGTGCGTCCAGCCCGGGGTAGACTGTGAGACGCAGGTGAACTCAGCGCCGGCAAGTGACGCGCTGGCTTGAGGGCCTGCCCCTGTCGCGGCATCGACCTTTGCGATGCGCAGGGTAATGGTACCGGGCTGCTCATCGATGACGACATTCCCGCCGTCATTGCCGGTGGAAAAGGCGATGTGGTCACTCCTGGGGATATAACCCGCCGGAGCTTTGGTTTCGACCAGGTAATATGCCGCGTTGGGCAAAAGTGTCGCCTGCGCACGACCGCTGCTGTCCATCCGGATGCTGCCGACACGCTTGTCGCCGACGCTCTCATAGATGTCGAACCTCGCTCCGTCGAGCCTGTAGGTATCGTTTTCGCTCGTGATGGCGGCGTTGGCTGACTGTTTTTGGAAGGATACGGAGACGGCCGGGAGCACGTAGAGCATGTCTTGACGTTTACTGCCGCCCGACACAGCTCCCAAATAGCGCCGCGCGCGATGCGGTGCGGCTTTAATGCTTCCCGACTTGGCGCCGTCGTGGAGCCAGCGCGCTGCGGCAACGACCTCATTGTCGCCGGAAAAATTTCCCCTCTCTGTGACGCCCCGGGCGGTTGTATATGAGAATGATCCGTCGGTATGGGTGGTGCCGTTGAGCATCCAGACGGCAAGTTGGGTTGCGGCACGTGCTCGATCGGGGGATAGGTTATGCCCGCCAAAGGATGTGGCGGTGGGGTAGCCATGACAGATGATGGCCGCGAATTCGTCTTCGAGCCATACCCAGCCCTGATTGTAGGTGAGCCAGGGTCCGCCCGGTGTGCTAGGGCCAAAGCGCTCCTGGTTCATGCAGTAGGCAATCGAAGAATCCTGTGCCTCGTATTTGCCAACTTCAAAAGGACCGCATTCATTGCTGATAGTGCGGAATCCGAGCGATTCATAACCGTCGACGGCGAGCGCGGCATCCGGTGTCATGCAGCCTAAAAGTAAAAAGAGGACTAGGAGCAGCGATCCTGCTGTGATTGCGCTGTGGACAGAGTGCGTGGGTGCGTTGGACATGGCTGCTCCTTATCCCTCGTGCGCCGCACGGGGAGGCCGCGGCGCTTGGGATGAGGCTACCCCCGAGGTTCATGCGGGTAAGTACCGGAGCCTGACCAAAAGCTTGCCCGATATCTGACAAATGGCGCCTACGAAAGACAATGGAATAAATCTGCAGGTAGACAATGGTGAATAAAAGAGCCTACAGGTCCTCATCTACACAATTGGCCTATTTTTAGGAGGATTCTCCATAGCTAAAACAAGTATCGTCACCCTTGTATCGAACAAGACAACCGCGTTATACTAGCCAACACACAAGCGGGCATCGCCAAGTGGTAAGGCATCAGCTTCCCAAGCTGACACTCGCGGGTTCGAGTCCCGTTGCCCGCTCCA
>CATYJC010000116.1 GCA_958407555.1 uncultured Collinsella sp. | reverse complement strand
AGAACAACGCCGGCTGGCGCATCGATTACTTCCTGGTAAGTGATTCAATCGCCGCCGACGTTCGCGACACCGGTATCCGTGGCGACATCTTTGGCAGCGACCACTGTCCCGTCACCCTCACGCTAGAGCTCTAACCCCAGCTGATCCCCTGGGGACGGAGGGAAACAGATCATGCGACCCCTCTCTCCCTATAAGTTGCGGTGAAATAGTTCCTGTTTGGGCAGCAAATAGCCAAAAACGAGAACTATTCCACCGCAAGTTCGTAAGGGAACGCAGCCAGCCCTACAGTCCGTACTTCACGACGACGCGGTTGATCCGTCGACACCAGGGCCTGTACAGGGCGGCTAAGAACACGCAGGTCGCGAGGCCGTGTGTGATATCGAACGGCACTGCCGTGGCAAGACGCGCCACGGCGCCCGCCCACGTAAGCGGCTGCACAAAACCGATGATGTCGTAGGCGTTGATTACCACGCCGTAGAGCAGGCCCGATGCAAAGCCGTACGCCATCAGCGCCGGCATGCGCACGGTTCCATCCGCACGGTCGAACGCGCCCGCATGCGCCAGCGCGCCGCCAACATAGCCAACCAAGCCCCAGGCATACATCTGCCATGGCGTCCACATGCCCTGTCCAAAAAAGAAGTTGCTGGTCAGCGCCGCCAGCGCACCGACCATAAAGCCGTTACGACGACCGAGCGTCGCCCCGGCGATAATGGCGATGGCACTCACAGGTTTAAAGTCGGGAATGGGGCCAAACAAGATGCGCCCCGCCGCGGCCAACGCCGCCAAAACCAGCGTTGGCATAATCTGGCGCAGGCCCGGTCGCGACGCCTCGTAGCCCGCAAAGAACAACGCAAGCACCAGCGCCACCACGACAAGCATGGCAAGCGCCGCCGGCTCAACGCCCGCCAGCAACGCCGCGGCCATTACCGCCGGCACCGCCAGCAGCAGTGGGATCTCCAGTTTTGCTAGTAGGCGCGAGACGCGATAATCCGTCATCCCATCACGCCCTGTAGAACACGTTGTCGGCAAAAAAGTCGGTCGGCGGCTCCATGCAGGCAATCTCACCGTCGAACATCATGGCAATGTCATCGGCAACCTGCTCGGCAAAATCCAGGTCGTGCGTGGCCATGATGACGGTGCCGCCAGCCTCTGCATGATCACGCAGGGCGCAGGCGATGATGCGGCGGCTGGCCAGGTCTAGACCCTTGGTGGGCTCATCGAGCAATAGCAGCTCGGGGCCAATCAGAAGCAGCTTTGCCAACGCAAGCAGTTGACGTTGTCCGCCCGAAAGATCGTACGGGTGGCGCCCATCCAGGCCCGACAGCCCCAGGCTCGCCGCGCGCTCCCGCGCCACAGCCTCGTCATATCCGCAGGTCGAAGCCCATTCCATCAGCTCATCGCGCACCGTCTCGGCAACCAGCAACGCCTTGGGATTCTGAGGCAGCAGTGCTGCCGATCCCGCCGCGCGCACCATACGACCACGCTGCAACTTGACCGTCTTGGCCAGCACCGAAAGCATTGTCGACTTGCCGCAGCCGTTGCCGCCAACAACCGCATGCACCGCGCCTGCCGAAAACGACGCATCGAGCCCACGCAGCACCCAGCCGGACGCCCGATCGTAGCGAAACCAGCTCCCTGCCAGGGTGGTAGCCGGCCCAGCGTGCATTTTTGGGAGTATTCGGCATCCACCGGCGCGCGATGGCGCCCCCGAGTCACCCTGCGGCAGTATTTGCGCCCCAAATTCAGCCGATTTGTCCGATTTCAGTCCTTTTTTTGCACCCGGAGCGCCCCCGCGCGGGTCCAAAGAGCCCGGCTGGCCACTGGCGCTGCTGAAAACTCCGTTTTTTGCACGCCGCGAGGCACCCCACCCCGGCACCTCGCCAGAAAACAGCTCTTCACGGTGCCCCAGGGAGGCAATGTCAGCCACCTCGCACACGCGTCCGTCCTCAATCCGGTACGCGCACGTCGCGTATTCGAGCATCGGGCGCGGCTGGTGCGTTGCCACAACAACCGTGCAACCCAACTCGCGATTCACGCGAAACAGCGCATGCAGAAAACTCTTCTCGGCAACGGGATCCAGTTGGGACGTGGGCTCGTCGAGCAGCAGCACGCGTGGGCGCAACGCCAGCACAGCCGCCAGCGACAGCAGCTGTTTGCGTCCGCCCGAAAGCGTATCGGTATCGCGGTGGAGCCAATCCTCCAACCCAAAGAAATAGCTGGTCTCGGCCACGCGACGGCGCATCTCGTCACGCAACATGCCTAGGTTTTCCAGGCCAAACGCCATCTCGTGCCACACGGTTTCGCACACGATCTGGTTCTCGGGGTCCTGAAACACATAGCCCACGCGCTCCGCGGACACCCGGACGTCCATGCCGGCGATGCCCTCCCCCAGCACACGCAGCTCGCCAGAGCACGCGCCCGTCGGCGCAATCTCGGGCTTGAGTAGCGAGAGCAGCGTTGACTTACCCGACCCAGTACCACCTACCAGCAGTGCAAACGCACCTTGGGGAACACGCCAATCGAGTTCCTCGAGCACCGGCGCCTCAGCCCCGGGGTAGGTAAAGCTCAGGCCCCGTACTTCAATCGCCGGCGCATCCAAGCCGCACGCCGTGCCCGACACCGGGCCCCTATCCAACCGAGCCATCAGCCAAACCTCTTCTCGTCAATCGCGTGCAGCACACAGGGCAGCGCCATCCAAGCCGCGTACACAATATAGCCAGGCCACGGCGCCGGCACCGAAAGCTGAGGGTAAAACGAATACTGCGTCGTCGCGGCCCACGCCACCGCAACCGTAGCAGCGCCAAACAGCGCAAGCCCCACCAGCGCGGCAACATCGCCGCGCCCCAGCCGATACCGCGCGTACGTCGTGCGACGCGTCGCGGCGCCCCATCCACGGGAGCGCATGGCGTCCGCGCGCTCCAGCGAATCCTCCATGCCCCAGCCCATCAACACGCTCGACGCCCGCAGGCGCGAGCGCACGGGGTCGGCCGGAGCGCGGCCAGGCACATCAATCGCATCCTGCACCGCCAGCACCGTACGACCGCGGCGCAAAAACTGCGGAATAAGCCGCATGCACATCGAGATCATGAGCGCGATCACCGGCGCGGCGTTACCCAGAAGCGCAAGCACCTTGTCGTAGCTAAGCATCGATCCCGCCGCCTCAAACCACAGCACGCTCGCCACAAACAGCCCGCCCATGCACAGGCCATATACCATGCTCTCCAGATACACCGCACGCATGCCAATACGGAACAGCTCCGTCGAGCCCGAGGCACTAAACAGCGGGTTGACCAGCGCAATGATCAAAATCACCGGCAGCTGCCAGCGAAGCGCCCCCAACGTGCGCGCAGCACCGCGCGTCGCAAGCCCGTACGCCAGCCCGCCCGCAAGCGACAGCGCAATCAGCACCGGTTGCATCGAGAACATGGTGAGCCCCAATGTCAGCACCATGTAGAGGGCCGGCACCGCCGGATGCGACATCGAAAATGCCGCAACGGGCTCGTTGCCCGATTCCTCTCGCATGATGTCCACGGGCACCCCCATCCTCTCGCTCAAACGCCAACGCCGCAGCGCCGCCGCCATGCACAGCCAGCGCAAACACCACGCCGGCAGCAGCGACATCGGCCGTCACGCGCCAATCGCTACGCGCTCATCATATGCCTGCGGTATCATATTGCGCCGTGTATCGTTTCCAAACACACGTCTCTATAACGTAACAGGAGATCACATGGACGCAACCGCAATTATCCTCGCCGCCGGCGAGGGCACCCGCATGAAGTCGAACCACTGCAAGGTTTCGCACAAGATCCTGGGCAAGCCCATGGTCCAGTGGATCGTCGACGCCACCATCAAGGCCGGCTGCAGCCGCGTCGTGGTCGTCATCGGCAGCCACGCCGACGAGATGCGCGCCCTTATCGACGGCGCCTACGCCAACAGCACCACCAAGGTCGAGTGCGTCGAGCAGACCGAGCGCCTGGGCACCGGCCACGCCGTCAAGGTCGCGCTCGAGGCCTGCGACATCACGCAAGGCCCCGTCGTCGTGCTCAACGGTGACTTGCCGCTCATCACCGCCGACACCGTCGCCAAGTTCGCGCAGACCGTCGCCACCGGCGAGCTCGCCTGCACCGTCATGACCATGACCCCGCCCGACCCCTTCGGCTACGGCCGCATCAAGCTGGGTGCCGACGGCCAGATTGAGCGCATCATCGAGCAGAAGGACTGCACGCCCGAGCAGGCCGCCACGCTGCTCGAGTGCAACGCCGGCTGCTACGCCTTCGACGGCGCGCAGCTCGCCGCCCACATTGACGAGATCGGCAACGACAACGCGCAGTCCGAGTACTACCTGCCCGACATGCTCGAGATCCTCAAGGGTCACGGCCAGGCGGTCTCTATCTTCCACTGTGATGACTACCGCGACGGCCTGGGCGTCAACAGCCGCATCCAGCTCGCGCAGCTCACTGCCATCGCGCGCGACCGCATCAACGAGCACTGGATGGCCGAGGGCGTTACCTTCATCGATCCCACGCAGGCCTGGATCGGCCCCGATGCCGTTATCGGCCGCGACACCGTCGTGTGGCCGCAGACGCACCTGATCGGCCACGTCACCGTGGGCGAGGAGTGCCAGCTCGGCCCCAACAGCCGCCTCACCGACACCACCGTCGGCAGCGGCTGCACCATCGACGAGACCATCGCCATCGAAGCCGTCATCGAGAACGGCGTCGACTGCGGCCCGCGCGCCTACCTGCGCCCGGGCACCCACATGCTCGACGGCTCCAAGGCCGGCACGCACGTGGAGATCAAGAAGTCCACGATCGGCGAGGGCTCCAAGGTTCCGCACCTGTCCTACATCGGCGACACCACCATGGGCGCCGGCGTCAACGTGGGCGCGGGCTCCATCACCTGCAACTACGACGGCGTGCACAAGCACAAGACCGTCATCGGCAAGGACGCCTTCATCGGTTCCGACACTATGATGGTCGCACCCGCCCAGATCGGCGACGGCGCGCTCGTTGCCGCCGGCTCCGTCATCACCGAGCCGGTCCCGGCAGACGCGCTCGGACTGGGCCGCGCCCGTCAGGTAAATATTGAGGGCTGGGCCGCCGATTACCGCCGCCGCCTGCACGAGGACGACGAGGCATAACGTTTTACCAAGCACAAAAGGAGCTGTTCCCATGGGGACGGCTCCTTTTTCTATCGTGACCTGCGCGACCGGATGAGTGGTCGGTTCGTGTCCGTTGACGGTAAAGACGTT
>CATYJC010000115.1 GCA_958407555.1 uncultured Collinsella sp. | reverse complement strand
CGATGTTGCCCCATACGCCCGCCCAGGTCCGCCGGGATCAAGACAGCTTGACGATCGGTGCAAAACCTTTCATAAGCTTTTTGGTCTGGCCGGTCTTTTCGAACTGGACCTCGATCATGTCTCCGGCGACCGAGATCACGGTACCCGTGCCAAAGGTCTTATGGCTCACGGTATCGCCCGCGGCAAAGTCCTGCGATGCGCTGGCGCGATCGACCTTGCGCTCCACCGTCGGGGACACCTTGGACGACGGCTTTTTGGCTCGCGGCGCGCCCGAGCCAAAGGTCGAGGCAACACGGCCGGCGTCGGGCGAGACCCCACGATGGCGCTCGGTCCCGTAGCTGCTGCCGCCAAAGAAATCGTCAAAGCTCGATCCACCGCGCGAACCGGAACCGCCGGTCGAGCGCGTATGCGAGCCAAACACCTTGCCGCCATACATATCCGAACCCATGCCCGAGCCAAAGGTGCCGTGACGGTCGCCGCGCTTCTCCCAGCCCGTGCCTTCAAAACCGGCAGAACCGATACCGCTAAACTCGATATCCTCAAACGGAATCTCATTGAGAAAGCGCGAGCGTGGGTTGGCAGAGGTCGAGCCGTAGGTGCGACGCGTGGCCGCATAGGTCAAGAACAGGCGCTTACGAGCGCGCGTAATGGCAACGTAGGCCAGGCGACGCTCCTCCTCGAGCTTACCCGGGTCATCGCTGCCGCCAAAGTCGTGCACGTGCGGGAAGATGCCCTCCTCCATGCCAGCCACGAACACCGCAGGGAACTCCAGGCCCTTGGCGGAGTGGATGGTCATCATGGTGATGGCATGCGTCTCGCCGGCCAGGGAATCCAAGTCGGAGCGCAGGGCCAGCCACTCCATGAGTGCCGGCAGCGCCTTACAGGTGAGCGGACCGTAGGTGCGCTCAATCTCGTCGGCATGCACGGCACCCGCCGGCATCTCCGTCGGCGCGGCATACGCGTTGCCCGCGATGGCGGCGGCCAGGGCATCCTGCGGAGACAGCGCCGGAGCAGCCAGGCTATCGAGCGGATTGGAGCCCGCGGCATCGCGCGCGCCGACGAGTGCCTCAAACGAGGATGCCGGGGCAGATGGCCCCGGTTCGGGCGCGGGCGCGCTCACCACGACGGGCTCGGGCTCGGCGCCGGCAGGCACGTCGGCAACACCGGCTGCGCGCAGCTCTTCCAAGCTCTCGAGCGTACCCTCGATGTCCTCGTGCGTCTCCTCAAATTCGGCAGCGACGCCCAGGAATTCCTGGATGTTCTCGGCGCGGCTCTCGGACTCCATGGTGCCCTCGGCGCGGAAAGCCTGCAGTAGGCCCGTCTTATCGACAATCATCTCGACAACGTCCTTGAGCTCGCCGTCCATGCGGCGACCCTCGCGCACCAGCGACACAAAGCTCGACAGGCCGTTGCGCACCTTGGCGCTAAACATGCCGGTTTCGGCACACGCGATCTCACAGGCCTGGAAGAACGAGCAGCGGTTGTCGCGCGCCAGCTGCTCGATCTTTTGGATCGAGGTGGAACCGATGCCGCGGCGAGGTGTGTTGATGACGCGCTTGACACTCATCTCGTCGGCCGGGTTCACGATCATCTTGAGGTAGGCCATGACGTCGCGGATCTCGGCACGGTCGAAGAATCGCGTGCCGCCCACGATCTTGTAGGGCACGCCCGCGCGCAGGAACATATCTTCGAGGATACGCGACTGGGCGTTGGTGCGATAGAACACGGCGATGTCGTCGTAGCTCGTGCCTTTGGCATGCAGTTTCTCGATCTCGCCGGCAATCCAGCGACCCTCGTCGCGTTCGTCGCTCGCCTGGAAGGCCTGGATCTTCTCGCCATCGCCCTCGGCCGTAAACAGGCGCTTGTCCTTGCGCTGCGAGTTGTGGCGCACCACGGCGTTGGCGGCGCTCAGGATGTGACCCGTAGAGCGATAGTTCTGCTCCAGCTTGACGGTCTTGCAGTTTTTAAAGTCCTTCTCAAAATCCAGGATGTTGGTGATGTCGGCGCCACGCCAGCTGTAAATGGACTGGTCATCGTCGCCCACGACCATGAGGTTTTGGTACTTAGCGGCCAGCAGGTTGGCGATTTCGTACTGGACGTGGTTGGTGTCCTGATACTCGTCGACGCTAATGTAGCGGAAGCGCTCTTGGTACTTATCGAGCACCTCGGGACGGGTGCGCAGCAGCTCGAGCGCGCGCACGAGCAGGTCGTCAAAGTCCATCGCATTGGCGGCGCGCAGGCGGCGCTCCAGCTCTAGGTAGACCTGCGCGGCCTTTTTGTCGTTGGGGCTATCGGCGCTCTTGAGCATGTCCTCGGGGCCGATCATGGCGTTTTTGGCCGAGCTAATCTTGCTGCGGATCATGTTGATGGGAAACTGCTTTTGCTCGATGCCGAGCGCCTGCATAATGTCGCGCACCATGCGCTTTGAGTCATCGTCATCGTAGATGGTGAACTGGCCGGTGTAGCCCAACAGGTCGGCGTCCTCGCGCAGCATGCGCACGCACATAGCATGGAAGGTGCACACCCACATGCCACGGGTGCCGCTGGGAATGAGTGCCGCCAGACGCTCGCGCATCTCTGCCGCGGCCTTGTTGGTAAACGTAATGGCAAGAACCTGCCAAGGCTTAACACCCAGGTCGCCGAGCATATGTGCGATGCGGAAGGTCAAGACGCGGGTCTTGCCCGAGCCGGCGCCGGCGAGCACCAGCAACGGGCCCTCGGTGGACAGGACCGCCTCGCGCTGGGCGGGATTAAGGCTGTCGATGTCGACGAGCGGTTTGGCGGGCTTGGGCGCCGGCGCGGGAGCGTCGTAGATGTCGAGCGGAACGAGCTCGGGCTCCGGCGCAGCGGGGGCGGTGTATGCATCGAGCGGCACGGGTTCCGGCGCGGGCGGTACGGGTACCGCGGCGTTCTTTTCCCAGGGCAGGGGCTGGGTCATGGGCGACTCCTCATCTGACGGACGGCGCGCCTGCGGGCGGCGCCATAGTTTGAGCCGTACCAGTATACCGAGCCGCGCGGACACCGACGCAAATCACACCACGACTCCGTGCGCCACCGTCAGGCCCGCCCCATTGCACCAAAAGGGGGCGGCATAGACCTTTTGGTCATGCCACCCCCTTTGAATGACAAGTTGTCGCTCTGGTCGCCGCGCAGCGTCAACCAAGTTACAGGCCGAGCATCGGCTCCAGGACAAAGAAGTACGCGAGCACCACGATGCCCAGGATGATGCGGTAGACGCCGAAGCACTTGAAGTCGTGACGGCGAACGAAGCCCATAAGCCACTTGATGGCAATGAGCGACACCACAAAGGCGACGACGCAGCCCACGCCCAGGATGGCGATTTCGTTGGTGCCGAAAGTACCGCCCTTAATAAAGTACTTGACCAGCTTGAGCGCACTCGCACCAAACATGACGGGAATGGCTAGGAAGAACGTGAACTTAGACGCCACCGAGCGCGTGCAGCCCAGTAGCAGGCCGCCGATGATGGTGGAGCCGGAGCGCGATGTGCCCGGAATCAGCGAAAGCACCTGGAAGCAACCGATACCCAGCGCGGTCTTCCAGCTCAGATCCTCGAGCGTAGTGATGGAGCCAAAGTCAAGGTTATCGTCATCGTCTGAAGCGGCAGCCGCAGCGGGCGCGGCAAAATGCGCACCGGCGGGGCGTCCGCCCACCACCACGGCACGCGAACCAAACGAACCGGCAAGAGCAGCCTGGTCGCGCTTGTTCGCGCGCCAGTTCTCGATCACGATAAACAGCACGCCGTACACAATGAGCGCCAGCGCCACGACGGGAGCATTGTAGAAATGTTCCTCCATCCAGTCGTTGAGCGGCAGACCGATCGCCGCGGCGGGAATGCAGCCGAGCACAATCTTGCCCCATAGCACCCAGGTGTCGCGACGGCCCTCCTTGCCCTTGCTGGGAGAAAACGGGTTGAGGTCGTAGAAGAACAAAACGCAGACGGCCAAAATGGCGCCAAGCTGAATCACGACCAGGAACATATTCCAGAACGTCTCGCTCACGTTCATCTTGACGAACTCGTCCACCAAGATCATGTGACCGGTCGACGAAACAGGCAGCCATTCGGTGATGCCCTCGACCAGGCCCATGAAGGCAGATTTTAGAAGCTCAATGATATCCAAAGGGACCCCCTCGTTAGACACCCGCCGATATTGTTCTGCGGACGGTGCGGGCGATGTCCCATTATCAACCGTTGGCGGCGCGCCTGCGCCTACCCTTACCAAAAAACTCGCCCGTTCACAGAATTGCGAGCGGTCAAACCCAAATCCTTGGGTATAACTGCAACAAGATAAAGTGTCCGGCGGCCACGCATCCGCGCCCGCCCGATGCACGAGCCCCACGCCCGTGCGATAGACCAAGGAGGAAACCATGAACGAGGGCTACACCAAGGTATTTGTTTCACTCGACGGTACTGAGCAGCAGGATTTTGTGCTCGCACGCGCCATCAAGGTCGCCGCGAACAACGGCGCCAAGCTGATTATCGGCCACGTTATCGATTCCACGGCACTCGAGAGCGCTGGTTCCTATCCGGTCGATCTGGTCAACGGACTGGAGGAGGCATTTAAGAACTCCATCGCCAAGCAGCTCGAAGAGGCCAAGGCCAATCCCGACATTCCCGAGGTCGAGGTCATGATTCGCGCCGGCCGTATTCGCGAGACGCTCAAGGACGAGATGCTCGACGTGGTCAAGCCCGACCTGGTGCTCTGCGGCGCACGCGGCCTGTCCTCGATCAAGTACGCGCTCCTGGGTTCGATTTCGACGTTCCTGCTGCGCAATACGGACTGCGACATCTTGGTCGTAAAGTAGCGTTGCTCCCACCGGCCGCGGGGCCTGCGGGGTTTCCACGGGCACGTCCTCGCCGCTTCGCGGCTGCGGGATGTGCCCTTAGGAAACCCCTCCCGGCCTCGCGGCCTTCGCAGCCTTACTTCAACGAATTGGCTGATAAAAGATGGCGTGCCGCCCCGTTTGGGGCGGCACGTTTTGTTTGGACTGCACGTTTTTGTTATGGGAGATTCATTTGAGCCTCATAGCTATGTTCACGTTCGAGAACACAGCCGTCCGCACCGCAAGACGGCCCGGCTACTCAAAGTATTGGAATTTGTTGGTTGAGAAGGCAAACGTGACGACAAAGCCTTCGCCGGGCTCGGATGCTGCGGTGACGTCGATGCCCATCTTGGAGCACAGGCGCGCCACCAGGTAGAGGCCAATACCTGTTGCACGCTTGGTGGTGCGGCCGTTATCGCCGGTAAAGCCCTTCTCGAACA
>CATYJC010000114.1 GCA_958407555.1 uncultured Collinsella sp. | reverse complement strand
CATGGCCGTAGTAGATGGTGTTGAGGTACATCATGAGGATCTCGTCTTTGGAGTACATATCCTCCATCTTGATGGCGATATAGGCCTCGCGCACCTTACGCTCGATGGTCGAGTCGAATTGTTCCTCCTGCAAGATGGTGTTGCGAACCAGCTGCTGGGTGATGGTCGATGCGCCCTCGTGGCCGCCGGTGAGGGTTGCCACCGATGCGCGTGCAATGCCCCAGAGGTCGATGCCGCCATGTTCGTAGAAGCGCTCGTCCTCAACGTCGACGGTGCCCTGCAGCACGTACGGGGACACTTGGTCCTTGGTGATGGACTTGCGGTTTTGCGTGTAGAAACTCGCAATGGTATTGCCGTTGCAGTCGACGATGTCGGTGGGCTCGCTCACCAGATACGCGTTGGCATCGGTGTAGTCGGGCAGATCGGACAGCCAGCGGTTGACATTGCCGATCATGCCGATGCCAAACGCTACGCCCGCGATAAGCAGAAAGCCCAAAAACGAGAGCAAGATCATGGGAAGGGCATGCGTCTTAGAGCGACCGCGCCCCTGTCGTTGGCGAGGACCCATATGTTGACCTCCTGGTATGTCGTGCCAGGCGGCAGGTATGCTACCGGGCAGGATGGACATAAGTTATTACACGATAAACCAATCGGGGCATGCGGGGCCTCGTGTATGCTGGTTGGCAGCAATTTTCAGAGTGAAAGCACACCTTGGCAAGGAGTTTACCGATGGCGATTCGGCCGATGGAATCGAGCGGACAATGCGAAAGCGAGTTGGCGGCGGCTGAAGTGGCGCTGCCCGAACTGCTGGCGCCTGCTGGCGGACTTGACCAGATGCTCGCGGCGATTGCGGCGGGTGCCGATGCCATCTATGCGGGGCTGGACGGATTCAACGCTCGAGTGAGCGCGCATGGCTTTAGCGATGATGAGTTCGCGCGCGGTTGTGCCGTGGCCCATGCCCATGGCGTGCGTGTGTACGTGACGCTCAACGTGTTCGTGTTCGATGATGAGTTTGCCGACGCCGTGGCGTTGGGGGCGCATGCGCGCGCGTTGGGTGCCGATGCGTTGATTGTGGCCGATGCCGGGCTGGCCTGTGCGCTTCGTGCGGCGATTCCGGGGGTCGAGATTCACCTGTCCACTCAGGCGGGCGCTCATAGCGAGGGTGCCGTGCAGTTGGCTGCCAAGGAGTTGGGCGTTGAGCGCGTGACGACTGCGCGCGAGCTGAGCGTGGTAGAGATTGAGACGCTTTGCGCTACTGGCGTGCCCATCGAGGTGTTCTGTCACGGCGCTATTTGCATTGGATACTCGGGTGCGTGCGGGTTCTCTGCCCTTCGACGTGGCCGCTCTGCGATGCGCGGTGATTGCACGCAACCGTGCCGTCTGTCCTATGACTTGGTGGACGAGGAGGGGCAGAGTGTTGTCGCTGTCGAAGGGGATCGCCTGCTTTGTCCGCGTGACTATCTGGGCATCGCGCATCTGCCCGAGCTTGTTGCCGCCGGCGTGGCATCGCTCAAGATCGAGGGCCGCATGAAGAATCCCGACTACGTCTTTAACGTGGTGAGGGTGTGGCGTCGGGCGCTCAATATGCTGCGCGACGGCACATGGGATGCCGATGCGGTGCCGGCGCTTGAGCGCGAGCTGGGAAGGTCGTTCAACCGCGGCTTTACCGATGCGTATCTGCGGGGTCGTTCGGGCGCCGAGCTCATGAGCTTTGAGCGCGCGATCAACCAGGGCGTGCGCGTGGGCCACTTGGTGGCGGTGGGTCACGAAGAGGTGACGGTTGAGCTTGATGCCGCCGTGGCGGCGGGCGATACGCTCGAAATCCGATTTTACCCGGGTGCCGACGCGCGTCCCGATGTGCCCAAGCGCTGGCCACAGGTGCCTTGCCCCGTGGATGCCGCTGCGGGAGAGCGTATCGTCGTGCATTGCAAACGCAAGGTGGACGCGGGCTGCGAGGTCTATCTGATTCGCAGTGCCGGCGTGCTGGGGCAGACGGCAACGGTGTTGGAGCGCATGCGGGTCGAGGCAGATGCGGTCGCGCCTGCTGAGCAGTCCGTTGAGGTGCTGCCGTTTGAGGGCGTTCTGGCAGATGGCGACGTGCCGACGGAGTTGGCGGGACCGGCAGAGCCGGCAAAGCATGAGGCTTTTGCTCGTATGGTCTTTGCCTGGGAGCTGATGGATTTGGATCCGCGCGATGAGTGGGATCTGTCCGATGCGACGGTGGTGCTCGACGAAGTGTGCCGCGCAGGCGATATCGAGCGGACTCGGGCGCTTATGCAGCGTGCCGGGCGCGTCGTCTGCCGCAATCTGGGACAGGTGGCGATGGCCCGCGAGCTGGGCACGACGTTTGACGTGGCGGCGCCGGTGTTCTGCGCCAATCGGGCCACGCTTGCCTGGCTGCGCGGGCTTGGCGCGGGGTGGGTATACTTGCCTGCCGAGTTGCTCGGCAATGACAGGGAGCGTATTGCCGAGCTGGCTGCTGAACCCGGCGTCTTGGGTCCGGTCGACACCGACCGTCCCGAACTCATGGTGTGCGAGCACTGCCTGCTGACCGCCGAGGGCGTCTGCGCCACCGATGCGACGGGGCAGGCCCGTTGCCGCGACTGCTTGCGTCGTCGGCAGGTGCGCTATCTGGTCGAGCGTGACGGTACACGTCTGTCAGTTGCCATCGACGCATGCGGCAGGACGAGGATTTTCCTGTCGTAGATGCTGCGTCGCGTCAGTTTGTTATCATAAGAGAGTTTATGGACTTCCAGCACCGCCGTTTTCGGCGAGGGTGCTATAGCAAAAGGAGGATACCCAATGCTGTCTGTTGACGAGCAAATGCGTATCATCACCTCGGGCGCCGCGCAGATCGTCCCCGAGGCCGACCTTCGCAAGAAGCTTGAGAAGGGCGAGCCCCTCAACATCAAGCTCGGCGTCGATCCCACCAGCCCCGACCTGCACCTGGGCCACGCCGTGCCGCTGCGCAAGATGCGTCAGTTCCAGGACCTGGGCCACAACGTCACCCTCATCATCGGCAACGGTACCGCGCTGATTGGCGATCCTTCGGGCAAGAACTCCACCCGCCCGCAGCTTTCGCAGGAGCAGATCGAGGCCAATGCCGAGACCTACGTGAGCCAGGCCATGAAGATTCTGGATCCCGAGAAGACCACCATCGTGCACAACGGTGACTGGATCTTGTCGATGGATCTGGCCGGCCTGCTGCAGGTGTGCTCCAAGTTCACCGTCGCCCGTATTCTCGAGCGCGACGACTTTACCAAGCGCTACCAGTCCCAGACGCCGATCGCCCTGCATGAGTTCCTGTATCCCGTGATGCAGGCTTACGACTCCGTGCAGATCAAGGCCGACGTGGAGATGGGCGGCACCGATCAGCTCTTTAACCTGCTCGCCGGCCGTGAGCTCATGGAGAAGATGGGCATGGAGCCCCAGATCGCGCTCACCATGCCGCTGCTCGAGGGCACCGATGGCGTCCGTAAGATGTCCAAGTCCTACGGTAACTACATCGGCCTGACCGACGCGCCCAAGGATATGTTCGGCAAGACCATGTCCATCCCCGACGAGATGATCGGCAAGTACTATCGTCTGGCCAGCTCGCTCACCCCGGCCGAGGTCGACAAGATCGACGCTGCCCTGGCCGACGGTTCCGCCGATCCCTATGAGCTCAAGCGCGCACTGGGCCGCGACCTGTGCGACACCTATCACGGCGCCGGTGCCGGTGACGAGGCTCAGGCCGAGTTCGACCGCGTGTTCAAGGAGGGCCAGCTCGCCGACTTCCCCGAGAAGCATGTTGAGCTGACCGTCAACGACGAGGGGCAGATCTACCTCGCCGGCCTGCTCAAGGACCTGGGCCTTTCGGCTAGCGCCGGTCAGGCCCGTCGCGATATCGACGGCGGCGGTGTCAAAATCAACGGCAAGGCCGTGGCTCCCAAGAGCTACAACATCGATCCCAGCGTCCTCAAGCTGGGCGACACCCTCTCTGTGGGCAAGCGCAAGGGCTTTAAGTTGGTCTAGCAAGTAGGTCAACCTAACATGTGCAATAGGGCCGCAGCCGGAACTCCCGACTGCGGTCTTTTGAGTTGCGGTGAAATAGTTCCTAAAAATGCCATACGGGCGCCCAGGTAGGAACTATTCCACCGCAACTTTTTTCCTCCGTCCCCAAGGGATCATTTGGCGGTGCCGTTAAGCGGGGAGGCGTATTGCTGACCCATCGTTTGGGCATACAATGGCTATTGGTTTGCTGCGGTGAAGGCCTGTCCGCTCCGCAGCTTTTTTCTACGGTTAAAGGAGTATGTATGTCCGTTGAGGTCATGAGATCTGTGATCGAGGCCGCCGAGAGTCGTGTGCCCGTTGACACGCTGTTTGCCAACGCGCAGATTGTCGATGTGTACGGCCAGCGCGTGGCGCCCGGTAGCGTTGCCGTCAAGGATGGCGTGATCGTCGGCGTGCTCTACGATGGTCGCGACGATGCCGCCGGTACGTATGAGGCTGCCGAGGTCATCGATTGCCAGGGCCGCTATCTTGCCCCCGGTTTTATTGACGGACACTTGCATATCGAGTCTTCGAACATCCGCCCTGCCGAGTATGCGCGCATGGCGGCGACGCGCGGTACCACCACTGCCATTGCCGACAGCCACGAGATCGCCAACGTTTCCGGCCTGGACGGCCTGCGCTTTATGATCGAGGACGGCCGTCGCGCGCCCATTTCCATCAAGTACATGATGCCCTCGTGCGTGCCCGCGCTGCCCGATGAGCAAGCAGGCGCTGTGATTACCGCCGCTGACATGCAGGCGTTTTTTGCCGAGCATCCGGGCGATGTCTTTGGCCTGGGCGAGATGATGAACCTGCCGGGCGTCTTTATGGCCGATCCCGAGACCTGCGCTCGAATCGACGCTGCCAACCAGACGCCGTCCAAACAGGTGGACGGTCACGCCCCGCTCGTTGCCGGCAAGGATCTCAACGCCTATGCCGCGGCTGGCATTATCGCTGACCATGAGTCGACGATTCCCGAGGAGGCACTCGACAAGCTGTCCCGCGGCATGTACGTGATGCTGCGCGAAGGTACGTGCAGCCATGACCTGGCCAACCTGTCGCCGATGCTGCTGGAGAATCCTGCCCGTGCCCGCCGTTGCTGCTTTGCGACCGACGACCGCGCTCCTTCCGATGCGCTTGCGACCGGCATGATCGACAACGCCTGCCGCGTGGCTATCGAGGCGGGCATCGACCCGGTGGTCGCTATCTCCATGGCGTCCCTGTCCACGGCCGAGGCGTTTGGCCTGGACCACGGTTGCCGCGACCCGCACGAGCTGCGTGGCGCCATCGCCCCGGGCAAGCGTGCCGACCTGCTGGTACTCAACGACCTGACGTTTGCCACGGCTCCGCATCGCGTGTATGCCGCCGGTGCCCTGGTGGCGCA
>CATYJC010000113.1 GCA_958407555.1 uncultured Collinsella sp. | reverse complement strand
ACCCGCACCTACACCAGCCAGGCCACGCAGACCGCGCCCATGGAGACCTTCCGCGCCTTCGCGACGACCGACGCTTTTGGACGTATCTCGGTGACCACCTCTACGCAGGTGCCCTTCCACGTGCGCCGCATGGTCGCGCAGTCGCTCGACATTCCGCAGTCGCAGGTACAGGTCATCAAACCGCGTATCGGTGGCGGCTTTGGCTCCAAGCAGACGGGCTGCTGCGAGATCTTCGTGGCGTTCGTGACGCAGCAGACCGGCCGTCCGAGCTACTGCTGCTACACCCGCGAGGAGACCATCACCGCGGGCAACTCGCGTCACCAGATGCAGATGACCGTTAAGCTGGGCGCCATGAACGACGGCACCATCACGGCCATCGACCTGCATACGTTGTCCAACGCCGGTGCTTATGGCGAGCACGCTACCACGACGATCGGCCTTTCGGGCCACAAGAGCCTGCCCATCTACAACCACGTGAAGGCGAGTCGCTTTAGCTGGGACGCCGTCTACACCAATACCAACCGCGGCGGCGCGTATCGCGGCTACGGTGCCACCCAGGGCCAGTTTGCCGTCGAGAGCGCCGTCAACGAGCTTGCCGACATGCTGCGCATGGATCCCGCTGACCTGCGCCTTAAGAACATTGTGCGCGAGGGCGAGGTCATGCCGCAGTACTACAACGAGAAGCTCAACGCCTGCGCGCTCGACCGCTGCCTGCTGCGCGCGATGGACATGATCGGCTGGCGCGACAAGCCGCTGGCTGTGGACCTGGGCGACCGCGTGCGCGCCCTGGGCTGCGCGCTCACCATGCAGGGCTCTGGCATTTCCAACGTGGACATCGCCGGCATCGACATGCGCCTGGAAGAGGACGGCTTCATTACCATCGGCACCGGCGCCACCGATAACGGCATGGGCGTCGACACTATCCTGGCGCAGATCGCCGCCGAGGAGCTGGGTGTGGAGAGCTCGCTCATTGTGGTACGCGGCGTGGACACCGATGTGTCGCCGTTCGACGCCGGCTCGTACGCGAGCTCGGGTACGTACGTGACGGGCCTTGCCGCTAAGAACGCCGCGACCGAGCTGCGTGAGAAGATTTGCGCCAAGGCAGCCCAGATGTGGGATATGGACGCCGCCGACGTGGTCTTCGATGGCCAGTACGTGCGCCTGTCCGACGAGCGTGCCGCGCGCGAGCAGAACCGCTACCTCACGCTGCGCGACTTTGCCAACCTGTGCGTCAAGAACATCGCGGGCGGCGACGCGCTCACCTCGCATGCCTCTGCCTGCCTGCCCGTTTCGCCTCCGCCGTTTATGGCCGGTATTGCCGAGGTCGAGGTCGACAAGGCCACCGGCAAGGTGACTGTGGTGGACTATGCGGCAGCCGTCGACTGCGGCACCGTGATCAACGAGGCGCTCGCGCGCGTCCAGGCCGAGGGCGGCATTGCCCAGGGTATCGGTCACGCGCTCTACGAGATCGTCGAGCACGATGACCGCGGCCGTCTGCGGACCGGCAACTTTATGAGCTACAAGCTGCCCACGCGCCTGGATATCGGCAGCATTCGCGTGGCCTTTGAGCCGAGCTACGAGCCGACGGGCCCGTTTGGCGCCAAGTCGATCGGCGAGGTCGTCATCAACACGCCGCTCGCCGCCGTGGCCTCGGCCGTGGCACACGCCACCGGACATCAGGTACGCTCGCTGCCGATCACGCCCGAGAAGGCCCTGCTGGGGGAGTAGCGGGTCAGCGAACAAGTCGTAATTGGCGGGGCGGGGCAACTCGCCCCGCCTTCTGCACTCGTGGTGAGGTCGTGAGCCTGTAAAACGTGTGCGTGCGCATGTCGCCCGTATCTGCTATCATTCCTAGTCTGTGCGCTCATGCGGGCGTGGCGGAATTGGTAGACGCGCCAGATTTAGGTTCTGGTGGGATTCCCGTGAAGGTTCGAGTCCTTTCGCCCGCACCAACGCACCCGCGTCGGCTTATGCCCTCGCGACGCTTGTTGCATAAAGGTACCAGCACCTCAGATAAGCTGGGCAGTATGAGGAGGAACGTGTTGAACATCACCGCTTCTGACGTCAAGGACGCCAAGCTCACCGCTACGGTCACCATCCCGGCCGCCGACGTCGACGCCGCGATCAAGAAGGCCTACAAGGAGACCGCCAAGAAGTACCGCTTCCCGGGTTTCCGCGCCGGTAAGGCCCCCCGTCCGGTCATCGACTCTGCTCTTGGCGCCGAGGCTACCCTCGCTCAGGCCACCAACGACCTGATCGCCGCCAACGAGCCCGCCGTCCTCAACGAGCTGGACATCGTCCCCACCAAGAGCGGCGACTACAAGGAGCTCGACCTCGCCAAGGATCACGAGGACTACACCTACACCGTCGAGTTCTCCCTGCGTCCTGCCGCTGAGCTCTCCTCCTTCGACGCCGTCGAGATCGAGATGCCCCCTGCGGAGGTCACCGAGTCCGAGATCAACAACCAGGTCGAGATGCTCCTCAACTACCGTTCCACCTTCGAGGACGTCGAGGGTCGCGCCGTCGAGGCCGAGGACTACGTCACCGTCGACCTCAAGGCCGTCGAGAACGCCGACAACTTTGCCGCCGAGGGCCGCATGCTCATCGCCGGTAGCGACAGCAACCCCAAGGAGTTCAACGAGGCCCTGATCGGCGCTAACGTCGACGACGTCAAGACCGTCACCTGGACCGACGAGGTCGAGGAGGACGAGGAGGCCGAGACCCACACCGTCGAGGTCACCGTCAAGGGCATCAAGGTCCGCAACACCCCCGAGCTCACCGACGAGCTCGTCAAGTCCGACTTTGGCTTCGACAGCATCGACGCCATGCGCGACGCCATCAAGATCGAGATCGAGCAGGACAAGGCTTCCCGCCTCCCGGCCGAGAAGGAGAACCGTTGCGTCTCCGCTCTCGCCGAGCGCCTGCAGCTCGATGAGATGGACGCCGACTATGAGCAGTCCGTCTTTGAGGAGCTTGGCCAGAACTTCCTGTCCAACCTCGCTGCCCGCGGCATGACGCTGGACACCTGGCTGCCCGCTTCCGGCCTGACCATGGAGCAGTTCATCGGCGACCTGCACAAGCAGGCCAACGACGTTGCCCGTGAGTCCCTGGCTCTCGACGCCCTCGCCCGCGAGCTCAAGATCGAGGTCACCGAGGACGACATCAACGCCGAGTTCGAGAAGGCCGGCGTCAAGGACGTCGAGGCTTCCAAGGCTGAGTTCATCGCCGACGGCCGCATGCCTGCCGTCCGTGAGTCCATCCGTCGCTCCAAGGCCGTCGACCACCTGGTCGAGAACGCCAAGGTGACCGAGGTCGACGAGACCGCCAAGGACGCCGAGTAATTCTCGCCACCTTGCTCGCGAGCGCATGCGTGCGCCCGTGATGGGGTAAAGTTATACACCGGTTATCCGGTAGCTTCGTACGGTGCCAGCCAATGCATAGCATGCGGGCACCGTACGTTTATCTAGAACCAATTTGGTCCGCAAGAGAGAAATGGAGATGCGTATGATCGCTAAGTTCGATTCCGCCCTCGTGCCATACGTTATCGAGCAGACGCCGCGCGGTGAGCGCAGCTACGATATCTATTCGCGCCTGCTCAACGACCGCATCATCTTCTTGGGCGAGGAGATCAACTCCGTCAGCGCCAACCTGGTCGTTGCCCAGCTGCTGCATCTTGAGAGCCAGGATGCCGAGAAGGATATCTCGCTCTACATCAATTCGCCCGGCGGCGAGGTCTACTCCGGCCTGGCGATTCTTGACACCATGAACTTCATTAAGCCGCAGGTCTCCACCATTTGCGTGGGTATGGCCGCGTCTATGGCCGCCGTGCTGCTTTCGGCCGGCGCCAAGGGCAAGCGCTTCTGCCTGCCGCACTCCAAGGTCATGATTCACCAGCCCAGCGGCGGAGCCCAGGGTCAGCAGACCGAGATCGAGATCGTGGCCGAGGAGATTAAGAAGACCCGCCGCGAGCTCAACCAGATCCTGTCCGACGCCTCGGGCCAGCCCATCGAGAAGGTCCAGGCCGATACCGAGCGCGACAACTACCTGACCGCTGCCGAGGCCCTCGACTACGGCCTGATCGACCGCATTGTCACCTCGCGCGACCTCGCCGCGAAGGACGCCTAGGATGGCCGGTAACATGCAGGACAACTTCGACGAGAACGGCAACCCCATCCGCTGCTCCTTCTGCGGAAAAGAGCAGGGTCAGGTTCGCCGCCTTGTTAAGGGTCCGACCAACATCTTCATCTGTGACGAGTGCGTCGCCGCCTGCTCCGAGATCCTGGAGGAGTCGCTGGCTTCGGACTTTATGGACGCTGCCCGCAACGGCAAACTGCCGGGTTTCCTCAACGATCACGGCCAGGCTTCGTCTCAGCCTGCCATGGATCCCGAGGCCGAGGGCTTTGAGCTCGAGGACGACGCGCGCCAGGTCATTACGCATGTGCCGACGCCGCACGAGATCTATGACGAGCTTTCGGCCTATGTCATGGGCCAGGAGGACGCCAAGCGCGCCATGTCGGTTGCCGTGTACAACCACTACCGCCGCGTGATCGAGGGTGGCGCCGCGCTTTCGGCCTTTGACGACGGTCTGGATTCGCAGCTCGACGATGATATGGACGAGGTGGAGCTCGCCAAGTCCAACATTTTGCTGCTCGGTCCCACCGGTACCGGTAAGACGCTGCTCGCCCAGACGCTTGCGCGCATCCTCGAGGTGCCGTTTGCCATCGCCGACGCCACGGCGCTCACCGAGGCCGGTTACGTGGGCGAGGACGTGGAGAACATCCTGCTCAAGCTCATCAATGCCGCCGATGGCGACATTGAGCGCGCGCAGGTTGGCATTATCTACGTGGACGAGATCGACAAGATCGCCCGCAAGGCCGAGAACCTCTCCATCACCCGCGATGTTTCGGGCGAAGGCGTTCAGCAGGCGCTGCTTAAGATTCTTGAGGGCACGGTGGCAAGCGTTCCGCCCACCGGCGGCCGCAAGCACCCCCAGCAGGAGCTGCTGCAGATCGACACGACCAACATCCTGTTCATCTGCGGCGGTGCCTTTGTGGGTCTGGACAAGATCATCGCCGATCGCGTGGGCAACAAGGGCGTGGGCTTTAACTCCGAGATCGCCGGCCCCACCTCGGTCGACGAGAACGACCTGCTGCGCCAGGTGCTCCCGCAGGACCTTAACGCCTTTGGCATGATCCCCGAGTTTGTGGGACGTACGCCCGTCGTCACCCAGACGCAGGCGCTTGACGAGGACGACTTGGTGTCGATTCTGACCGAGCCCAAGAACGCCGTGGTGCGCCAGTACCGCAAGATGTTCCAGCTCGAGGACGTTGAGCTTGAGTTTGAGGACGCGGCCCTGCACGAGATCGCCCGCATGGCGCTCGCCCGCAAGACCGGCGCCCGCGGCCTGCGCTCCATCTGCGAGGACGTGCTGCAGCAGACGATGTTCGA
>CATYJC010000112.1 GCA_958407555.1 uncultured Collinsella sp. | reverse complement strand
ACAGCTTCCGGGAATACAGCGGGAGGATCAGCGTCTCCTGCACGGTGTTTTTCTCAATTTTACATTTCATAGGTTTCTTCCTCAGTGAATAAAAACTGTCATAATTGCCGCCGGCACAGCCGCTATGACCATCATGCCTATTGCCATGTGCAGGATGGATGCAAAAATGCCCGCATGACGTCCTCAAATACCATATCCGCCACACTGCCTTGCAGAACGGCGCAATGCCCCTCCTGAATTGCAGTTCGGTTGAGCTTTCTAGCCTTCTCCACGCTGACGGGCGAATAGTCGATGCCTTTGACGACGCCATGCGGGCATTTTTCCAGCAGCCGTTTTATGTTCGCCCCGCCGCCACAGCCGCAATCCAGCACCTTGGCATTTGGCGCAAGTCGTAGAAATTGAAGTCCCCACCGCGCCACAGGGCTGTGGCCCAGATTCATCATGGCAACCATAAGTTTCCCGCCGAGGCCCACGGGCTTGCGGGTGTTTTCAAAGAACGACATCTGGCCCCTCCGATTTCGTGCATTCCGCATAGGTCAGCGGGAACGAGGCCTTCAGCACCGCGCTTTTCTGCACCGCCCAGCCGTTTTGACGCAGGAAACGCAGGTATTCCTCGCTTGTCCACCTGCTGTGGAGGGGGAACCCCGCCATACTCATGAAAAAGGCTTTTGCCTTGCCGGAAACCGAGTTTCCCGCGTGGGTGAAGGTTGGCGCGATGAGCACGCCGTCGTCCTTCAGCACCCGCCTGATTTCTTGCAGGGCCTTTTCCGGATGCGGCACTATGTGAAGCGCGTTGGACGCGATCACCACTTCGAAGGACTTCTGTGCATAGGGCAGGCGGAACATATCTTGTACGGAAAAGTGCAGCTTTGCGGATTGATTGTCCCGCTTTGCTTCAAGGATCATCTTTGCAGAAGCGTCCGTAGCCTCGATGTGCGCCGCCGCATTCACGATGCTCTTTGCGATAAGCCCCGTGCCGGTGGCAACCTCCAGTACGGTTTTTGCTTTCACAACCGGCCCGATCAGCCCATACATCTTCTCATACGCCGCCCGGTCGTTTCGCATGAAACGGTCGTATCGACCGGCATTCTTGTCCCAGAAGCCCTTGCGTTCGTGCATGGCTATCGCCCCCAAACAGTTAGAGCCATCTAACTATAACACACGAATCATACAGTAAGATGAGGCTAACCTTTTTTCTTGGCTAAGACGCATCTCTCCGGTTTTCGCTTATAGCGGCGCGAGTCAGATACTAGGCTGGAGCTGAAGAAGGAGCTTGGCGGACAGGCAGGTCGATACCGGTTCTCGGAACGGTGATCCAGCCAATTGCACCAGGGCTCTAGTCATGCAGGTAAACCCAATCCATGACGGGAAATAGGTTCTTATTCTCTGGCTCGACGTCTTACGCGGGCGAGGGGTTAATGCGGCTGGCGGGATTCCCTGCACGAAGCCGTTGTCGCCACCGCCTCCAGACGCGGTTCACTCGGCAAGATGGGCGACTACGAGGCTGTGCTCGGCGAGGTCAGAAGATCCGATATGATGCGGGGCATCTGGTCCTCTTACGTCTCGACATCACCCTATGCGGAAGGCGTCGATTTCGAAGAGGCGGTCGATTCGGCCATCGAGCTCGCAAGGCTATCGGAGCTTGACGATTTGGACTGATGGAGGTGAGAAGTCCCTCACCGCGCCAATACCAGATGATTGCGCTATAGGCATCTCTCCGACCCTTTGAATCGCCCCTTTTCACGCTACCCGCTACGAACCCCGGCGGAAACCAGAGAGTGATTAAAGGAGCGACCTGCGGTTTTGCGAATCAATTGAGTCATTCCCGAAATCGCGAATCAAGGGCCTGATTCGCCCAAATTGCGCACGAATCAGCCCTTGGGCGGCACGATGCGACACGCATCGACAACACTCAGACTGGATTAGTCACTGAGTGGGAGTAGCGAAAACGAGGCGATTGATTAACTCCATTCGTTTTGGTTACAAGAAAACATGCTGCGCGCCTGCAGCATGAAGGAGAGGGAATCCTATGAAAATCGTTGTATTGAGCGGCAGCCCGCGCAAGGGAGCCAATACCGACACCATGGTCGAGGCGTTTGCCGAGACTGCGCGTGAGGGCGGCAATACGGTCGAGGTCGTCCGCGTTGCCAGCAAAAAGATTGCCGGCTGCTTGGGATGCCAGTACTGCTTCGCCCATGAGGGCGTCTGCGTGCAGAAGGATGACATGGCCGGTGTGATCGAGTCGCTGAAAGACGCAGATATGGTCGTCTTCGCCTCGCCTATCTACTGGTTCGATATCACCGCGCAGGAAAAGGCCGCCATCGACCGTCTGTACGCCTTCGGCGCCACGGGATTTCCGTTCACCAAGACGGCTCTTTTGCTCGATAGCCACAGCGAGGGCGTCTATGATGCGGCGATCGCTATGTACAAGTCAACCTGCGCGTACTGCAAGTGGGAGGACCAGGGCATTGTCACCATCAGCGGTATGACCGAGCGCGACAGCATGGTCTCCTCGCCCAAGTTGGAAGAGGCGCGAGAGCTCGCTCGCAAGCTCGCCTAAGGACAAGAAGAACGCATGGCAATCAGCGTTATTGGAAGTACTCGCCATCCTTGTCAGGTAAATCGTTGATTGCTATGCGCTTTTGCCCTTGCGGACAATCCTGGCGTGCTAAAACGTCTTCTCGCTCAAGAATTCCTTGAATGCGGGGATGTCGAATCCGACGAGGCCACGTCCGCGTTCCCCGATGACGCCGTCCTCGAGCAGGCGGCGTTTGTACTGGCTCGCGTAGTTGCTGGCGACGCCCATGCGCTTGGCTATCTCCGAGACCCTGCTGGGGCCAGAATCGGGCAGCATCGCGAGCAAAAACTCAATGTCTTTATCGGAAAGCTCCCGATAGGTCGTTTCGAGAATTCGATCGCGCAGCTCCATGCGGGCAAGCAGAGAACCCTGCTGTACATCAGGTGCACTGATTTTGGGCGAGTTCTCCGAAACATCCCATGTGCGATATCCGACGAGCTGCATCATGTAGGGGAATCCGTCGACGGCCTTCACAGCATCCTCGAGCGCTTCTGGTGTGATTGAGCGGCCTCCGGCCTCAACGGTTTTGCGAAAGGCGTTTGCAATTTCAACGTCAGTGATTCGTCCTAACTGATGATATTGGGAACGCCTGAGGAACGAGACGGAATCGTTACGCAGCAACGCCGATACTTTGTAGGGCAGTCCTGCCATGAGTAGGGCAACTTTTTTACCTTCGCGTACAAAGTGCTGGTAAACAGAGGCAAATTGAAGCATTTCTTCGAGATCGACTGTGACTTCATCGATGGTGATGAGAAGTCCGATGTCATGTTTTTCGAGTTGTTTAAAGATGCCATTCATGCGTGTACGCCAGTTGCCCTGGGCCTCTTGAGCATATGTCCAATCGAGGCCCACTGGACCAATTTGAACACCGTTTATGCGCACGTGAGGCTGTGAAAGGTAGCTATCTGCGGCTTCTTTGGTTCGCTCGATAATATCTTCGAGCATGCCTGGCATGGCGGAGACATTTGCTGCGATCCATGGTGGCCCCTTTGCAGGTTTTGCTAGCTTTTGCAACTTTTGCTAAATTTTGCAAGTTTTGCTAACGGCTTAACATGTCTTGTGCCGTGGGATTGCAGGAGTGAAAAACGGGGAGTTCTGTTATTCCGACTACGTTGCAGCGAGCGGGGCTCGGAGCGCGATGTTGCTGCACTCCGGGCCCCGCTGCCTTGTAAAATCATGACGGTTTGGCCGCCGTTGTTTTAGTCAAACAAACTCGGCATGTCGTTTTCCTTCATGAGGGCACCGGCGGAGGGGAGGCTCTGCGCGGTGAACTTCTCGGCGGAGACGCCGGCGCCAAGAATCTCCTCGGTCGTGCCGACGGTGGTGACCGAGCGGCCCTTCTTGGCCGTGAAAGCCTGGACGCCTTGCGTGTTGGTGGTCGTCTTGGTCTTGAGCAGCGACGTGTTGAAGTTCATCAAACGATAGTCGCTCGAGACCAGTGCGATGTCGCGATCTTCCTTGAGCACCTGGGCATACAGCAGCTTGCTGCCGCCGTAGATGGCGTTCTTGAGGCGCTTGCGGTTGGTCTTGGTGACGTATCCAGAAAGCGCGACGCGCACCACGCGGCCGTTCTCAAAGACAAACAGCACGTCGGCCTTGTAGTCCTCGGGGTCGATGACCCAGATGACACTCTCGTCGGGTTCCATCTCGAGGTCGGTGGGCAGGTACGAGCCCAGCTGGGCCGACTTGGTATCCTCAAACGCCGCGACCTTGCACTTGTATACCTGACTCTTGTTGGTAAAGACCAGCAGCTCGTGCGTATTGGAGGACGGGAACTCGATAAAGGGCTTATCGCCGTCCTTGTACTTGAGCGTGGTCGCCTTCTTGAGCACGCGGTCCGTCATCTTCTTAAGGTAGCCATCGCGCGAGAGCATGATGGTGACCGGATATTCCTCGACCTCGGGCTCCGGGCTTACCTCGATGACCTCATGGGGCTCGATCCTGCCCGTGCGGCGCGGCATCACGTACTTCTTGTTGACTGCGGCCAGCTCGTCGCTGATGACCTTCTTGATGTTCTCCTCGCTGGAGAGGATCTCCTCAAGCTCGGCAATCTCACCCTCGAGCTTGGCGATGTCCTTGGTGCGGTTGAGGATGTACTCCTCGTTGATGTTGCGGAGCTTAAGCTCGGCAACAAACTCGGCCTGGGTCTCGTCGATGTCGAAACCCTTCATAAGGTTGGGCACGACCTCGGCTTCGAGCTTGGTGCCACGGATGATGGCGATGGCCTTGTCGATGTCGAGCAGAATTGCCTCAAGGCCGTGCAGCAGGTGCAGACGCTCGGACTTTTTGCCCAGGTCAAAGTTAATGCGGCGGCGCGTGGACTCAATACGCCACTTGACCCACTCGTGCAAGATCTGGCGCACGCCCATAACGCGGGGATAGCCGTCGACCAGCACGTTAAAGTTGCACGAGAACGAATCCTGCAGCGTGGTCGAGCGATAGAGCTTGGCCATGAGCTTGTCGGGGTCGACACCGCGCTTAAGGTCGATGGCGATGCGCAGACCCGACAGGTCGGTCTCGTCACGGATGTCAGCGATCTCCTTGACCTTGCCCTCTTTGGAAAGCTTGACGATGCGCTCGATGATGACATCGGTCTTGGTGGTGTAGGGGATTTCGTAGACCTCGATGATGCGCTCTTCGGGAATCCAGCGCCAGCGGGAGCGGATTTGGAAGCTGCCAAGGCCGGTCTCGATAATCTTTTCCATCTCCTCGCGGCGGTAGATGATCTCGCCGCCGGTAGAGAAGTCGGGCATGGGCATATACTCGAGCAGGTCGCAGTCGGGATCCTGCAGGTAGTGCATGGTGGCGGTGCAGACCTCGTTGAGGTTGAAGCCGCAGATGTCAGACGCCATGGCGACGCCGATGCCCTTGTTGGCCGAGACGAGGATATTGGGGAACGTGG
>CATYJC010000111.1 GCA_958407555.1 uncultured Collinsella sp. | reverse complement strand
GGAGGCTGCGTTGAAGAAAAGCAATCTGGGCTATGTGCTGGTGCTGATCGCCGCGCTTATGTGGGGCAGCATCGGAATCTTTGTAAACGGCATCTCGGCCATGGGCGTTTCGTCCCAGAGCATGGCTGCCTTTCGCTTGTTGGTCGGAGCGCTTATCTTGGCGCCGGTCCTGATGTTTATGGGCTGCCGTCCGGGTGAGGGGTCTACCGTGGTTCAGGGTCCGCTGGCCCTGTTCAAGGCAAGTCCTAAAGAGCTCGTCCCCTGCGCGCTTGTCGGTATCGTCGGCTTGGCCGTCGCCAACACCTGCTATTACGAGTGCATGGGCGAGGTCGGCATGTCCACGGCCTCGGTGCTGCTCTATACCTCGCCGGTGTTTGGCGTCGTGCTCGGCCGTGTGCTTTATCGCGAGGACGTGACCTACAACAAGCTCGTCGCCATCGTCTTTAACATTGTGGGTTGCGTGCTCGCGGTGACGAGCGGCGACCTGTCCGGTTTCCATTTCTCGGTTTGGGGCGTCACGTCAGGCGTGATTGCGGGCCTTTGTGGTGCGCTGCTGGCTGTGTTTAGTCGCATGGCCACCAAGACGCTGCATCCGCTGGCGGTGACGTTTTGGGGCTTTGTCTTTGGCGGATGCTTTATGGCGGTGCTTTCGGCTCCGTGGTCCGATATGGCCGCGGCAATGTCCCCGCAGCTCATTCTGTTGTTCGCGGGCTTTGGCTTTATTCCGACGGCTCTTGCGTACATCTTTTACATGCAGGGCCTTTCGATGGGTCTTGAGACGTCGAAGGTGCCGGTCGTGGCTTCGTTCGAAACCGTGGCGACCGTTCTGGTCGGTATTGGCATCTATGCCGAGTCCGCCGGCGCGATCAAGGTCTTGGGCATCGCGCTGGTGCTCGCTTCCATCTTGATCATGAACACCGACTTCTCCAAGCTGCGCAACAGCGTCATTGTCAAACGTATTGTCGAGAGCATGACCTTTAAGCCCAACGCGTGGTGGACGGAGAAATCGCAGGACATGGATCTGTTTAAGGAGCGCACCGGCATTGCGCTGGAACCCACCGTGCAGGAAAGCCCCTGGTACTTCGTGCGATAGAGGATTGCGCGCAGGGTCTGACCTGGGGTTATCCAGCCAGCGCCGGCCTACTCAGCTCCAACGTTTCAAGTACGTTAAACCCGTCAACGGTCGATTTTCACCCGCGAACGGTCTTTATACTAATTAGCAATATAAGCAACGTATAAGACGTTATAATGACCATAACGAAAAGGAGGAGGCAAGATGAATCAGATCATTCTCGCATCTCATGGCGGCCTGGCCGCAGGCGCCAAAGACACGCTCGAGATGGTTCTCGGCGACGTGTCGAACGTCCACGTCGTGTCGCTTGCTCGTGACGACAAGGAGCCCATCACCAATAAGGTGGACGCCATGATCGCCACGTTCAACGCGGACGACACCGTCTATGTGCTGACCGATATGCTCGGCAGCTCGGTCAACAACAACATGGTCGAGCTTTCCAAGAACGGCACGAAGTTCACGGTTGTCAGCGGTTTCAACATCCCGCTGGCGCTCACGCTCGCTATGAGCCCCGTCCCCGTCAAGGGCGCCGAGCTCGCGGCCCTCATCAACGAGGCCCGCACCGGTCTGACCAACCCCAACGCACCGGTCGAGGCCGCCGCGGCTCCCGCCAAGAAGGCCAAGGCGTCCCGTCACAGCTCCGGTCCCGCCAAGATCGTCCTCGCACGTCTTGACTACCGTCTGCTGCACGGCCAGGTCGTCTTTACTTGGACCACCAAGGTTCAGGCCGAGCGCATCATCGTCGTCGACAACGCTGCCGCCAACGATGACATCAAGAAGGGCGCTCTTAAGCTGGCCAAGCCCCAGGGCGTGCGCCTGAACGTCTTCACCGTCGAGCGTGCCCTCGCCAAGATGGACAAGCTCAACACCCTCGGCGAGCGCGTCATGTTCGTCTTTGGCAACACGGCCGAGATGCTGCAGTTCTGCCAGGGCTACAAGCTCGACGCCATCAACCTGGGCGCCACCGCCAACCACGACGGTGCCGATCAGATTGGCGGCAAGGACAGCTCCGTCTTCCTCGACGCCACCCAGAAGGCCGACGTCAACCAGCTGCTCGACATGGGCATCAAGCTCTATGTCCAGCAGACCCCTACGTATCAGAGCGTCGACATCGACGCCAAGCTGTAATCAACCAGGCTTTTGCCTGACTGAAAGGAGAAGGGTATGAATACGTTCATCAGTGCGGTGCTCGTCGGCCTCGTCGGCGTGTTCTGCATGTGGGACTCCCGCCTGCTCGGTCGTCTTAACTTCGAGCAGCCCCTCGTTGGCGCTACGCTCGTCGGTCTGCTGCTGGGCGATGTGCCCACCGGCCTTGCCGTCGGTGCCGCCGTCGAGCTCGTGTCCATGGGCCTGGTGCAGGTCGGCGCCGCCGTTCCGCCCGATATGGTCCTGGGCGGCATCGTGGCCGCTGCCTTTGCGTGCCTGACCGATGCTTCCGCCGAGACCGCCATGACGATCGCCATCCCGGTCGCCGTCCTGGGTCAGCTCCTCGGCATCGTGTTCCGTTCCATCATCGCCGCCCTCACCCATGTGGCCGATAGCGCGATCGATAACGGAAAGTTCAAGACCGCCTACCGTATGCACATCTGCGCCGGCTCCGGTCTGTACGCCGTCATGTACTTCCTGCCGATCTTCCTCGCCGTCTTTGTTGGCACCGACCTGGTTCAGGCCATCGTCAACATGGTTCCCGAGTGGCTGTCCACTGGTCTTAACGTTTCGACCAAGATCATGACCGCCTACGGCTTGGCCCTGCTGCTCACCATGATGATCAAGAAGGGCATGACTCCGTTCCTGTTCATCGGTTTCCTGCTCGCCGCTTACCTCAACCTGTCCGTCATCGCGGTCGCTCTGATCGGTGTGTGCCTGGCTGTCGTCTTCATGGGCTTCAAGTTCAACGGTTCCCATGCAGCCGCCGGTGTCGATTCCGACTACGATCCGCTCGAAGACGACGAAGACTAAGGAGGAACACACTATGGCAACCGCAACCAAGGACGTGTCCCTGAACAAGAAGGTCAGCCAGTTCTTCTGGCGCTCCTGGGCCATCCAGGCCTCTTGGAACTACGAGCGTCAGATGAACATGGGCTTCCTCTACGGCATGGTTCCCACGCTCGATCGCCTCTATCCGGATGAGTCCGACCCCAAGCAGCTCGCTGCTAAGAAAGAGGCTTACCACCGTCACATGGCGTTCTACAACTGCACCCCGCAGACGAGCGCTTTCATCCTGGGCCTCTCCGCCTCCATGGAGGAGGAGTACGCTAAGGATCCCGAGAACTTCGATCCCGATTCGATCAATGCGGTCAAGACCTCCCTCATGGGTCCGCTTTCCGGCATCGGTGACTCCTTCTTCCAGGGCACCATCCGCGTTATCGCCTTTGGCCTGGGCGTTCAGCTGGCTCAGCAGGGCTCCATCATGGGTCCGATCCTGGCCATGCTCATCTCCATCGTCCCCTCTGTGGTGATCACTTGGTTCGCAGCCAAGATGGGCTATCAGGGCGGCCACGAGTACCTGAGCAAGCTTCAGGGCGGCGACCTCATGGAGAAGCTCATGTATGTCTGCGGCATCGTGGGTCTTATGTCCGTGGGCGGCATGATCGCTACGCTGATCGGCGCCACCACCCCGCTGCAGTTCGCTGAGGGCACCGTCGTGATCCAGGACATCCTGGACGGCATGATGCCCCAGATGATTTCCCTTGGCCTCACTGGCCTTATGTACTGGCTCATCAAGAAGAACGTCAACACCGGTTGGCTTCTCGTGATCGCCATCGTGGGCGGCATCGCCCTCTCCGCGGCCGGCATCCTGGCCTAGTCGCGACCAATCGTCTAACCGCTTTCCCCCGGGGGCCTGCCTGGCATCCCATACCCCAGGCAGGCTTCCATTCCCAAAATGCGACAATGGGGCAGTCCCCTTGTCGCATCCTCAACGGGCCGGCGACTCGGTCCAAATCACGGTAACCCTGCGAGCGTCCGGCAATGTGGCGCCGCAAAAAATCGAAAGGAATGTGTCAGATGTACGAGATCGACCTTAACCTCCCTAAGCAGATCGTCGCTGACGTCCTGTCCAACCACGAGATCCACAGCGTCGCTTTCGTCGGCTGCGGTGCTTCCATGTCCGACCTGTACCCCGCCAAGTACTTCCTGGCCAACAACACGGACAAGCTGAACGTTCAGATCTTCACCGCTAACGAGTTCAACTACGACACGCCCTCCTGGGTCAACGAGCACACCTTCGTGATCACCTGCTCCCTCGGTGGCTCCACGCCCGAGACCGTCGAGGCCAACAAGACCGCCAAGAAGCACAACTGCCCGGTCGTCTCCCTCACCAACAAGGCTGGCTCCGCTCTGACCGTCGACGCTGACTACGTCATCGTTCACGGCTTCCACGCCAACTTCGCTGCCAAGTGCGAGAAGCCCGGCTACGCCATCGCTCTTGCTGTCGAGATCCTTCAGCAGACCGAGGGCTATGACCACTACGAGGACATGATCACCGGCCTCACCAACGTCTTCGAGCTCTGCGAGAACGCCGCTCAGCACTGCAAGAAGCTCGCCAAGAAGTTCGCCGAGGACTTCAAGGACGACAAGATGATCTACTTCATGGCTTCCGGTGCCTCCGAGAAGATGGCTTATTCTCACGCCGCCTTCCTGTTCACCGAGATGCAGTGGATCGACGCCGCCGCCTACAACACCGGCGAGTACTTCCACGGCCCGTTCGAGGTTTCCACCGAGGGTAAGCCCTACGTCTTCTTCATGTCCGATGGCGCCACCCGTCCGATGGACGCCCGCGCCCTCACCTTCCTTGAGCGCATGGGCGCCAAGGTCGCTCTGATCGACTCCAAGGACTACGGCCTGGCTGACGCCGTGCCCGCGAGCGTCGTCACCTACTTCAACCCGCTGCTGCACCTCGCCGTTATGCGCGAGTACGGCAACCAGATCGCCGAGGCCCGTCAGCACCCGCTGACCATGCGTCGCTACATGTGGAAGCTTTCCTACTAATCACAAGTAAGTAGACCTTACGGGTTGATTGAGAGGGGATGGGGTTTTGCGCCCCGTCCCCTTTTTTGCTCTGGGGAGGGCGTGTCTGTCGCGTCGCAAATCCCAGATAAAACCTACCAAAATAAACCTGTCCCTTTTTGGCAGGTGGGAGGAGATGCGTATGATCAAGGCAGTGCTGTTTGACATGGACGGCGTGCTGGTCGATACCGAGTGGTTCTACAACCGTCGTCGCGTGGCGTTTATGGAGGAGAAGGGCTTCCACTTTGACGAGATCCCCGATCTTTCGGGGTCTAACGAGCCTGCCATTTGGGAGGCGCTGGTGCCCGACGATGTTGAGCTGCGCGAACGCCTGCGCGTTGAGTACAAGCAGGTCTATAGCCCGGACCATCCCGTTCCGTATGCCGAGCTGCTCAACGAGCAGACGGAGCCGGTGATGCGTGAGCTGCACGAGCGCGGCGTGAAGTGCGCCATCGCGAGCTCGTCCTATCGCGAGCTTATTGACGAGCTGGTGGAGATCGCCGGCATTGCCGATGTGCTGGATTACACCATCAGCGGTCACGAGTGCAGCGCGTTTAAGCCCGACCCCGAGATCTACCTGCG